>DATDGN010000129.1:0-20710 GCA_036522095.1 Candidatus Cybelea sp. | reverse complement strand
GAGTTCAAAGCCGCGATTCGTTCCGGACGTTTCCCCGTCGAAGCCGGCGACTTCAAGGACGTCGACTTTCTCCCGTAGGGACCCTTATTTTCCAGCGAGACTGACGACGGCGCCGGCGGGGCTGCTAACGCCGGTGATCGTCCGCGTCGGCTTGCCGCCGGCCGGATAGTCGTAGAGCGCAACGGCACCCCGGCTCGGCAGATACGTCGGATCGATCAGGATGCCGTTGTGGATGAAGAACTGGTGGAGGCCCGGCCAGACTTTCAACCGCGTTGCGCCGACCTTCTTGCCTTTGTAGCCGCTCATCGCGAACCGATAGATGAACGAGGCGCGATCGTCGCCCACGGCCAGGTCCTTGCCGTCCCACTGCACGCCGCCCGGAAAGAGGATCGACTGGTCCAGCGTGACTTTCGTCAGCCTCGTGCCGCCCTTGGGGAGCTCCGCCACGAGGAATGCGGAACCGGGCCCTACGCCGTCGACGAAGAGATTGCCCGCGGCGTCGTAACCGCAGAACATCATGTCGCTGAGGGCGAAGTCGGCGTACAGCTTCGGCGTCCCCCGGGCGCCCCGATAGACCGCGAGCTTCCCGTGGGTCACGCCCCTGCTACGGAAGCTTGCGACGGCGAGATCCCCGGTGATTGGATCGATCGAACAGGCGCTCGGCGATCCGCCCGGATCGGCCAATATCGCGATCGGACTCGTTCCGCCGTGCGCGTACTCGTACGTCACGTGCGAGAAGCCGGATGCATCCGTGAGGAACACGTGTTGCGCAGCGTCGACGCACTCGCCGCCCGGCACCGGCGGCTCGCTGAGGACCCCCACGAACTTCAGCGCCGGTAAGTACGAGTACACCAAGATGCCGCCGCTGCCGGCGTCGCCGATGTAGAGCAGATTCTCGCTGTGCGCCTCCGGCAGCATCCACGAGTGCCCGCGAGCGTTGGGCGGCGCGCCGGCGGCGGGCATCCCATTCCGAGCCGGAAGGGCGCAGGCCGCCAGCAACGCCGCGGCCACGCAGAGAATTGCTCTCCGTTTCATGGAAGGACCGCTTCAATAGCCATACTGAATCATCTTTTTAGCCATGAGACTCCAACCCGGGCCGCGCCTTGCGCTAGGCGTCTGCGTCGCCATCGCTCTGGCGGGCTGCGCGCTGGGGTCGCGATCGCCGCTGCCGTACATGCAAAACGGCGCGCCGTTGCAGGCGCTCAACTCGACCGGCGCAGGCAAAATCCAGCACATCGTTTACGTCGTGCAGGAGAACCGCAGCTTCGATAACCTGTTTCAGGGATATCCGGGCGCCGATACGCGCGCGTATGGCCGGAATTCGCGAGGGCAGAAGGTCACGCTCGTGCCGTGGAGCTTGGCGAAACAGTATCAGCTCGACCACTCCGACTACGCGATGTTCAGGGACTGCAACGGGACCGGCGGCATTCCGGGGACGAACTGCCGCATGAACGGCTTCGACAAGGAGTACGGCTACGGCGGTCCGCCCAACTATCCCGAGTACGCCTACGTGCCGCACGACGAGTCGAAACCGTACTTCGACATGGCGCACGAGTGGGTTCTGGCCGACCGCATGTTTCAATCGCAGCTCGACGAGAGCTTCGTCGCGCATCAGTACATCATCGCGGCGCAGGCCGCATGGGCCGTCAATCTTCCGCTGAGCTGGTGGGGCTGCCAGGGCGGCCCTAGCGACACCGTCCCGACGATCGGACCGAACCGCATGCCGGGCAAGTCCGAGCAGGCGTGTTTCGACTATCAGACGCTAGGCGACGAACTCGATAAGGCCAAGCTCTCATGGCGCTTCTTCGCGAGCAAGTACGGCAGCCGTTCGAGCGGCACCGGCGGAACGTGGTCGAGCTATCAGGCCGTCCGGCACATTTACTACGGACCCGATTGGAAGAACGACGTCGTCTCGCCGAATTGGAAGTTCATCACCGACGTGCGCGCCGGCAAGCTCGCGAACTTTACGTGGATCACGCCGGTCTGCGCCGACTCGGACCATGTAAACTGCCCCGGCGGCTACGGGCCGTCGTGGGTGGCCGCGCTGGTCAACACGGTCGGCAAGAGCAAATTCTGGGACTCGACCGCGATCTTCGTGCAGTGGGACGACTGGGGCGGCCTCTACGACCACGTCAAGCCCCCGTACTTGGGCCGCGATAGCCTGGGCTTCCGCGTCCCGCTGCTCGTCATCTCGCCCTACGCAAAGAAAAACTTCGTCTCGCACACGCAGTACGAAACCGCGAGCGTGTTGCGCTTCGCCGAGGATCTGTGGGGCCTCGACCGCCTCGCGCTAGCCGACCGCCGGGCGAACTCTCCGGCCGGCGACTGCTTCGACTTCTCGCAGCCGCCGCGGCGCTTCGCCGAGATCAAAGCGCCGCATCCGCCGAAGTTCTTCATGCGACCGTTGCCCGACGACTACTTCGCCGCCGACTACGAATAGATGATGGCGCACACCGGCCTCCACACGCTCGGCGCATTCGCGCTCGCCGCGCTGCTCGCTGCCTGCGCAAACGGCGCTAACGCGCCGCTGCGATCGCCCGAGATCGTGGTCTCCCCGGCAACGGTCGCCCGACACGTGCCGCGAGCGCGCGGTTGGCTCTCGCCGGAAGTCAAGAAGCGCGGCAATCTGATCTACGTCGCTGCAGGGAGCGGGGTGTTGATCTTCCGCGAGGAACGGAACTCGCCGCCGATTGGATACATCACCGACGGCGCCAGCTCGCCCTACGGCCTCTACGTCGACCGGCATGGGAATCTCTACGTCGCCAACTGGTATGCTAACACGGTCGACGCGTACGCTCGGGGTTCCCTGACCCCGTTTGCAACATACTCGCAAGACTTGAACTACCCGCTTTATCCATTAGTCGATAGCAACGGCAACTTGTTCGTCGGCAATGGAGGCAGCGGTGATATCATTGAATACCGCCACGGCACGACGAGCGTCTCCCGCATCTTACAAACCGCCGGCGCTCAAGTCGACGGGATGGACTTCGACGCGAAGGGCAATCTTTACGTCGCCTACCGTAACGGCGGGCTCGGCAGTATCGAAACGTTTGCGCCGGGCTCGACGCAGGGAAAGGTGCTCGGCATGCAATTGGATCAGCCGCAGGGGCTCATCGTCGCCAACTCGGGCATCATTCTCGCAGTGGAGACGGGGGCGACGAGCCGCATCGACGAGTTTTTGCCCGGTAGCACTACGCCGCGGCTCGAGGTCCCGGTTCCGCAGACTCCGGTCCAGTTGGCCATCACGGAGTCAGAAAACAGGATGTTTGTTTCAACGTTAGACGGCCCGGTCTACGCTACCGATTACCCACTCTACCAACCGCGGCTGAAAGAGGAGGTCTTCGGCAGCAGCCAAGGCGTTGCGCTAAGCAACGGGCAGTACTTTTAAGCACTCATCGTCATCTCGGAGGATAATCATGCTCGAAGCCCTATCACGTCGCGCACTCGTCGGAGTCGTGGCGCTCGTTTTCGTAGCCGGATGCTCCAACAGTCCGAGTTCCCTCACACCCGGCTCGTCGTCCCTCAGCTCGCAATCGGTCCACGTGCCACCTGGAATGCGCCTCATACCCGGGCCTGTGGTGGCCGGTCCGATCCTCGTGCCGCTCCATCCGCGGCGGCACAACCTCAAGCACGTGTGGCCGGCCAATCCCAACCAGATCTTGTTCTCGTCGGATACGGCCACCAACGAGGTGCTGATGTACGATCCGAGGACCCCGAACCCGTCGCCCATGGGCTCCATAACGACGGGCATCAGCACTCCGTTCGGACTTGCCTTCGACGAGAGCCGGACGCTCTACGTCGCCAATATCGCCAACAGCACCGTCACCGTCTACCCGAATGGCCAGACCTCGCCCAGCCTCACCATCAGCACCGGCATCGCCGGCCCGTATGGGATCGCCGTCGACTCCTCGGGCAACGTTTTCGTGTCGAACCTCAACAACAACACGATCACCGCGTACGCGACGGGCCAGACCACGCCGTACGAGACGATCGACTTCTCCACCGAGGGGCAAGCCGTCGGCGTCGGCGTCGACAGTAACGACAACATCTGGGTGGCCTGCGATACCACGAACGCGGTGTACGAGATTCCCAAGGGCTCCTCGACGCCGCAGAACGCGAACCTGAGCAGCCTCAACGGACCGATCAGCGTCCAGTTCGGTAGGAGCGACGTGATGTACGTCTCCAACTTCGCCGCGTCGGACGTCAACATCTACGCGTACGGCACGACGAGCCCGTCGGGCACCATCACGAACGGCATTGAGAGCTTCGGACCCACGCTCGGCGGCTTCACGTATCGCGGACGTTACTTCCAGTCCAACCAGGCCGATAACGTCGTCGGATACAAGAAAGGACAAACGACGTCGTTCTCTACACTGTCGGGAAACTCGAGTCCGACCGGCATCGCAGCCGTACCGGAGGTCAAGTAGTAACCCACTAAAACCCGCAAGAAGAGGGCGCGCGGCCTATCGGTCGCGCGCTCTTTTTTTTTTACCCGAACCGGCCGGTGATGTAGTCCTCGGTTCGGCGATCGCTCGGCGTGGTGAACAGCTTGGCCGTGTCGTCGACCTCGATCAGCCGGCCGGTACCGCTCTCGTCGGCGAGCATGAACGCGGTCACATCCGAGACGCGCGCCGCCTGCTGCATATTGTGCGTCACCGCGACGATGGTGAATTGCTCGGCAAGCGACGCCATTAACTCCTCGATCACGGCGCTCGCGATCGGATCGAGCGACGCGGTGGGCTCGTCCATCAGCAGCACCTCGGGCTCGGCGGCCACGGCGCGCGCGATGCACAGCCGCTGCTGCTGGCCGCCGGAAAGCCGCAGCGGGCTGCTCTTCAGCTTGTCCTTCACTTCGTCCCACAGCGCCGCCGCACGCAGCGCGCGCTCCGCCGTATCGAGGCGCCGGCGCGCGGAGAGCCCGCGCAGCCCGCACACGGTGTTGTCGAGGATCGAAAGCGTCGGGAACGGATTCGGACGCTGAAACACCATCCCGATCCGGCGCCGAATCGCCATAGGATCGACGTCGCTGGCGTAGATGTCGTGCCCATCGAACAAGACGCGTCCCTCAACGGCCGCGTCGAAGCTAAGCTCGTGGATGCGATTGAAACAGCGCAGCAACGTCGTCTTGCCGCAGCCCGAGGGCCCGATCAGCGCGGTGACGGCCCGGCGCCGAAATGCCATCGAGACGTTGCCGACCGCCTTGCGTTCGCCATAATAGGCGCTCAGGTCGTCGGCCGCGAGGGGCTCGTCGGTCATCGTCGCACTCATGCGTCCAGCCCTCGCATAGCGCGACGCAGCATGAAGCGCGCGCCCAGGCTCAGCACGAACACCGCGACGATCAGCACGAGCGCGCCGCCCCACGCCTGCTGCTGCCAATTCGGGTACGGCGAAATGGCGTAGGTGAAGACCTGCATCGACAGCACGGCCATCGGATTATTCGGATTCATTTCCCAGAACTGCGTGCCGAAGGCGGTGAAGAGCAGCGGCGCCGTCTCTCCGGTGACGCGTGCGATCGCCAGCAGGAGCGCCGTGATGATCGCCGGCCGCGCGGTCGGCAGCACGACGCGCAACGTAGCCCGGAAGTTGGACATGCCCAGCGCGAGCGCGCCCTCGCGCACGGTAGCAGGCACCGAGCGAATCGCCTGCTCCGATGTGCGCACGAGCAGCGGCAGCATGAGCATCATGAACGCAAACGACGCCGAGAAGCCCGAGAAATGTCTCAGCGGTGCGACTAAGACCGCGTAGGCGAAGAGTCCGATCGCGATGCTGGGCACGCCCGAGAGCACGTCCGAGAGAAACCGCAAGGCCTCGGGGATCGCCCCGCGCCCGAACAGGGCGAGATAGATCCCGGTCAGCAGTCCGATCGGCACGGCCATCGCGGTCGCGATGCCGATTACGATGACCATCCCGGCGATTCCGTTCCCGACGCCCCCGCCCGGAACGCCCACGGGGTGGGGCAGCTGCGTGAGAAACGCCCAGTTGATCGCCCCGATGCCCTGCACCATGACGTAGACGAGAATCGCGAGCAGCGCCGCCGCGGCCAGCGCCGCACAGAATAGCGTCAGCGCGGTGCCGAGCGACGCGAAGACGCGCCGGCGCCCCAGCCGCCGGTACCGCAGCGACAACGCGTCAGACGCCTGAACCACGAACGCTCCAGATCATGAGCCGCGCGAGCGCGTTGACGACGATGCTGACCAGGAACAGAATCAGTCCGAGCTCGATCAGCGCGCTGATGTAAACGCTCGTGGTCGCCTCGGTGAACTCGTTGGCGATCACGCTGGCCAGCGTGTAGGACGGGGCAAACAGCGAGGCCGAGATCTCCGGCCGATTGCCGATGACCATCGTCACGGCGATCGTCTCGCCTAGAGCGCGGCCCAGCGCGAGCACGCACGCGCCGAAGATGCCCACCCGCGCGGCCGGCAGGACGACGCGCGTCGCCGTCTCCCACTTCGTCGTGCCGAGCGAAGCTGAGGCCTCGCGCAGGTCGCCCGGTATCGCCGCGATGACGTCGCGCGAGATGGCCGTAACCGTCGGAACGATCATCAGGGCCAGAATTATTCCGCCGGTCAGCAGCCCGACGCCGTAGATCGGGCCCTGGAAGAGCGGCAGCCACCCGAGCGCGTGCTGCAGCACGGGACCGATCGCGGTGCGCACGAACGGCGCGAGGACGAACAGACCCCACAGCCCGTACACGACGCTGGGCACCGCGGCCAGCAGCTCGATCAGGAACGACAGCGGCGTCGACAACCAGCGCGGAGCGAAGTCGGCCAAGAAGACGGCCGCCATAATGCCCACGAACCCGGCGAGCACGATCGCGACGAGCGACGTGACGACCGTACCGTAGATCATCGGAAGCGCCCCGAACTTGCTCGTGATCGGGTCCCACGCGCTGTGCCAAATGAACGACGGTCCGAATGCCCTGATCGACGGCCACGAACCCAGCACCAACTCGACGAACAGCCCGACGATCAGCAGCGCAAAGAGAACGCTACCGCCATAAACGACCGCGGCAAAGCCGCGATCGGCCGGGCTTACGAAGCGCGCGAGGCGCCGAAATCGAGGCTCAGCGTTTAGCAACTAGTGCTGCATTTGTTTGAGCGTCCCCAACGCCGCCGCCTGCACGTTCTTCGGCAGAGGAACGTAATCGACGGACTTCGCGTTGGACTGGCCCGCCGGCCCAACGAGCCACGTGAGCACGTCGTACAGCATCTTGGCCCGCCCCGCGTCGGCCGGCTTCTTGTAGATCACGACCCACGAGTAGCCGGAGATCGGGTACGAGTTCGTGCCCGCGGCATCGACGATCGAGAAATTCGTCGCGCTCACTTCCGGCTTCGTGGCGGCGGCGGCGGCAACGGTGTCTTCCGCGCACGCGACCCACTTGCCGGCCCGATTTTGAATCAGCGCCGCCGGCATCTTGTTCTCAACGACGTACGCCAGCTCGACGTAGCCGATGGCTCCCGGCGTGCTGCGCACCTGACCGGCGACGCCCTCGTTACCCTTCGCGCCGACGGCACTGGGGGCCGGCCACGAGACGCTCTTGCCGGTGCCGACTTTGCTCTTCCACTCCGGCGAGACGTGGCTCAGGAAGTCGGTAAAGATGTAGCTCGTCCCGGAGCCGTCGGAACGATGCACCACCACGATCGCCATGTCGGGCAGGTTCACGCCCTTGTTGAGCCGGGCGATCTGGGGATCGTTCCACTTCAGGATCTTGCCGAGATAGATGTCGACGATCGCCTGGCGAGTGAGCCGGATGGTCGCGGTTACACCTGGCAGGTTATAGGCTATCGCGGCGCCGCCCAGCGTCACCGGAATCTGGAGGACGGGCTGCCCCGCGCGGGCGAGCTCGTCGGCGTTCATTGGAACGTCCGTGGCGCCGAAATCGACGTTCTTTGCCGTGAACTGTTGAATGCCACCGCCGCTGCCGATCGACTGGTAGTTGACCGTTACGTCGGGATTCTTCTGACTGTAGATGTAGAAGGCTTTGGAAAAGAACGGGTAGTCGAAGCTCGAGCCGGCTCCGGTAAGCTGCGTTGCGGCTGCCGCCGGCGCGCACAGCGCCGCGGCCACGGCCAGCGCCCCGAAACGGCGAATCCACGATCCTGTCACTGAAAAAGCTCCTTTTAGCGAAGAGAAGGCGCCCTGAGTCATAAAGTTCGAGGGGTGTCTTAGTTGTAATCCAGCTCGATTAACCCCATGTTAAGGCCTGCCCGTCCACGGTTAGGCCGCTCTCCCCAGCCCCGTCCTAGGCTCGCCTGGCATCCTAAGCCCAACTAAACCCCCGCCGAAGTCCGAAGGATGAACGAGCTACTTACTCCGAAGCCGCGCCGGATGATCGCGGAAGGGACATCCGACGACCGCGCACCGTCGCTGGCCGAGCTGCGCCACACGGCGGCGCACGTGCTGGCCTATGCCGTGCAGGACCTCTTTCCCGAGGCCAGGCCCACCATCGGGCCGGCCATCGAGAATGGGTTCTACTACGATTTCGACCGGCCCACCGCGTTCACGCCCGAGGATCTCGAGCGGCTCGAGGCCCGCATGCGCGAGATCGTAGCCGCCAATTATCCGATGACCGGCCGCGAGGTGACGCGCGACGAGGCCATCGCCGCGTTCGACGGCAACGCCTACAAGGCGGAGATCGCTCGCGAGATCCCCGCCGATCAGCCCATCACGCTCTACACGATCGGCGAGTTCACGGACCTCTGCCGTGGCGGCCATGCCGACTCGACCGGCCGGATCGGCGCGTTCAAGCTCACCAGCGTCGCCGGCGCCTATTGGCGCGGCGACGAGCACAACGCCATGCTTCAGCGCATCTACGGCACGGCGTGGCGCGACCGCGCTGAGCTCGACGACTATCTCGCGCGGGTGGAGGAAGCGCAACGCCGCGATCATCGCCGCCTGGGGGCCGAGCTCGAGCTTTTTTCGGTCGAGGAGGAAGCCGGAGGCGGGCTCGTCTTCTGGCATCCGAAGGGCGCGATCGTCCGCAACATCATCGAGAACTTCATCCGCGAGGGATTGCGCGAGCGCGGCTATCAGCCGGTCGTGACGCCCCACATCGCGAGCGAACGGCTCTACGAGATTTCCGGACACCTCGAGAACTTCGGCGAGAACATGTTCGGCCCGATCGAGGTCGAGAACCAGCGCTTTCGTCTGAAGCCGATGAACTGTCCCGGTCACATCCTCATCTACAAGAGCCGGATGCGCAGTTACCGCGACCTTCCGTTACGGTTCTCGGAGTTCGGAACGGTGTACCGCTTCGAGCGCTCCGGCGTGTTGCACGGCCTCACGCGAGTCCGCGGCTTCACGCAAGACGACGCGCATCTGTTCTGCATGCCCGAACAGCTTCAGGGCGAATTCGAACGGACGCTCGACGAAGCGCTGCGCCTGATGCACGCGTTTGGCTTCAGCACGTTCGCGTACGTGCTATCGCGACGCGGGGAGGCCGACCGCACCGAGACCGACGCGATCGCCGAGGCGGCGATCCGCAGCGCGCTCGAGCGTTACGAACTGCCCTACGAAGTCGACGAGGGCGGCGGCGCGTTCTACGGGCCGAAGCTCGACGTCAACGTGCGCGACGCGCTCGGCCGCCCCTGGCAGCTCGGCACGGTTCAAGTCGACTTCGTGCTGCCTGCTCGCTTCGGGCTCAAGTACCGTGCGGCCGACGGCCAAGATCATTGCCCGGTGATGATTCATCGGGCACTTGCCGGCTCGCTCGAACGTTTCTTTGGCATATTGATCGAGCACTATGGGGGCGCGTTCCCCGTCTGGCTGGCGCCGCTGCAAGTCGTCGTCACGCCGATCTCCGAGCAGCAAGCGGCCTATGCCCGGGAGGTCGCGGCACGGCTAAGTGCAGCGGGCTTTCGGGTCGAGGTGGACGAAGCCAATGAGAAGCTCGGATACAAGATCCGGCACTGGAAAACCCAGAAGGTGCCGTACATCTTGGTCGCGGGCAAACAAGAGGTTGCAGACGGCACCGTGAACGTCAATCAGCGCGGAATCGACGAGAAACGCACGACATCGGTTGAGTCCTTCGTCGAGGAGTTGCACAAAATGGTAGAGGCGAAGGAATAAGATGATGAGGTGTGATGCTCGCGCCGTCTTTGCGGCGCTCGCACTCGTGTTGGCTTCGTGCCAAGGATCGGGTCTCGACAGCGGCATGGGCGGCATGGCGCCGCCCGTCACGGAACCCGGCTCGATCGGCGGCATGAACGGCGGCGGACTTTCGAGCAGCATGAACGGCGGAACGCTGGCCGGCCCGACCGTCGGTCCCAACGGCCGCGAGCAGCTCGCCAACCCCGGCGCTACGCTCGCACCTAACGAAGCGCAGTATCCCATCGGCCAGGGACCGAGCGGGATGAAGTGCCCCACGGTTCTGCAGTTCAACCAGCAATACACGTGCACGCTGTCCTTCAACATACCGTCGCCCTCCGCGTCAGGCTCTCCCAACGGAAAAAGCACGGCCAAGCCGACGGCGAGTCCGACGCCGGCGCCCACCGCCTCCTCCGATGACGATACCGCCGACGACAGCGGTGGCGACTCGCCCACGCCGTCGCCCACGCCGCTTGGGACGATGACGCTCCAGATGGAGCCGCTTCCGCGCGACGTGCCCGGCATGACCAATGCGAACCCGGCGTTCATGCGCATCACGCCGCTCGTGGCGATCCGGTTGCAGAGCAACATGGATTTCGATTTGAACGGCGCCGCCACGGTGCAGTACACCCTCCCCGCGATTCAGTACAACGGACGCGTCTTCGCGCTGCAGCTCTACAACGAGAGCGTGGTCCGCGGCAAGCGCATCGATCAGCTGCTCGCCAACTACTCGAAGTTCACGACGCCGCAGAGCCAGACCGTCGGCTTCTCCTTCTCCGTCCCGAGGGTGACCGTGCGGCACACGCAGATCTGGCTGCTGGCGATGTACGGCGCCCAGCTTCCGCCCGGCACCACGCCGACGCCCTCGCCAACGCCAGCACCGACGACGTCCCCGAGCAGCTCGCCCTAGACTCCCGCCCGGCATGACCGGGCGGTAAGCGTAGCGAATCCGTTAGCAAGTTAGCTCTCGGAGGCTTTGATGCGTTCAATTATTGGACTTTTTGGAGCAGCGCTGGCGCTGGCGCTCACGTGCGCCGGCGCGTCCGCGTTGTCGAGCGGAGATCCCCAAGCGCAAGCATTGCTTGCGAAACACCGCGCATTCATCGGGTGGCAGTTCGGCGACGGCACATTCAGCACGATGCGCATCACCGGCGACGTCACCGACGAAAAGGGTGCAAAGACGGCCTCCTTCGTCGAGGTCTCGTCGGGCCTTCTCTACATTAGCTCGTACACCGACCTCAAGCGCGACAACGTCACCGAACGCAACGGCTTCACGGGAAATCTCTTCTGGGAAACCGACTACGCCGGATTTACGACGCCGGTGTACGGCGACTACGCAAAGTTCCTCGCATCCTTCACGGTGCTGCAGCGCGAGGGGACGACCGAGCTACCGAGTTCCTTCATCGGCAACAAGACCGTCGACGGAAAACCCGTCGGCGCCGTCCGCGTGACCCTCGCCAACGGCTACCCGATCGACCTGTACGTCGATCCGGCAACGGGCGCGTACGTCAAGGCGGTCATCGACCCCGACGGCTCGTACGAAACGACCTATCACATCCGCTCCTACGCGGACGTGCTGCCCGGCAAGAAGATGATGGCGTCGTTCACAATCGACGACGACAAACCGGTTTTCGCGTATACCAAGTTCGAGCCCAACGTTACCGTGACCGGTGAAGACCTCCATCCTCCGGCCCCGACGGCATCCTGGACCTTCGGCAGCGGCACCCCCTTCCCGATCAAGGTCACACACGATAGATTGCTGGTCGATGCCACGGTCAACGGCGTCAAGGGCCGCTTCATTCTCGACACGGGCGCCGATTCGATCTACCTCGACGACCGCTTCGCGGATCGCGTCAACGCCGCGGTGCTCCGCGGCTCCGGAACCGCGTACTCCCTCTACGGAGAGGTGAAGACTCGCACGCGCAGCGTCAAGACCATCACGTTCGGTGACGCGACGCTGCAGAACGTCCTCGTCTTCTCGCAAGATTTCGAAAAGGACTCTTACCGCGGCCTGGACGCGAGCGGCTACGACGGCTTGATCGGGTTCGATCTCTTCGCCGGGGCGATCGTCAGGCTCAACGTGTACGACTCGACCATGGCCGTCCTCGATCCGACGACCGATCTCTCGGCCGAGAAAGGGCTCCCGATAACGGTCGACCTCTCGCAGGGCGTTCCGGCGATTCCGATGACCCTCAACAAGACGATCGCCGCGAACGCGCTGCTCGATACCGGCAACCCCGGCATCATCTTCTTCGGGGCCGATCTGATCACGAAGCACAACTTCAAGGTGCTCAACGGCTGCGGTAACATCGACTCGCTGGCTATCGGGCCGATCGTGTATACCGACGAATCCGCCTGCCAGTACGGAATGGCGGCGGACGACATGCTGCTCGGCTTCGACTTCCTCAAACACTTCGACTTCGTGTTCGACTACCCGCACGGCCGCATATTCCTGCGCCCCAACAAGAATTGACTCGGGTCGGCCCGGCGAGTTAACTACTCGGGGTCGCCGTGCTGTATCGCCGCCGGACGGCTCTCGAAGTAACGTATCGAATACCGCGACCCGATCTGCTTGAACTGGCGCGCGCCCTGCGTGTAGTTGAACACGTCGCCGACGCTATTGGCGCGCGCGTCCGTCGTGCCGAGGTTTCCGAGCCCGAAGTTATCCTCCACATATCGGAGGATGCTGCCGAACTCGTACTGCGTCGCCGAGATGTAGCCGCCCTGACTCGTCTGCCCCGGTATCGCGTATGGCGAGATCACTAGACACGGAATCCGCAAGCCCAGCCCGCCGAGGTTGTCGTGGAACTGCTGCGGCACGGCATGGTCGTAGAAGCCGCCCCAGTCGTCCCAAACGACGAAGATCGCCGACGACCCCCAGTACGCGCTCCCGCCGATCGCGTTGACGACGCTGGCCACCCACGAGGGACCGTTATCGACCTTCTCGCCGGGGTGGTCGTCCTCGTTGTCCTCCGGAATCACCCAGGATACAGCCGGCAGCGTGCCGTTGCTGATGTCGCTGAGGATGTTGGTCTCGGGCATCGAGACGTTCGAGCTCCACTCGGGGCCGTACCGCACGGACGCGATCACGTCGAACGCGTTCAGCGTATCGCCCGCGCAAAGCGGGCACTTCTTATCGGGCACGCACCCGTCCGCCGTGCTGAAGCACGGGGTGTAGTACTTCCAGGATACGCCCTTGGCGTCGAGCAGGTCGCGCAGCGTCGCGTAGTACGAAGACGACGGAAACTGGTTCGTGCACGGAAACGGCCCTTGCCCGTCGAGGTACTTGCCCGAAGCGGTGATGAGCGACGTCTTCGTGTTCGGCGGGGCGTCGCATCCCCACGGCTGACCGTGCGGATCGTCGATCAGGCTCTCGGACGAATTGATGCTGGTCGCCCCACGGATCAGGTCCTGGTGCGCGGTGAAGCTTCCGCTGCCCTGAGTCTGAAACATGTGCTCCGCCAGCACCCATTGTTCGGCGATGTCCCAATACGGCTGAATCTGATCTTGCTCGACGTACTGATAGGCCGCCGTGCCGACGAGCTTGCCCGGATGCCGGCATACGCCGTAATGCACGAGATTGAACCCGTCCATCTTGCCCTTGTCATACGAAGTCTGGAACGCGGCGTTACAATGCTGGATGTCGGTCGGCATGACCAGCGGATGCGACGTCAGCGGCGTCCACTCGTCCACCCAGCGGCCCCCGCGCTTCACACGCATCTTGCCCTGCGTCGCACCGTCGGCGCCGGGGAACAGGGCGAACAGGTTATCGAAGCTGCGATTTTCCTGGACGATGACGACGACGTGCTGGATCGGCGAGCTCCCCGAGGCCGCGCGCGCCGCGGCGCCCATCGGCGGCGTCTCGTCCTCAGCCTGCCGCACCGGCCCGCAGGCGACCAGCGCCGCGGCGGCGGCGCATGCCGACAGGATGGCGAACCGGCGGGCCCTCATACGCGCGTTTATTTCGCTAGGCTGACCACCGCACCCCAGGGGGTCTTCAGGCCGCTGATACTCTTCGTGCGTGTGCCGCCGGCCGGATAGTTCCAAAACATGACGCTCGTGCTGTCGTCGTTCGGACCGATGACCCTCGAGCCCTCAATCCAAAAGCCGATCGCGTAGTCGGAGCCGTTGAGCCGAGTCTCCCCGACCTTCGTCCCGGTTTTCCCATTGATCTTGAACTGATAGATGGCGTTCGACTCGTAGTCGCCGACGGCCACGCTGCGCCCGTCCCACTGAACGGCGCCGCCGAAGCGGAAATGCTTATTCAGCGTGATGTCGACGAAGTTCGCGCTCCCTTTGGGAAGCTCGGCGAACTTGAAGCTGCCGCTGCTCATGCCGTCAATGTAGAGGTTACCTTGATTGTCGTATCCGCAAAACAGGTAGTAGCGGATCTGTGGGTCTCTGAACTCCGTCCGCTTGCCGTGCGCGTAGACGACGATGTCGCCCGCTCCGGAGTACGGCGTGCTGAGGTTGGCCACCGCGAGCGCGCCGGTCGTCGGATCGACCGCGCAGTCGTCCGGATCCTGACCCGGATCGCTCAGCACGGCGGTGGGATTCTTGGCGCCATGCCGATACGCATAGATCTTGAACGCCTGCAAGTCGGGCACGAAGACTTCGCCGTACTTGTTCACGCACATCGCTTGCGGCCGCTGGAATCCCGTCAGCGTTCCCACAAGTTGTCCGTTGGGATACGAGTAGACGTTGACGTTGCCGGTGCCGACGTCCGACACGTACAGCAGGTCCTGAACCCCGAGGCCGGGCGAAATCCAAGAGCCGTCGCGTGGCGCGGCCGCGTTCGTCGTGTTGAACCGAGCGGGTGCCGGCGGCATGTCATCCTGAGCCTGTCGAAGGGCGCATCCCGCGAGCAGGGCCAGCCCCGCGCACAAGGGCACGACACGGCGAGTAAAATCGCTGTTCTTCATATACACGGGGCCGGATACATACCGCATCGCCCCTGCCTCGCCCTCTTAGCCCCGCAAACGCTGTCGCAACCGCCGGACGGCCTGGGCGTGGATCTGCGAGACCCGCGACTCGGAGACTCCCAACGCAGTCTTGATTTCCTTGAGCGTTTCGCCGCCGAAGTAGTAACCGCGAATGACGACGCGCTCCTGAGGAAGCAGCGCGTCGACCGCCCGCCCGAGCTCCGCGCGCAGCTCCTCGCGCTCGAGCCCGGCCGCCACGTCGCTCTCGTCGTCCAGGACGGCGTTGGCGGCTTCGAGCGGGACGATGGAACGCGCTCGCAGGCGTTGCAGGAGGCGGTCCAGATCCCGCGGCGTTAGCGCTAACCTGCGCGCCAGTTCGTCCCGGCTCGGCGAGCGCCCGAGCTCGAGCTCCAGCCGCTCGTATACCCGGTCCACCTCGCGCGCGCGTTGTCGAATCGTTCGCGGCACCCAGTCCATCGAGCGCAGGGCGTCGATGATCGCGCCGTTGATCCGCGTGATGGCGTAGGTCTCGAACTTGACCGCTCGCGAGCGGTCGTATTTCTCGATCGCGTCCATCAATCCGAAGACGCCGTCGTTGATCAGGTCGTTGATGTCGACGCTCGCGGGAAGATTCACCAAGATTCGCCCGGCGACGTACTTGACGAGGTGCAGGTATTTGTGAATGGCCTCTTCGCGCGAAAGGCCTGACTCAATCACGGCACGCGAAGGTGCGAACACCAAATCGCAGCGCTTCACGATAAAGATACAGACGCTCGCTCATCGTTCGCTCGCAATCCTCCTTGAGCAATACCTCGCCCAATCCCGGAGTCCTAGCGAGCTGCTGGAACAGCAATGCGTAGCGGTGCGGACGCCGTTCGAGGTAGCGCATCAGCCGCACTCGATGCGCCAGACGTCGCGCCCAGTGCGAAAAACACGACCCGACGGACGCAGGGGAGCGGTCGGTTAATTATGGCAGGGTGTCCCTCGTTTGGTTTACTATGCAAACGGGAATTCTCTTGGTACCCAAGCGTGCTAACAAGGAGTAACTATCATGCAGAACCACCCACAAATGCAACGCTTACGGTTGGTTACCGGAATGGCCGCTCTTTCGCTGATTTTGGCTGCGTGCCACGGCGGATCTTCCGGGACCGCGCCATACGTGCCAGCGAGCGGCGCTTCGTCCCAGCAGAGCTTGGAACGGGGCATCCTGCCGAACGGCGAGGAGCGCGGGGAGCTTTTCTCCAGCTGCGGCCACCACATCCGCATCGTTCTGGCCGGGATCGTCAACTGCCGCTTCCACGAGGTGGGCGACAGTAAAAAGGACGTCTTCACGCTGAAGAACGACACGCAGGGTTTGATCCTGATATCCCCGTTGACGGGCAATCGGTATACCACATTCACGATCACGGCACTGGTCATCGGGAGCGGCCACTTTACGGTCAACGATGGCGCGGGCGATCGCCTCACCGTCACGGTGCGGGTCTCGCTGCTCTAGCAAGGCTACGGCGCGACTGAAGAAGGCTCGCCTCGCGGCGGGCCTTCTCCACGCCGGGCCAATGGCCGGATAGGACTTGCGCGTCCCGCCGGAGTAGGCAAGCCGGTCGGCCCTCCGGGGCCGGTATTTTTACCTCGGCCCCTCAAGGAACGGAATGACCGCACAGACAGCCATTGCAAGCGGGCTCATCGGGGGCGCCCTCGCGGTGCTCTACGGGATCGCGCTCACGTTCTGGGTGCTGGCCCAACCCGCGGGCAACGAGCGCATGCGTCAGATCGCCGCCGCCATCCAGGAAGGCGCGATGGCGTTCTTGCAGCGTCAGTACCGCACCGTCGGCATCGTGGCGATCGTGCTCGCGATCGTGATCTGGATCGCGCCCATGCTGGGCAAGGAGGCCGCGATCGGATTTCTGATCGGGGCGATCCTCTCCGGCGCGGCGGGGTTCATCGGCATGATCGTGTCGGTGCGCGCCAACGTCCGCACGGCCGAGGCCGCGCGCGGCGGCCTGAGCCCCGCGCTCAACGTCGCGTTTCGCGGCGGCTCGGTCACCGGTATGCTCGTCGTGGGCCTGGGGCTGCTGGCCGTTTCCGGCTACTACGCGATCTTGCTGAGCGTCAACAACGGCGACGCCGCGACCTCGCTCAACGCGATGGTGGGCCTCGCCTTCGGCTGCTCCCTGATCTCGGTCTTCGCGCGTCTGGGCGGCGGCATCTATACCAAGGCCGCCGACGTCGGGGCCGATCTCGTAGGCAAGGTCGAGGCCGGGATACCCGAAGACGATCCGCGCAACCCGGCGGTCATCGCCGATAACGTCGGCGACAACGTCGGCGACTGCGCCGGCATGGCCGCGGACTTGTTTGAAACGTACTGCGTCACGACCGTGGCCGCGATGCTGCTCGGCAACCTGCTCTTCGGCTCGAAGCTGCCCGGCGCCACGACCTTTCCGCTCTTGCTCGGCGCCGTCTCGATCGTCGCATCGATCATCGGCGCGATGTTCGTGGGCGTCGGACAGGTCCGGCGCGCGAAGATCATGGCCGCGCTGTATCGCGGCATGGCGGTCGCCGGCGTTCTCGCGCTGATCGGCTTCTACTTCGTCTCGCAGCGCGCTTTCGCCGGGACGGACCTCGCCGTCACGAACATCTTCATCTGCGCGGTCGTCGGCGTCGTCATCACCGGCCTGATCACGTTCATCACCGAGTACTACACGGGAGCGCAGTTCCCGCCGGTGCAGCGCATCGCGAAGGCGTCGATCACGGGACACGCGACGAACATCATAGCGGGTCTCGCCGTCTCGATGCAGGCGACGGCGCTTCCCGCGATCGTCATCGTCATCGGCATCCTGGTGAGTTACGCGATGGCGGGCGTCTACGGCGTCGGCATCGCGGTGATGGCCATGCTCTCGATGGCCGGCATCGTCGTCGCGATCGACTCTTTCGGCCCGATCACCGACAACGCGGGCGGCATCGCGGAGATGGCCGACATGCCGCACGACGTGCGCGACGTGACCGATCCGCTTGACGCGGTGGGCAACACGACCAAGGCCGTCACCAAGGGCTACGCCATCGGATCGGCCGCGCTGGCCGCGCTCGTGCTCTTCGCGTCGTTCCTCCAACAACTAACCAACCACAAGTGCCCCGCCGGGGAGGCCGCGTGCGTCGCGGCCGTCCGCAACCTCTTCGCGATCGGCAACCCGTTCGTGCTCACGGGCCTCTTCATCGGCGGTCTGCTGCCGTATCTGTTCGCCTCGCTCTCGATGGAAGCGGTCGGGCGGGCCGGCGGCGCGGTGGTCGAAGAGGTGCGCCGCCAATTTCGCGAGATCCCCGGCATCATGGAAGGGACCGCGCGCCCGGATTACGGGACCACGGTGGACATCGTGACGCGCTCGGCCCTGCGCGAGATGATCGTTCCCGCGCTGATCCCCGTCGGCGTTCCGGTGCTGGTGGTGCTGCTCTCGTACTTCCACGTACTCTCGGGCGACACGGGCGCTCAGATGATGGGCGGCATCCTCGTCGGATCGATCGTCACCGGATTCTTCGTGGCGATCTCCTTTACGTCGGGCGGCGGCGCGTGGGACAACGCCAAGAAATACATCGAGGACGGAAACTACGGCGGCAAGGGTTCGACGGCGCATCAGGCCGCCGTCACCGGCGACACCGTGGGCGATCCCTACAAAGACACCGCCGGTCCCGCGATCAACCCGATGATCAAGGTCTTGAACATCGTCGCACTGCTCCTCGTCGCGTTCCTAGTTCACTAAATAGCGGCCTGCAAAGCAGGTCGTTGGCAAAAAACGCCAAGGCTGCTAGACTTGGTAGCATGGGTACCAAGAATGTCTCGCTGCCCGAAGAGCTTGAAGCGTACATCGACGCAAAAGTGGCATCGGGCGAATACGCGCATGCCAGCGAGGTCGTGCGCGATGGAGTGCGTCTCCTTATGCGCGAAGAGGCCGCAAAACTCGACTGGCTGCGGAAAGCCGTTGGGCGAGCAATCGCAGGCGCGGATGCCGGCAACCTACTCCCTGCCGACCAGGCGATTGCGGAAGTCAAACGCCGCGGCAGACTTCTCCTAGCGCGCAAGCGTAGCCAGCAACTGTCCAAAGCTAAAGGGCGATGAGGCTGTCCTATCAGGAGCTCGCGCAGCGCGATCTCGTGCAAATCTGGCTCATCTGCACCGAAAATGCGGGTCTCGCGACGGCAGATAAGTTGATCGATAGAATCAAAGGCGCCCTGGCCCGCACGGTGACGCAGTTTCCCGAGTCCGGACGACGGCGAATCGAGCTCGGCGCCGACGTGCGTTCCGTTGTTGTCTTGCCTTACGTGATATTTTACCGCGTTGCTCGATCTCGAGTGGAAGTGCTTCGAGTAATCCACGGTCATCGCGACATCAAGCCTCCACTTGTCTCCCTTCTATTGGCGGCCTAGAGTCGCACTTAGCGTTCTTCATTCGGCACGGCTAGGAACGTGACGAACGTGGCCCCGGACGAGGGGCACGTGCCGCTTACGAGCTGGCAGGCTTGGCCGGCGATCTCGCCGCGGTCGTTGATCCCGCCGACGCTGACGGGCTCGAGCTGCGGATAGGCTTGCAGCACAACCTCGGTCAGATCGGTCATCATGCCGTCCTGCCACACGTAGACGTGCGAGCTTGGGAACGAAACGCCGAGCACGACGCCATCGTCGTTGATCGATGTCGGCTCGCTCAGCTTGTCGCCCGGCAGCGTACCGATCTTGGTGGGCGGCGACCACGGATCGGTCCAGATCACGGAGATGAAGTTCGGATTGCCCTTGCGGTCCCTGCGGTCTTTGTTCAGAAAGCCGACGATCTGATCTTGGTCGTTGATCGCCGTCGGCGTGTTCCACGACGTCCCGCCGATCGTCTGCAGCTCGGTCGGCTCGTCGTCCCTCCACAGCACGGCGTGACGCGCGGTGAAACGTCCCACGGCCTGATCGCAGATGCCGGAGATGCCGACGACGTCGCCCTCCTTGTTGACGGCCGTCGCGGCGCCGTCGGGCTCCGTCCTGCCGTGCAGCGTGAGCGTCGGAAGGGCGCGAGCCCTGCGCGTGGTCGCGTTCCAGACGGCGGGAAGAAACTGCAGTACCTGCGGAGCTAGGCAGGTCGAATCGTGCCGTTTAGTCTCGGCCCAGCCCACGATCTCGCCGCCCTCGTTCATGCCGGCGCCGTACCCGTTGTTTCCGCCGAGCGTCGGTAGCTGGTGCATCTTACCGGCGTGCCACACGAACGCGAGGCACGTGTCGCCGGAGCTGCCGTTGTCGGGCAGAAAGGCGTGGCAACTCCAGCTCGTGCTCTCGCCCAGCGGATCCTTGCGCGACGTCTCGGAGATGCCGGAGACGTAGCCGCGATCGTTGTCGACCGGCCACTCGACCGCGCTGTTCGGACCCCCCAGCGTGCCGAGATCCGTCACGTTTCCGTCGCGCCACAGCGCGGCGTGCATCGTGGTATTCCCGGAAAGGAACGACGTGCCCATCGGCCAGCCGCGCCCGTTAATCGAGTTGGCGGCGCTGTTCGTTCCGCCCAGCGACGGCAAGACGGTTACCGTGTATCCTCCGCTGGTGCTCGGGGCCAACGCTCGATTGGGAACGACGGCGGTATTCCCGGGGCTCGACGACGAACAGCCGCTGACCACAAACAGCGCGGCGATGCAACTTACGACTCGATCTCTCACGCAAACCTCCAGGTAGGCGGTGTTTGC
>DATDGN010000128.1:0-17742 GCA_036522095.1 Candidatus Cybelea sp. | reverse complement strand
CAGCGCCGCGATCGCGTCGTCCGACTCGGGCGCGCGCGCACCCCGACGCGCGATGAGGTTGACCGCGAGGTCGCCGGCGAGGCGCTCGTTGGCGAAGGCAACCGCGCGCTCGAGGTGGGATTCGGGCGCGCCGGGCAGGTTGACGACGGCGAGCAGCGAGCAGAACGCCTCCTCGCGAAACAGCGGTTCCGTCGAGTCGTCCGGCGAGAGCTCGACGATTGGGGATGCCTTCCCGCGGGCCAGACGCGCGAAGCGCTCGGCCGCGCCGGGGTAATACGCGGGGCGATCCGGCGCGTCGCGCAAGAGGCGCTCGATGCGCGACAGCAGCGCGGATCGCCGGTCCCAACGCGCCGGCAAGATCAAGACCTGCGGTGCGACGCAATTGAATCCGGCGTTGTGCAGCTTCGCGGACGCGATGTTGGCCGCTGCGGCCGCGACGTCGGCGTCGCTCCAGCGATCCGGAACGACGATCGTCGGCGTGACGTTGCCGAGCTCGCCGGTGACGCGTTTTCCGGACCCGGCCTCGGCCACGACGCGATCGTAGGTAGCGAAGCTGCCGGTGACGTGTACTCGGTCGACGAGCGGATGCGCGGACAAATACGCGCCGGCGGCCGCGTCGCCGCGCTCGACGGTTAGGTATCCCTCCGTTACGAGGGGCGCGAGCGCCGCTTCGACGATTGCGGCGAGATCGTCGAGCAGCGGATGCAGCTTGAGCATGCACGCGGCGCCCTCCGCTACCAGCGCGTACAGGGCGTCGAGCGGGCCGATCGACGTGATGTTGCCCGCGCCCAGCACGAGGGCGACGCGGGGCTCCGGATCCGGCCGCAGCACCGACGGCGTGGCCTTGGGGCGCAGCCAAACCTCCGCGCGAACGCCCGGCAGGAGGAAACGGTCGTAACCGTCTTCGGGGAAGACGCCGACGACGATCTGTCCGTCGGGGCGCCGGCGAATCGCCCTGCGATCCAGCGGCGGAGCTCCCGAGCGCTCGATTCGGCGCAGCGTGGCGCTATAGCGGTTGAGGGCCGCCGCGACCGCCCACGGACCGGTCGTCGCCTCTTCGCCCTCTGCGGGCGTTCCGGCGACGCCTTTGAGCGCCGCGGCTAAAGCGGTCCAGGCCGGCGCGACGCGTCCCGTAGCGTCGCGGCATGCCAAAAGGAGCTCGATCTTACGGGAAACGGCGAGCGATGCCCAGCGGTTCGCGCCCACGCGCAGCCGCGCGAGGCGAACGTCGAGCATCTGCATGCTAGAAGATATCGTTCGCGGCGTACCGTAAAACGCATTCACGTGAGTCAGTTCGTCCATCTGCACGTCCACTCGGAGTATTCGCTTCTCGACGGAGCTTGCCGCATCGACCGCCTCTGCCGGCGGGCGGCCGAAGAAGGAGCGACGGCCGTGGCGCTCACGGATCACGGCGTGATGTACGGGGCGATGGAGTTTTACTACGCGGCGCGCGAGCTCGGCCTCACGCCGATCCTCGGGTGCGAGGCGTACGTCGCGCCGCGCGGGCGTCTCGATCGCACGGCCCGCGAGGAGGCGCATGTCACGCTGCTCGCCGCCGATCTGATCGGCTACCGCAATTTGATCGCGCTGGTCTCGAAGGGCTTCCTCGAAGGCTACTATTACAAGCCGCGGATCGATCTCGAGCTGCTCGCGGAGCATCACGACGGCTTGATCGTGCTCTCCGGCTGCATGTCGGGGCTGGTCGCTGCGCCACTGCTCCGCAACGACTACGCCACCGCTCTGCGCAACGCCAAGACTTACGTAGAGATCTTTGGCGATCGCTTCTACATCGAGGTGATGCGCCACGGCATGAAGGAGCAGGACACGATCAACGACGGGCTGGTCCGGATCGCACGCGAACTCCAGCTGCCGATCGTCGCCACCAACGACTCGCACTACCTCGAGCAGAAGGACGCACCGGCCCACGACGTGCTGCTCTGCATCGGCACGGGCAAGACCGTCTCGGATACGAACCGCATGCGCTTCTACGGCGATCAGTTCTACCTGAAGTCCGACCAAGAGATGCGCGAGCTCTGGAGCGATCTGCCTGAGGCCTGCGAGAACACCGTGCGGATCGCGGGGAGAGTCGACATTCGCGTTCCCGAGAAGATCTTCCACGTGCCGCAGTACCCTGTGCCGCAGACGCCCGCGCAAGCGGAAAAGGGCGACGCGGACTACCTGCGCGAGATCTGCGAGTCCGGACTGCTGGAACGCTACGGGGCAGAACGCGTCGCCGGCGATCCCGCGCTCCGGACGCGGCTCGACTACGAGCTCGACGTGATCACGACGATGGGATTCTCGTCGTATTTCTTGATCGTTTGGGATTTCGTGAAATACGCTCGCGACCGCGGCATCCCGGTTGGGCCGGGGCGCGGCTCGGCGGTGGGATCGCTCGTCGCGTATTGCCTGCGAATAACGGACCTCGACCCGCTCCGCTTCGATCTCTTGTTCGAGCGCTTTCTCAATCCCGAACGCATCTCGATGCCGGACATCGACACGGATTTTTGCGTGGAGCGGCGCGACGAAGTGATCGAATACGTGACCGACAAGTACGGCACGGATCGCGTCGCGCAGATCGTCACGTTCGGCACGATGGCGGCGCGCGCCGCGATCCGCGACGCCGGGCGCGCGCTGGGCGTGCCGCTGCCCGACGTCGACCGGATCGCAAGGCTGGTGCCCTCGGGGCCGGGCGGAATGCCGATCGCGCGCGCGATCGAGCAGATCTCCGAGGTCAAGGCGCTGTACATGACGCGGCCGGAGATTCACAAGCTGCTCGACACGGCGAAAGAGATCGAGGGGCTGGCGCGCAACGCCGGCACGCACGCCGCCGGGGTCGTGATTTCGGCGGGCCCGCTGACTGACTACACGCCGCTCGTGCGCTTCGGCGACGGCGGCGTCAACACGCAGTACGACATGGACTGGATCGAGCGCATCGGCCTGCTGAAGATGGACTTCCTGGGCTTGCGCAACCTGACCGTGATGCAGAACGCGGTCGCCGAGATCCGCCGAACGGTGGACGCCGACTTCGATCTCGGCGCCGTTTCGTTCGATGACGCGAAGACCTACGAGATGCTCGGGCGCGGCGAGACGATGGGGGTGTTCCAGCTCGAGTCGGAAGGCATGAAGCGGGTGTGCGGCGAGCTGCGGCCGTCGCGCTTCGAGGACATCATCGCGCTCGTCGCGCTCTACCGGCCCGGACCGATGGATTGGATCCCGCAGTACATCGCGAACAAACACGGCCGCTCGAAGCCCAAGTACCTGCACGCCAAGCTGGAGCCGATCTTGGCGGAGACGTACGGCACGCCGGTCTATCAGGAGCAGGCGATGCAGATGGCTCGCGACATCGCGGGCTTTTCGATGAGCGAGGCCGACGAGCTGCGCAAGGTGATCGGCAAGAAACAAAAGGAGAAGATCCCGTTCTACCAGGAGAAGTTCGTGTCCGGCGCGGCTGCGACGTCCGCGATCGACCGGCCGTTGGCGGAACGGCTGTTCCACTTCATCGAGCCGTTCGCCGGTTACGGCTTCAACAAGTCGCATGCTGCCGCGTACGGGCTGATCGCATATCAGACCGCCTTTCTCAAGGCGAACCATCCGCTGCAATACTTCGCGGCGCTGATGACGTCCGTCAAAGACAAGACCGATAAGCTGGTCGAATACATCGACGAGGCGAAGAAGGTCGGTATCGACGTGCTGCCGCCGGACGTCAACGAATCGCTCGTCGACTTCGCCGTAGTCGGGAACGCGATTCGCTTCGGTCTGGCCGCCGTGAAAGGGATCGGCGAGGCGGCGGTGCGCGGCATCATCGAGACGCGTGAGATGGACGGGCGATTCGTCGATCTCTTCGACTTAGCGGAACGCGCCGACGCGAAGCAGGTCAACCGGCGAGTGTTCGAGGCGCTGATCAAGTGCGGCGCGCTCGACGGGATCCCGGGGAACCGCGCGCAGAAGCTGGCGGCGCTCGACGCGGCGCTCGAGCTTGCGGCGCGGACAACGCGGGACGCGGAGCTCGGTCAGGTGTCGCTGTTCGGCGACGCGCAGGATCAGGCGCCGACGCTCGCGCCGAAACTGCCCAACGTGGCGGCGCCGACGACGCGGGAGATGCTCGCGTGGGAGCGCGAGACGCTCGGCATCTTCGTCTCGGGTCATCCGCTCGCCGAGATCGCGCCCGCGCTGGCGCGGACCGGCGCGATGCCGATCAAGGATCTGCAGAACGCCTCGGACGACGCCGCCGTCACCCTCGCCGGGTCCGTCAGCGGCGTGCGCCGCACGCTCACGAAGGCGGGCCAGCAGATATTGATCGCGCAGCTCGAGGACACGAGCGGTGTGTGCGACGTGGTGCTGTTTTCCAAGGCCTATCCGCAACTGCATCACCTCTTCGAAAACGATGCGATCCTGATCGTCAAAGGCCGGCTGCGCCTGCGCGAGCGCCCCGGCGCGGCCCCGGGCGACGAGCCGCGCATCGAATGGTCGGTCGCCGCGAACGACGTCACGCGGTTCGTGCCGCCGCCGATCGCCGCCGTCCCGCTAGGCGCGCGCGGCTGGCACGTGGACGTCACGGATCGCGAGCAGATCGATCGGCTTGCGCGGCTGATCGACGAGTGGCCGGGCGAAGTGCCCGTCGTGATGCACGTGCAGGGGCGTTCCCAGCGCGTCGGCCGCGCGATCGCCAACGACGTGCGCGTGCGCGGCGAGCTCGAGCGCATCTTCGCGCCGCAGGGCGTGCGCGAAGGCACACTGGACTCCTCAGGATGAAAGTCGTCGGCGCGTCGGACCCCGCGGCCCTCGCGGGAATCCTGGATGCCGCGTGGGACCCTCCCGCCGGGCTCGTCGCGGACGTCGCCGAGATCCTCGCCGACGTGCGCGAGCGCGGCGACGCCGCCGTCGTCGACCGTACGCGCCGCTACGACGACGAAGGCTTCGGCGCGTCGCGGCTGCGCGTTCCGATCCCGATGTTGGAGGCCGCGCGTCAACTGGTTAGGCCGGAAGTCGCCGCCGCACTGGAGCTCGCGCGAGTGCGGATCGCGCGCTTTCACGAGCGCCAGCGCCAGCCGGACATCGCGTACGTCGAGGAGGACGGCTCGCGCTACGGGGTCCGGCGGCGGCCGCTGCGCTCGGTCGCGGTCTACGCGCAACGCAGTAGCCCCGCGTGTGCCGTCCTCATGGGGGCGGTTCCGGCGAAGATCGCGGGCGTTTCGCGCGTGGTCGCGCTGACGCCGCCCGCTGCCGACGCGCTCCTCGCGCCGGTCCTGTTTGCGTGTGCGCTGTGCGGCGTCGACGAGCTGTATGCGGTCGGCGGCGTGCAGGCGATCGGCGCGGCGGCATACGGCACCGATTCGGTTCGCCCGGTCGAGAAGATCGTCGGGCGCGGCGGAATCTGGACGACCGAGGCCAAGCGCCAGGCGTTCGGGCGCTGCGGGATCGACTCGCTGGCGGGACCGGCGGAGGTGTTGATCGTCGCGGACGAGGGGGCGAACAGCGAATACGTCGTCGGCGAGCTGCTCGCGCAGGCGGAGCGTCGCGGCGTGACGCGCCTCGCCGTGCTCTCGGAGTCGCGTCCGTTGCTCGAGGCCGTCGCGCAGTTGATCGATACGCTGGATCTGCGGACGCTCGAGCTCAGCGAGCTCGTGAGCGCGACGATCTCAGACCACTGCCGCCTGATTGCGGCAAACGATCGGAGCGAGCTCCTCGACGTTCTCAATCGCTTCGCGCCGGCGTACCTCTGCCTGCAAGTGCGCGACGCGACGCCGTATCTGGAGCACGTCACGGCCGCCGGTATCGTGTTCGTCGGCGACATGACGCCGTTGGTCAGCGGCGAGTATCTCGCCGGGAGCAGCCGCATCGCTCCCACCTCTGGTACCGCGCGCTTCGCGTCCAGCCTGTCGCTCAACGACTTCACGCACAGCATCACCGTGGTGGAGAACAGTGCCGATCGCGTGACGAATGACGCGGACCTCCTCGCCGCGCTGGCCGAATCCGAAGGGCTGCCGCACCACGCGCATACCGCTCGATTGCGGAGCGGTAGTTGAGGCGTCCTCGGCTCGTCGCGTTCGACGTCGACGGCACCCTGGTCGGTCGCGATCTGACGATCTCTCCTCGCGTTCGGGAGGCGATAGCGCGCATGCGCGACGCCGGCGTCGCGGGATGCCTCGTCACGGGACGGATGTACCGCTCGACGCTCCCGTTCGTGCGCGAGCTGCATTTCGAAGCGCCGGTGATCTGCTATCAAGGCGCCGCGATCATCGATCCGGCAACCGACGACGTGCTCGATCACGTCGCACTCTCGAACGCGATCGTGCGGGAGCTCGTCGCGGCGGCGGAAGCGGATCGCGTGCACCTGCAGCTCTATCGCAACGACGAGTATTATTGCGAGGCGCGCAATCAATATTCGGAGCTTTACGCCTCGCTGGCGCTGACCGAACCGGTGATCGTGCCGTCGTTGCGCGAGGCGTTCGCGTACAGCCCGGCCACGAAGGCCGTGATCGTGGCCGACGCGCCGGCGGCGGAGCGCTATGCGGAGCAGCTCGCGGAGCGCCTGCGCGGTCGCGCCTACGTGACCCGCAGCCTGCCGGAGTTCGTCGAGGTGCTCGATCCGGCGGTAGACAAGGGCGCCGCGCTGCGGTTCGTCACACGGCGGCTCGGCATCCCGACGGACGAGACCCTCGCGATAGGAGATTCGTGGAACGACGCGCCGCTGCTCCGCGCGGCGGGGTTCGGCGTCGCGATGGGCTCGGCGCCGCCGGAGCTGCGCGAAATCGCGGACGCCTGCGTGGACGATCTGGCTCACGACGGCGTCGCGCAGGCGCTCGAGGCATACGTGCTGAGGGCCGCGTGACGGCCCGCAGGCGCAAACGCTCCGCAGCCGCGCGCGTTCGTCCGTTTTGGGTGCCGATCGGCCTGTTGGGGCTGGGCGCGGCGGCGGCCGGCGCGTTCGCGGCGACGTGGTCGGGTTTCGATCCGAAGAAGGTGGAGGTCACCGGGAATCGGCGAGTCTCGACGGCTCAGATCCTGCGAGTCGCCGGCATCGCGCCGCACGTCAGCATATGGCTCCAACCCACCCGAGCGATCGCGCGGCGAATCCAGTCCATCCCGTACGTCGGCACGGCGTGGATCCATCGCGTTCCCCCGGCGTCGTTGAGCATCGCCGTAACCGAGCGCGAGCCGTTCGCGATCTTATGGAGCTCGCCCGAGGGCGCCGTCGTCGATCGCAGCCTGCGGGTGCTCGAAGCGGCGAGCGGCGACGAGCCGCTGCCCGAGCTGATCGTGCGGCCGGACCTTGGGCTGCGGCCGGGAGAGTTCGTCGTGACGCACGACGCCGTCGAGCTGCGCGACGCGTACGAGGCCATGTCGGCGCGCCGGATCGTGCCGCGGTCGCTCGCGCTCGACCGCTACGGCGGCCTCGTCGTAACGCTGCGCGACGGCCTGCGGGTGCTGATCGGTCAGGAGAGCGACTTAGGGCAAAAGCTCACGCTCGTCGACGCGATCCTCGCGCAGGTCGTGCGCGGGCAACGCCGCGTCGCCGCGATCGACGTGCGGGCGCCGTCGGCGCCCGTCATCGTGTATCGTTAGGCATATCGTTAGTGGCTGGTGAGATCCGCGTAGACGACGACTTGGCCGCTGATGAGCGAAAGCTTTAGCTGGTCGTTCATCTTGACTTTCGAAAAATCTACGCTCGCGCGTCCCGCCGGTAGCGTCGTTTCCTTGCCGTCGATCGTGACTTGTACGTGCTTCGCGTCGACGACGTGTTCTACGGTCGCGGTATACGTGCCGTCGGGGAACGTCGCCGGATCCACCGCCGCCGCGCGCGCGCAGAGCGGAGCCAGGCATCCGGCCAAGAGGGCAAACGATAATACGATGTTCTTCAAGAATGCGGCTCCTCGTGGTGAGCGAACGGTCAAAAACGAATCATAGCGCAACTTCGCCGGCCGTTCTAGTGGTCGCGACGAAGCCCGTTATGGGATTTCTTTGAGCTCTTTTTGATTTGCCCTTGTGGCGCTGTGACGGCCCGGGTCGTCCTCAAGGAGATGTCCGAGTGCTCGCCAAGGAATGCGAGCCGGGCCGGCTCCAGGCTATCGGTAGTAGGAATTTGCGGCGAAAACCACAATATGTCGTGGTTAATGAAACACGAGACCGTTTTCGGGCTCGACATCGGGACGACCAAGACCTGCACGGTCGTCGCGGTTGCCGGCCCCACCGGCCTCGAGATCGTCGGGATGGGCGAGGCGCCGTCCCTGGGAATGCGCAAGGGCGTCGTCGTCGACCTCGACGAGACGATCAAATCGATCGAAGCGGCCACGGAGAAGGCCGAGCGCATGGCCGGCGTCCATTTCGGCGAGGTCTTCGTCGGGATCACGGGCGACCATATTCGCAGCACGAACAATCGGGCCGTCGTCGCGGTCTCGGGCGAGGACCGCGAGGTCACGACCGGCGACGTGCGCCGCGTGATCGATGCAAGCAAGATCATCAACTTGCCTAGCGACCGACAGATCATCCACGCGCTTCCGCGCTACTTCACCGTGGATGGGCAGGAAGGCGTGAGCGATCCGATCGGGATGGCCGGCGGAAGGCTCGAGGTCGATACGCACATCATCACGGGGAGCACCAGCTTCATCACCAACGTGCTCAAGTGCGTTCAGCGGGCCGGCCTCGAGACGATGGGCGTCGTGTTCGAGCCGCTCGCGAGCTCCGCCGCCACGCTGATGCAGGAAGAGAAGCAAGTCGGAGTCGTGCTGCTCGATATCGGCGGCGGCACGACCGACATCGCCGTCTATTCGCTCGGTAGCGCGATCTATACGGCTACGATTCCCGTGGGCGGCAGCGTGCTCACGAGCGACATCTCGCTGGGCCTCAAGACGACGCTCGCGGAGGCCGAGGACGTCAAGAAGCGGTTGGGTGCGGGGCGGGGCGACGAGAGCTTCGCGGTGCGCACTCTCGACGGCCGCTCGACTCGGGAGCATACGACCGCGGAGCTGAGGCAGATCGTCGTTCCGCGCGTCGTCGAGACGCTGCGCATGGCGCGCCAGAAGATCGTCGACAACGTCCCGCGCGATCTCGTCTTGGGAGAAATTGTCATCACGGGGGGCGGTGCGTTGCTGCCGCATATCGAACCCCTGGCCGAAGAGGTCTTTGGTCTGCCGGTACGGATAGGGACGGCTAACACGATCGGTGGTCTGACCGACGCGATGACGGCGCCCCAATACGCCACGGCGATCGGGCTCGTTCTCTTCGGCGCGAACGGCGACCGTGACGACGCGATGCGCGCCGGTCGGCGGCGCGGCGGAATCGTGGCGCGAGCCCAGCGCTGGCTGGCGGACCTATGGACCTAAATCTCTTTCATCGAACGGAGGAACCTCAAACAATGGCTGAAGTACGACGTTCCGTATCCGAGCCCGAACACGCGGCGACCATCAAAGTCATCGGCATCGGTGGCGGCGGCTGCAACGCCATCAACCGCATGATCGCGGCCGGACTGGGCGGCGTCGACTTCTTCGCCGTCAATTCCGACGTGCAGGCCTTGCGGGGCGCGCTCACCGAGAACCGCGTCCACATCGGAGGCGGCCAGACGCGCGGCCTGGGCGCCGGGGCGAATCCGACGCTGGGGCGCGAGGCGGCGGAGGCGTCGCGAGAAGATTTGGGGCTGATCCTCGACGGCGCGGACCTCGTGTTTTTGACCGCCGGCATGGGCGGCGGGACGGGCACCGGCGCGGCGCCGGTGATCGCCGAGCTCGCACGCGAGTCGGGCGCGCTCACGATCGCAGTCGTCACCAAGCCGTTCGCGTTCGAAGGCAAGAAGCGCATGCAAATCGCCGAGAACGGCATCGCCGAGCTCGAGGCCAAGGTCGACACGCTGATCACGATTCCCAACGAGCGCATCCTCCAGGTGATCGAGAAGAAGACGCCGCTCAACGAGGCGTTCTCGTATGCCGACGACGTGCTGCGCCAGGGAATCGCGGGGATCAGCGACCTCATCACGCAGCCGGGTCTCATCAACCTCGACTTCGCGGACGTCAAGACGATCATGACCGACGCCGGATCGGCGATGATGGGCATCGGCGAGGGAAGCGGCGAGCATCGCGCGGCCGACGCCGCTCAGAAGGCCATCGCGTCGCCGCTGCTCGAGACGACGGTCGAGGGCGCGCACGGCGTGATCTTCAACATCACGGGCGGCCCGGACATGGCGATGTACGAGGTGAACGAGGCGGCGGAGATGATCAGCCGCGCGGTCGATTCCGAGGCGCAGATCATCTTCGGCGCGTCGATCGATCCGGCGATGTCCGGCAAGGTGCGCGTCACCGTGCTCGCCGCCGGATTCGGCACGCGGCGTGGCTACCGCGCGGCGCAGTCCGGATATGCGTTCGATACGGGGAGACTCGACGCGGTCGCGCCGGTCACGATGGACGACATCGACGTGCCGGCGTTCCTGCGTTATCGCGGCTAAGCCGCGGCGTTTTCGCGTTCCGGCCGGATAGCCTAGCCATGAACGCTACCGAGGCGCAGGAAAGGGTCCGCGTCGAGGCGCTGGACGCGATCCTCGGCGTCGCGCTACCCGTCTTGGACGACGGGTTCGTGCGCGTCGTCGACTACATGGGCGGCGATACGTCGATCGTTCAGGCCGCCCGAGTCTCGTACGGCGCAGGAACGAAACGAATCTCCGAGGATCGCGGCCTGATTCGCTACCTGATGAGACATCGGCACACGACGCCTTTTGAGATGTGCGAGATCAAACTGCACGTTCGCGTTCCGATGGATTGCTGGCGGCAGTGGATCAGGCACAGAACGGCGAGCGTCAACGAATACTCGACGCGGTATTCCCTTGCCATCGATGCGGCGCAGTCGACGCCGGAAAGGCAATGGCGGCGTCAGGCGGCGCTGAACCGGCAAGGGAGCGGCGAAGCCATCGACCTCGACACTGGGAGCACGCTGTCGGAGCGGGAGCGCCAACTGCAAGAACTTGCGCGGCAGGTTTACGACGAGCGGATTGAGGCCGGCGTCGCCCGCGAACAGGCTCGAAAGGATCTGCCGATTTCGACGTACACGGAAGCGTACTGGAAGATCAATCTTCATAACCTGCTGCACTTCCTCACCCTTCGCATGGAGAGTCACGCGCAGGAAGAGATTCGAAGTTACGCCACGGTGATCGGCCAGAAGATCGTAGCGGCATGGTGCCCGTTCGCGTGGGAAGCCTTCGTCGACTATGAACTCGAATCGACGCACCTTTCCAGGCTGGAGAGAAAGATAGTCCGCCTGCTCAGCGCCGGGGAGGACGCGGCGGCAATATCGGAATTGGAGCGCGCCGGCCTCCTAAAGAAAGCGGCTGAGGGTCTAGCTCGAAATCGTGAACGGGCCGAGTTGGAAGAAAAGCTCAGAGAATTCTGCATCCCTATCCCGTGGCTATAGGCGAGCGAGTTGGACGGTGATGGGGCGCAGCCTGCGCGGCCTCGGGCCGCTCTACCACAGCTACCGCCTCTTCGGAATCGAGAATCAACAGCGCCCGGAGTACGCGGTCAACCAAAGGGTCAAAGAGCCGATCATCCTGGGTTACATCGCGCTCGCCCTGGGAAAGAGCCGGCGATCGGTCGACGACGCCGTGTCGTTCGCCGAGCTGTTTTGCGCTGACGCGTACTACGCGGTGCTCGCGGCGTGGCTAGGGGCGTCGCCGGCCGTCGGCATCGACAACGATCGAGACGGATTTAGCAAGCCCGCGACCCAGATCGCGCGCCGCTTGGGGCTGCGCGTCGAGTTTCAGCGCCGCGACGTGAACGACTTGAACGAGAGCGACGCTTACGACGTCGTGGCGAACATCGGCGGCCTCTACCACGTGGGAAATCCGATCGACGTCCTGCGCAAGTCGTGGGCTATGGCGAAGCGCTACCTGATTGTGCAGAGCGTCGTGTCGCTGGCGGACGAGAGTCCGGAGTACTTTGAGGCTCCGGCGCCGGGCTGGACGCATGGCAGCCGCTTCAGCGCCGAATTCCTCTTCCGCGCCGTGCGCGCCGAAGGCTACCGCGTGATCGACTCGTGCCGCAACGTCCTGGAAGGCAACGAACGGCCGGAAGATCGCGGGAGCGTGTACATGCTCATCGAGAAGTCTTCGGCGTGAACCACGCGGCGACGATCGTCGCGATCAGGCCGGCCCACGTCGGCACCTTCACCGCGAGCCAAGTGAGGCTCGCGTGGGGCAGGGCATTCGCGTAGGCGGTCCAGGCTGCGCTCGCGAGATCGCTCGCGGCGAACGTGCCCGGAGTCGTCGCCACCAGCGGCGCGGGGGGCGCTAACTCGAGCAGGTAGATGGCGGCGCCGACGGCACCGAAGGTCGCGAGCGCGACCGACGTCTTCGTACGCACCCGCAGCAGCAGCGCGACAACTACGAAGAGCGACGCTAAGAAGAGCTTCTTCGTGATCCAAACGAGGATCCACGGTATCGCGAGAAGGCAGAGCGCGACGGCGACGATTTGGCGCGCGTTGCCGCGCAGCGCGAACGCGAGCACGAGCGCGGCGGGAATCGCGAACGGCAGGTCGACCATGTGGACGTACGGACCGCCGATCACGCTGCAGGCGGCGGGAGCGAATGCGATCATCTCGGGACGCGCGAGACGTTCCTTCAAGCGCCGCCCGAGCCAGACGCCGACGACGAGCATCGCGGCGTAGGATGCGTCGCCCACGATCAACGCCGCGTTCGCCGGGACGCCGAGCGTATGGAGTAAGTACGTCAGGCTGTACTGATAAGGATGCGCGACCTCGGCGGCGGCCTGCGCCGGGAGCACGCGCGAAACGTACTCGGCGCTCGCGCCCGGGCCGACGGTGAAGACGCCGGCGGCGAGAAGAACGACCGCGGTCGCCACCAGCGGGACGCGGCTGCGCGGCAGCCAGAGCAAAAGCGCGGCGCAGACGGGCAGGCCCAGATGCGGTTCGATCGCGACGAGCGCGCCCAGCACGCCGGCGACGGCATCCCGGCCCCGCGCGAGCGCGACGCCGCAAAAGATCAGCGCCAGGAGCGCGAACGGCACGACTTGGCCGGCGTTGAGCGAGACGTAACCCGCCGGAAGCAGCAGCGCGAGCGCGGCGGCTTCGAGCGGAACCAGCGCGCCCATGGCGAGGATTGCGGCGACGACCGCCGCTGCGATAGCGACGGCATCCAACTGCCGCGCCGTCGCGAAGTTGAGGCGCGCCGCGAGCATGAACGGCGGAAAATCGTACGGCGGCAGCGGTGCCGGAGTTACGCGCGCGGGATCGTTGCGATAGATCGGACCCGTGTCGACGGCGTGCTCGCAGCGGTGCAGCGGCTCGTAGCGATAGGGATCGGCGCCGGCGTCGAGCGCCGCGCCCGCGCAGTAGAAGTCGGCGAAGTCGTAGAGCTGCCGCCAGGGAAGCGCAGCGCCGAGTCGCGCGACGTCGCGAAGAGCCGCGGCGGCCAACAGGGCGAGCACCACGAGCAGGATGGCGCGCGACGCTTTCATGCGGCTCGCGACCGAGGCTCGAGGCGCATTGCGACGACCAGACCTGCAACGAGCGCGGCCCAAGCCGGTAGCTTGATGGCAATCCACAGGACGTCGGAAGAGCCGCGGCGGGCGGTGTAGTCGCGCCAGGCCGCCTCGGCGAGCGCGGCCGCCGGATAGGGATGCGTCATCGCCGCGGGGAGGGGCAGATGCGGCGGATGGAGCTCGAAGAGATACAGCGCGATCCCGATCCCGCAGAAGATCAGCAACGCGCTCCAGCGCTCGACGCGCAGCGGCAGCAGGATTGCCGCGCACACGAACATGCTCGCCAGAAAGAGTTGCTTCATTCCCCACACGAGGATCCACGGAATCGCCAGGACGCAGAGCGCGGCGGCGAACGTCGATTGCGGGCGACCGCGAGTGCTCGTTGCGAGCACGAGCAGGGCCGGCAACGCGAAGCAAAGCTCCTCTTGGTGGACGAAGGCGCCGCCGATGACGGCGCACAGCGCCGGGAGAAAAACCAAGAGCTCCCGTCGCTCGAGCGCCGCCGCGGCTTGCGGTGCGGCGTATAATCCGAGCGCCACGACGACGAGATACGAAAGGGCGCCCCCGAGCCGCGCAAGCGCCGCGGGCGCGTGCGCATAAGCCAGCACGTACGTAAGGCTGTATTGGAACGGGAAGCCGATCTCGGCGGCCGCGTGCGCCGGCAGCACGCCGCCGACGTACTGCACGAGCCCGCCTATGCCGACGAGGCTCACGGCAACGAGCCCGAGGGCTGCGGCGGTGAGCAGCAGCGTCGCGCGCGCTCGCGGCACGAAGACCAGCGTCGCCACCATTGCCGCCGCGCCGAGGCTCGGCTCGATCGCCGTCAGTGCGGCGGCGACGCCGGCGAGGGCGTAGCTACGGCGCCGCACCAGCCAGCCGCAGACGACGAGCGCGAGCAGCGCGAAGGGGACGATTTGCGCCGTGTTGAGCGAGGCGAACAGGACCGACAGGAGCAGCGCCGCCGCGACGGCGACGATCGGCACGCCCAGATCGGCAATCGCCGCCACGCACAGCGCGACCGCAGCGACGATCGCAACCGCGTCGATGCTGCGGGCCGCGCCTGTCGAAAGCCGGGCGAGGGCCATGAACGGAACGAAATCGTAGGGAGGTTGCGGCGCGGGGAATGCGACCGCGGGATTCCTTTGGAAGATTTGGTCGCGAAGCGACGCGCCTGCGTTGACGGCGTGCTCGCAGCCATGCAGCGGTTCGTAGGTGTACGGGCTTGCGTGCCGATCGAGCGCCGATCCGGCGCAATAGAAGTCGGCGAATTCGTCCATGGTTTTCCACGGAAACGCGCCGTCCAGCCGGCTCAAGTCGCGCAGCGCCGCGATAGCCAACAATCCCGCGAGTACCCCGAGAACCAGACGGCTCCGCCCTTTGCCGCCGACGATATCACTCAATCCGTCTGTACTTTCGTAACTCGACCGGAAACCATCCCGCACCATGCATACGCGCCGTTTTCGGCATATTGCGCTTTGACGTTGCGTGGTGTATAACGAGGGGACCGGGACGGCGCGTCGCGCGGTCACGGACTCTTGGCGAACGAAGCTGAGGTTTGGGTGTGGCTCTTTGCTTTCGTGCAACGCCGTTGCGCCGCGAGCGCATCGTCGCGGAATACTGGTACCTGTGTCGACGCGCGGCACGCCGCTTCATGCGGCCGGGCGTCGATCGCTCTGATCTAGAGCAGATCGGCGCGATCGGGCTGATCAAGGCCGTCGACCGTTACGATTCCCTGCAGAGCGCGCCGTTCGAGGCGTACGCGTGGCTCCTGATCGTCGGCGAGCTGATGCACTACGCGCGAGACGGCGAGCGCGTGTTGCGCGCGCCGCGCAAGGTGCGCGACTTGGAGCGGCGCTGGGCGATCGCCGAGCGCGAGCTCTGGACGCTGCTCGGTAGCGAGCCGCACGAGTCGGACGTCGCGCTGCTGATGGGCGCGACGCCGGCGGACGTGCGCGAAATCCGCGCGTATCGCGCGAGCGGCCGCGTCGTCTCACTGGAGCTGCTGCACGACGCGGAACGCGGGATCGCGGCGTACGGCATCGAGGACGTTCTGGACCGGCTCACGGTGGAAAAGATCCTCGAGGGGCTCGCGCCGCTCCAGCGGCAGATCGTGCGCTCGATACATCTGGACGGCGTGACCGTCGTGGAGCTCGCTGCGCGGCTCGGATACTCGCGCCGGCACGTCACTCGCTTGCATCGCGGCGCAATCGAACGACTGCGATCGCTGGTGAAGTAGCGAACGATTGCGCCGCCGAAAGAGGTCGCGTCATGTTCCGTTATCTGACGGCGGGCGAATCGCACGGGCCGGCGCTGGTCGGCATACTCGACGGGATTCCCGCGCATCTGCGGCTGGACGTCGAGGCGATCGACGCGACGCTCGCGCGGCGGCAGGGCGGCTACGGGCGCGGCGCGCGGATGAAGATCGAGCAGGATCGGGTCGAATTCTTCGCCGGCCTGCGGGGCGGCGAGACGCTCGGCTCGCCCATCGCGGTGGCGGTACGCAATCGCGACTACGACACGCCCAAGGTGCGCGCGCTGATGGACCCGATGACCGGCGCGGGCGAACCGCTGACGAATCCGCGCCCGGGACACGCGGACTACGCCGGCGCCCTGAAGTATCGACAGCGCGACCTGCGCAACGTCTTGGAGCGGGCGAGCGCGCGCGAAACGGCGATGCGAGTCTGTCTGGGCGCCATCTGCGCGCAGTTCTTGGGCGCGCTCGGAATCACGACGCGCAGCTACGTCGCGCGCATCGGCGCGGTCGAGGCGCCCGAGCTCGAGGATTGGGATCAAGCCGACGTCGAGGAGAGCGACGTACGCTGCCCGCATCCCGACGCCGCGCGCGCGATGATCGCCGCGATCGATGCGGCGAAGGCGGCCGGCGACACGCTCGGCGGACAGTTTCTGATTCGTGTCGACGGAATGCCGGTCGGCGTGGGGAGCAATCGGCAGCCGAGCCAACGGCTCGACGGCATCCTGGCCGGAGCCATCGTCGGAATGCAGACGGTGAAGGCGGTGGAGGTCGGTCTCGGCGCCGGCGTTGCGGCGACGCCGGGTTCCCGCGCCCACGACGTCTTCGCGCTCGAAGGTGAGGACGTCGTCCGCGGGAGCAATCGCGCGGGCGGAATCGAGGGCGGCATGAGCAACGGCGAACCGATCGTCGTCCGCGTCTCCGTGAAGCCGATCCCGACGCTGACGAAGGCGCTGCCGTCGGTGAATCTCCATCAACGTACCGACGCGCCTGCGACGATCGTTCGCAGCGACGTCTGCGTCGTCCCCGCGGCCGCGATCGTCGCGGAAGCGATGGTTCGGCTCGCGTTGATGCCGCCGCTGCTGGAAAAATACGGCGGCGACTCGATGGAAGAGACGCTGGACAACGTGCGCCGCAGCCGCGAGGCCGCCGAACGGCTCTTTGCGCGCGAACGATGAAACGCCACGTGGCGTTGGTCGGCTTCATGGGATCCGGAAAATCCACGGTGGGACGAAGACTCGCGCGGCGGTTGGGATGCGCGTTCATGGACACCGATGCCCTCGTGGCGCGCGATCACGGCCCCGTGCCGGAGATCTTCGCGCAGGAAGGCGAGACGGCGTTTCGGCGCTACGAGCAGGCGGCGATCCGCGGCGCTCTCGAGAGCGTCGAGCCCGCCGTGCTCGCATTGGGCGGCGGGGCCCTCACGATCGCGGCTAACCGCCATCTGCTGGCGAGCCGTGCCTATCGCGTCTTCATTCGCGTGTCGCCCGAACAGGTGTTGGCGCGCTTGCGCCGGGCGAAGGAGGCGCGGCCGTTGCTGGGAGAGACGCCGACGCTCGCGGCGATCCGGACGCTGTACGACGAGCGCTTGCGGCAGTACGAGGCCGCGGACCACGTCGTCCGGGCCGATCGCCTGAGCGGCCGGGAAGTGCTCGACGACATCGTCGACTGGCTGCACCGGGGCCGAATAGAGTTGGGACGATCGTGAGCGACGCCTCCGTCAACGACGACCTGGGCTATCCCATCGTCGTCGCCGAGGACACGCGCTCCGACGTGGCGGCGTTTGCGCGCAAGGCCGAGCGACAGACGATCGTGCTCTGCGATGCGAACCGCGCGGTTGCCGCGACCGCGCGCGGCATTGCGACCGCCGCCCGCGCGGGAGCTCCGCACGCGTTCGTTCTCGGCGAGCGGTCGCCGCTTCATCCGCCTTGGCGTTATCGACGTCGTGCTGAATCGCATCGGCGCGGGTCAGCAGGATCGTCCGCTGCTGCACCGGATCATCCACGCCGGAGC
>DATDGN010000127.1:0-40665 GCA_036522095.1 Candidatus Cybelea sp. | reverse complement strand
CCTGATCGCGCATCACCTCGACGGCCTCTTCCCGGGGCTGCACGTGCGCGACGCGTATCTCTTCCGCGTCACGCGCGACGCCGACCTGGACCTGCAGGAGGACGAGGCCGACGATCTGCTGCGCGCGATCGAGTCGGAGCTGCGCCGCCGCCGTTTCGGCGAACCGGTGCGCCTCGAGGTCGAACGCGGCATGCCCGAGTACATGCGCGAATTCCTGTGCAACTCGCTCGACCTCGCGCCCGTCGACTGTTACGAGATCGAGGGGCTGATGGCGCTGAGCGACCTGTGGCAGATCGCGAACCTGCCCGGCTACGAGCCGCTGCGCGACAAGCCGTTCCTTCCCGCCATTCCGAAGCGCCTCATCGGCGCGACCGACATCTTCGCGCAAATTCGCGAAGGCGACATCCTGCTGCACCACCCCTACGAATCGTTCGATCCGGTCATCCAGCTCTTGCAGCAGGCGGCCGAAGACGAGAAGGTGCTCGCGATCAAGGCGACGCTGTACCGCACGTCGGGCAAGAACTCGCCGATCGTCCGGGCTCTGCTCACGGCGGCGGAAAACGAGAAGCAGGTCGCCGTCGTCATCGAGCTCAAGGCGCGCTTCGACGAGGAGAACAACATCGAGTGGGCGCGGCGGCTGGAGCGCGCGGGCGCCCACGTCGTCTACGGGTTCGCCAACCAGAAGGTGCACGCGAAGAGCACGCTCGTCGTTCGCGAGGACGACGACGGCCTGCGGCGCTACATGCACTTCGGCACGGGCAACTACAACGAGAAGACCGCGCGGCTCTACACCGACCTCAGCCTCTTCACGTGCCGCCCGGAGCTCGGAACCGACGACGCGCAGCTCTTCAACGCGCTCACCGGCTTCTCGAAGGTCACCGACTACGAGATGCTGTGGGTCGCGCCGGTGACGCTGCACCGCGAGCTGATCGCGCGCATCGACCGGGAGACTGAGCACGCGCGCGCCGGCCGGCGCGCCGGGATCCGCGCGAAGATCAACGCGCTGACGGAGATCGAGGTCGTGCGGGCGCTCTACCGCGCCTCGCAGGCGGGCGTGCCGATCGACCTGCTCGTGCGCGGCATGTGCGTGCTGCGCCCCGGCGTGCCCGGCGTGAGCGAGAACATCCGCGTGCGCAGCATCGTCGGGCGCTTCCTCGAGCACTCGCGCATGTACGTGTTCGAGAACGGCGGCGACCTCGAGACGCACATCGCCAGCGCCGACTGGATGGGCCGCAACCTCGATCGCCGCGTCGAGCTCGCCGTCCCGGTTCTCGATCCGGTGATGAACGAGACGCTGACGTCGCATATCTTGACCATCCTGCTCGCGGACAACGTGAAGAGCCGCGAGCTGCAGACGGACGGATCGTACCGGCGGCTGTCGCCGGGGCCGGGCGAGATGCCCGTCGACGCGCAGCGCGTCTTCCTCACCCAGGCGCAAGCTCTGGGTTAGGGCCCGGCAAGCTCCAGTACGATCTTCCACTCGTGCGGCATCACGGGCTGCACCGAGAGGCGCTGGCCGCGGCGCAGCAGCGCCATGCCCACGAGCCGCGGTTCGGCGCGCATCTGCGCGAGCGTCACCGGGTGTTCGAACGTTTCGACGTACGCGACGTCGACCATGAACCAGATCGGCTTGTCCGGCTTCGCGCGTCCGTCGAAGTACTCGCTGTCGCGATCGAACTGCGTGAAGTCGGCATAGGCTTCCTTGACGACCGTGCACACGCCGGCCGCGGCCGGCTCGGCGATGCTCGAATGGTAGAAGAGGCCGAGGTCGCCGAGGCGCATCTCCAGCATGTTGTTGCGCGCCTGGAAGCTGCGCACGCCGGTCCACGGCGTCGTGCCGTCCTTGCGCAGCTGCTCGAAGGAAAACGCGCTCGGTTCGGTCTTGAGCAGCCAGTAGCGTGCCATCGCCCTGCGCGTTTACGGGGCTTCCTAGCGCAGTCCTAGCGGATGTGCTATCGTGGGCACCGATGCAGAAGCGGGTCATTCGCGCGGCCGAGCGCGGCTGGGAGGGTGTTGAACCAGCGGGATACACTCCCGACGCCCCCGGCGCGGGCGTGGCGCGTCACACGCTGGTGGGAAGCCGCAAAGCCGATCCGAGCGAGCCGGGACCGCAGATGGAGCTGCGCTACTTCGAGGTGCAGCCCGGCGCCGCGTCGCGCCTCGAGAAGCACGAGCACGAGCACTATGTCATCGTGCGCACGGGCCTCGGCTACGCGATCATCGGCGAGAGCGTGACCGAAATCGCGCCCAACGACGTGATTTACGTCGGCCCGCTCGAGCTGCACCAGTTCGTCAATCGCGGCGCGACGCCGTTCGGTTTTTACTGCTTCGTTGACACGTGCCGCGACTTCTCGCAGGCGCCGACGGACGAAGAGCTAGCGCGGCTGGAGGCGTCGGCCGCCGGCGCCGTCGCAAAGCCGTTCGCGGTGCCGCCGCCCGCGAAGCGCTGAGCCGAACTATTCTCCCTTAGCGATCGGCCGCGAGGGATCGGCGACCCACTCGCTCCACGATCCGTTATAGATGCGCGAGCCGTCGAGGCCGGCGCGCGCCATCGCGAGCAGCGTCACCGCCGACGAGACGCCGGAGCCGCACTGATGCACCGTGCGCTTCGGATCGAGGCCGGCGCGCGCGAACTCCTCGCGCAGCTGCTCGCGCGACTTGAGCGTGCCGTCTCCGGTGAAGTTGTCCTTGAACCAGCGCTGACGCGCGCCGGGGATGTGTCCGCCGACCGGATCGATCGGTTCGGTCTCCCCGGTGAAGCGTTCCATCGCGCGCGCGTCGAGCAGCTGCATCGACGGATTCTCGAGGTGTTCGCGCACGAACGCCGTGTCGACGACGAGCTCCGGGCGCAGGCGCACGGTGAGCGAGCCCTCGCGTTGCGGCTCCGAGGGCGCGGCCGTCACGGGATATCCGCGCGCGGTCCACGCGGCGAAGCCGCCGTCGAGGATCGCCGTCGCGTCGTGTCCGATCCAGCGGCAGAGGAACCACAGGCGCGCCGCAAACATGTCGGCGCCGGCGTCGTAGCCGACGATCTGCGTGTCGTCGTCCACGCCCACGCCGCGCAGAAAGCGCGCGAACGCTTCCGGGTCGGGCAGCGGATGGCGGCCGTTCTTGCCGGTCTTCGCCCCCGCCAAGTCGTCCTCGACCGACGCGAAGAACGCGCCCGGGACGTGCGCCTCGTCGTAGAGCCGCCGCCCCAGGGCGAAGTCCGCGAGCGAGTGACGGCAGTCGAGAATTGCGACGCCCGGATCGTGCAGGCGCGCCTGTAGATCCTCGGGCGAGACGATCGTCGTGAACGCCACTAGCGCAGGTTGATGGTCTGCTTTGCTTCCGCGGGGCGGCCGAAGGCTTCGGCGAGTTTGGTCTGCAGCTCGCCGCTCTCCGCCATCGGTCCGAGGATGTCGGTGTCGCCGTAAAACGCCCCTGCGATGAAAACCTTCGGCAGCGTCGGCCAGTTCGTCATCTCCGAGAGCGCCTCGCGCTTCGGCACGTTTTCGAGCACGTCGATGACCTCGAACGGATAGCCGAACCGGCCGAAGAACTCGATCGTCTCGAGCGTGAAGCCGCAGCGCGGTGCGGTCTTCGTGCCCTTACCGTAGACGAGGATCGTATTCGCGGCGATCTCCTGCGCGATCTCGTCCTTCAATTCGTGTGACATCTCGTGTGACATCGTGACTCCTTTATTGCTCTGCGACGATCGTCTTGAGCTCGACGGCGTGAACGCGTCCGTCTTTGAGCGCGGGCTTCAGCGCGCCGTAGACGAGCTGGTGCTGCTCGATGAGCGTCTTGCCCTGGAACGCTTGCGAGCGCACGGTCAGGTTGAAGTGATCCATCGTCCCGGTGCGATCGAAGATGCCGACCTCGGCGTCGGGCAGCTCGGCGCGAATCAGCCGCTCCAAGGCGGCGTTGTCGATCACGACTTTAGTCGCGGCGAGCCCGCGTTCAGAGCGTCGGCCAGGCCGCGCGCCTCGCCCAGTGTCTCCGGAAGGCGCGTCGCTCCCTTGGACAGTGCGACGGTAACGCCGCTCGCGAGGATGATGCCCGTCACGCCGAGCAGGATCGCCGGCACGCCGCTCGCGCGCAAGGGACCGATCTCGATCGAAAACGACTGCTGCACGCGGGCGATGCCGCGAAAGAGCGCGCGGAGAGTCCTCGCTCGGTTGTTCATGACGAGGCGTTCTACGTCGCGTTGTGTTGGAAGGCCTGGTCGGGCGCGATGCGCGAAGCTCACGCGGAAATGCTGCCCGTGCTCGCCGCCGCCGTGTGCTGTCTGGTCGGCGGAAACGTTCACATGCCGAGCGGCGCGCCGATCGCGCACGCGCGCGTCACGCTGCGCGGGCCCGCGGGCGCGACCCTGACGACCGACGCGAAGGGAAACTTCTCGGCGCACCTGCCCGCCGGCCGCTACGATCTCACGGTCACGGCGCCGGGTTACTTCACGGTCACGGTGAACACCGGGGCGCTGTACGACGGCTCGCACGTCGACGTCGTGCTCGAGCCGACCGATACGCCGAAGCTGCGCACGATCGGTCAAGTGACGGTCAACGGCGGCTTCACGCTCGACCGCGACGTGATTCCGACGATGGACGTCTCGCGCGCGCAGATGGACGCGCTGGGTTACACGCAGGTGCTCGAGGCGCTGCAGCAGGTTCCGTCGGTCGTCATTCAGCATCCCGACTCGGGCGCACAGACCGCGCCGGCGGTCGTATCGCTGCGCGGCCCCGATCCGTCCGAGGCGATGGTGACGCTCGACGGCCAGCAGCTCAACGACGGCAATACCGGCGACATCGATCTGTCGCAGTTTGCCGTTCCGGCCTTCAACGCGGTCAGCGTCAGCGAGGGCCTCGGTCCGACCGACGCGGAGGGAAGCAACACGTTCGGCGGCGCGGTCAACTTCGAGTCGCTGCGTCCGACGCTGGACGATCACCTCAACTTCTCCGGCTCGGTGGGCTCCTACGGCACGACGCAGGGCTGGCTCAACGCGACCGGCACGATCGGCAAGCTCGGCTACGCCTTCGCGGGCGACGACTTTCACCAGGCCGGGCAGGTCGATCAATATTCTTGGGTCGTTCCGGCCAACAACTTGCCGAGATATTGCGGAGCGCCCACGAAGACGAAGACACCGAACTGCCCCGTATACACCCATCTCGGCTCCTCGATCTCCGCGTTGCTCGGACTCGTGAACCTCGACTACAACTTTTCGCAGCGCTCTGACGTCGGGTTTCGCGTCTTCTCGCTGGGAGACAACCGTGACGAGTCGGCCGCCCTCAACGGAATAGCGGGGAATCCCACGTGCGTCTTCAGCGGCCCGGGCTCGGCGTGCGGGTTCTCGCCGTCGCCTAGCTCTCCCAACGTCGTCGCCAACCCGGTGTTCGACAACCACGTGGGCCAGGGGACGTCGACGTTCGCGCAGTCGATCCGCGCCTACGATGCGTACGGTCGCGCGCCGCTCGGCTCCGGCACGCTGCTGGCCGACTTCTACGCAGGTGACGACAACATCGACTTCGAGGGCGGCACGGCGTCGCCGTACGACGTGTCGCACCTCGACACACGCTACAACGAAGCCCTGTCGTGGGGCCGGACGTTCGACGAAAGCGAGTTCGCTTTCGGTGGATACAGCCGGCAAGAGTCGCTCGCCGGGCTCGGCATCTCAAGCCCGCTGTCGCAGAGCATCAACTCGTATTTCTTCCGCGGTGCGCAGCAGGTCGGCAAGGGCTTCCGCCTCTCGGGCGGTCTGTACGACGCGAACTATTCGACCTTCGGCAACACCCTGAACTGGCGGCTCGGCGCCAGTCAGGACCTAGGTTCGTCGAGCGTCGTGCATTTCTCGGTCGGCACGGGCTTTCGCGCGCCGCTGCTGATCGAGCGCTATTTCTTCCCGCCGGTGCTCGTCAACGGAAAGCTCCAGCCAAATCCCAACGCCGGGCCGGAAGATTCCAACTGCGTCGTACCCAACGGCAACCCGGCGGAGCGCCCCGAGCATGCGACCGAGTACGAGCTGGGCTTCTCACACCTCTTCTCCAACACGTCAAACCTCGACATCTCGGTCTATCGCTCGAACCTGCGCGACACGATCGAGAACTACTATCCCGGCGGCGGCGCTAAGAGCTTCTGCAACACGCCGCTCGGATTCGCGTACGTGATCCCGGTCAACATCGGCAACGCGGTGTACGAGGGCGCCGAGGCGCGGTACAAGCAGCTCTTCCCGCGACTGAACCTCACCGCCACCTTTTCCTACGGCCTCAACGTCGCCTACCCGTACGCGCTCGGACCCTTCGTGTCCAACCCGACCTCCGGCGGCACGCTGATCGCCGACCAGCAGTTCCTCGGCGTCCCGCAGCAACAGGGCTCCGCCGATTTCATATGGGCGCGCAACGGCTGGCACGCGTCGAGCGCGTTCACGTTCGCCGGGAGAAACAACACCTACCATCAGCCGCCGTACACGCTCGTCGACGCGGCGATCGGAAAGAACTTCGGGCATCTCGACTTCACGCTCGCCGCCACGAACATCTTCAACGCGGTCTCGGGTCCGTTCACGCTCTACGACGCGGGCATGCCGTATCGCGGCCTCTACCCGGGTCCGAATAACTCTCAGTATCTGGCCAACCTTCCGACCAACGCGCTGTTCGTCCAGCCGGCGTCGGTCAAGTTCATCTTCACCGTCCACGAATGACGGCCGCGACGATGAAAGCGGTCCGGCTGCACGCCATCGGCGGGCCGGAGAACCTGCGGGTCGACGAGGTCGAGGTCGCGCCGCCGGGCGAGAGCGAGGTGCTCGTGCGCGTGCGGGCCGCGGCGCTCAACCGCCGCGACGTCTTCATCACGCAGGGTCTCTATCCGAAGATCCGGCTGCCGGTGACGCTCGGGTCGGACGGCGCCGGCGAGATCGTTGCGCTCGGCTCCGTCTTCGCCGGCCTCGAGATCGGCGCCGAGGTCGTGGTCGATCCGATGCTGGCATGGGGCGACGACCCGCGCGTATGGGACGCCGCGCATTCGAGCATCCTCGGGATGCCGCGCGAGGGCACGTTCGCGCAGTACGTCGCGGTGCCGGCCGAAAACGTCTATCCCAAGCCGGCGCATCTCTCGATGGAAGAGGCCGCGGCGATTCCGCTCGCGGGGCTCACCGCGTATCGCGCGGTCGTGACGCGCGGCGCGCTGCGGCCCGGCGAGACGGTGCTGATCACCGGCGTGGGCGGCGGCGTGCAGACGTTCGTGCTGCTGTTCGCCAAGCGCATCGGCGCGCGAGCGATCGTGACGTCGAGCAGCGAGGAGAAGCTGGAGCGCGCGAAGGCGCTCGGCGCGGACGTCGCGATCGACTACGCAGCGACGCCCGACTGGCACAAAGCGCTGCGCTCGGAATCGATCGATCTGGTGGTCGACTCGTCCGGCGGCGACACGCTGCGCAAGGCGCTGGACGCGATCCGGCCCGGCGGCCGCGTCGTGATCTACGGCGGCACGATCGGCGAGGCGACGATCCGGCTCTTTCCGCTGTTTTGGAAGCACGTCAGCGTGCTGGGCACGTCGATGGGGAGCCCGCAAGACTTCGCCGGCATGCTGGACCTGTTCGAGGGCGGGCTGCGTCCGGTTATCGACCGCGTCTTCGCGCTCGACGACGCCGCCGGTGCGTTCGAGCACCTGGCGGCGGCGACTCAGTTCGGCAAAGTGGTCCTACGCGTCGAGTAGCTTTTTACCGTAGCACGAGCCGTTGGGCGGCGGACCGTTGCGGTAGATCGGGCCGGGATGCGCGACCGGCATGCCCTCGCGCGGATAGAGAATCACGGGGACCTTCTGGCTCGGCGTGAGCAATCGTTCGCAGCGCACGACCTCGTGCGCCTTCGACTTCGCCGTGCCGCCGACCCAGAGATCGAACCACAGCTTGTAGCAGCCGTTCTGGCCGCTGCCGGTCGGCGGCCCGGACGCGGCGCACAGATCCTCGCGGATGAAGTACTGCTTCAGGAACGGCACGTAGATCTTGATGCCGTAGGGGATCTGCTTGTTGTTGGTGTGTTCGGTCGCGAACGTCGTGGGATTGCAGTACGTGCCGTCGCCGCCCGCGTGCTTGTGAATGATGCCGTGCGCGATGCCGTTGCCGGGCGGCGAGTTGTCGGGCCAGCCGTAGAACGTGATCGTCGCCTTGACCGTCGTGGGAGCTTGCTGGATGCGGTAGCACCCTTGCAACGCCGGCGCGCCGGACGGCAGGCCCGGCCAGACGGACTGCGTGCAGGCTGCGAGTGAGACAACCCACGCAACGAGAATCAGTCGGCGCACCATTTAGCCCTCCGTGAGACGGTAGGCGACCAGCGCCTGCAGCCGCATCTCCGTTCCCAGTTCGGCGACGATCACCGCGGCTTCTTCCGGTCCGACCAGCTCCTCGATGCGCGGGTTGAGGATCGCGGCCTCCTCGGGCGTCATCGCGCGGTCGACCGGCGTGGCGCGAACGCAGCCTTCCTCTTCGAGCGCGATGAGGTGCGCGAGAACCTGGCGCGCCATGGCTGGCCACAAAACGCTGCGCTCGGGCCCGTAGACGCGCCGCACGATGTCGGGAATGGTCGCGGGTCCGGCGCGCAGCGCGTCGACGATCTGTGCTTCGCGCATGCGCCGGTGCTCGCAATACTCTTCGATCTTGGCCTGTGCGTCGCTCACGACCGGGCCGTGGCCGCCGTAGATCGTCCGCGCGTCGCCGAACTCGTCGGCCAGGCGGTTCAGCGTGCGCTGATACGGACGCATCGCGCCGCCGGGCGGCGCGATCACCGACGTGCCCTCGCCGAGGATCGTGTCGCCGGTGAAGAGGCTGCGCTCCTCGCGCAGGTAGAGGACGACGTGGTCGAACGTGTGGCCCGGCGCGTCGATCGCGCGCAGCGCGGTCGTTCCCACGCGCAGCTCGCCTTCGAGCGCGATGTCGCGCGCGTGCGGCACACGGGTCGCCGGATGCGCGTAGACCGGCGCGCCAGTCGCGGCGGCGAGCTCGGGCGCGGCGCCGACGTGGTCGGGGTGCCCGTGCGAGAGCGCGATCGCGCGAATCGTCAGTCCCTGCCCCGCCGCAGTGGCGAGAAGCGCGTGCACGTGCGCGCGTATCGCCGGGCCCGGATCGATCACGAGCGCCGCGTCATCGCCGCAGTTGATTACGTATGAGTTAGTGCCCGTCAGCGTCATCGCCGACGGATTGGGCGCGCGAACGAGTGTTACCACGCGCCCTCGAGTCGCGCCGGAATCGCGAAATCGTCGGCCGTGTCGTGCGGCATGATCGTGACGATCGGCTTGCTGCGCGCGAAGCGTAGCGCCGCGTCGAGCGAGTCGAATGCGCTCAGCCGCTCGAGATGTTTGATCGTGGGATAGACCAAGTGCATCTCGCCGCGGCGATGGCGCGCGAGCGCGTCGCCGGGAGCGATCCATATGCCGTCGTGCATCTCGAACGCGTCCGCCAGCGCGGCCTGCTCGGGCGGAGCGGCGGCGAAGAAGAAGTGCGTGTTGTAGCGGCGCGGCTCGCTGGGCGGCGTGATCCAGTGCGAAAAGAGCGTCAGCTCGCGCGCGTCGGCGTACCAATCGTGCGCGCCGAGGAAGTCGGCGAAGCCGAGCTCCCCGCCGCGCACCCGGACGCGCTCGGCCTCGACGCGCCCCCATTCCGCCGCCTCCGCTGCGATCGGCTGCATCCCGGCGGTGCGCGCCAAAAGGATGCCCGCCTCTTCGAAGAGCTCGCGCAGCGCCGCCACGAGCAGAGCCCGCGCCGCGCCGGGTTCGATCGGCGGTTCGGAAGAGTGCAAGTCGGATGCGATCTCGGCGCGGAACATGCGCGTCAGGCGCTCCGATTCGAGTCCGAGCGTCCGCGACTGCGCGGCCGCCGATGCGTCCGCGGACTCGATCGTTCCGCCCGGAAAGACGAATGCGTTGGGCGCGAAGGCGCTGCTGGTGCTGCGGCGCGCCAGATAGACCTCGAAGTTCGGCCGCGCGAGAATGACCGTCGCGGCGAGACGCACCTGGCTCACGGCACTAAGAGTCTCCCGCCGCGGCGCGGAGAAAACCTCTCGATGCGGATTGCGCTGGGCAGCGACATGGCGGGCGAGCTCCCCGATGCGGTCGACCGGTGGCTGCGCGCGCACGATCACGAGGTGCGCCGGTATGGCGCTCTCGCGCCCGGCCGTTCCGACGCGTGGCCGGCCGTCGGGCACGAGGTCGGCCATGCCGTGGCGCGCGGCGATGCGCAATATGGCGTCCTCTGCTGCTGGACGGGCACCGGCGTCAGCATCGCCGCGAACAAAGTCGCCGGCATCCGCGCCGCGCTGTGCGGGGACGCCGCGACCGCCGCGGGCGCGCGCGAATGGAACGATGCGAACGTCCTCTGCCTCAGCCTGCGCGCGACCAGCCCCGCGCTGGCCGAAGAGATGCTCGAGGCCTGGTTCGCCTCCGGTCCCACCGAGGATCCGACCTACCGCCAAATGATCGCCGAGGTCGAGTAAAAGCAGAGGGGTGGCGCACTCGCGCCACCCCCTATTGAACTGCCGTTCGCCGGTTCGTAGAACTAACGCTACGCGGCCGGCCCTCTCTTCCGGCGGTTTCGGCGCCCGTTCGTGCCGTCCGACCAGAGAGGCCGATTTTATCAAATCAGATACTCGGACTCAAGATGGTCGCGCGAATAACCAGCCGCAAAGGACCAGGAGCGACCAGTTCACGGCGTGGGCGGTCCAGCAATACGGGCACTCGCGACGCGTCACGAAGAGCAGCGAATAGGCGAGAAACGCCGACGTGAGAGCCGCGAAGAGGACCGCCGCCAGGACGGCCAGCAGCGCGGCGCCCGGGAGCGCCCGCCAGACGGCCGCGGCCAGCGCCGGGTAGTAGATCGCCCCGAGGAGCGCGTTTGGGACGCCGTAGAGGCGGGCCCTGGGCGTCTTGACGACGCTTGGTCCCGGGATCTCGCCGCGCGCGGCGCTGCGGCTCTTGGCCAGCATGAAAAGCGACGTATAGAGCCCAACTCCGCATAGCAACGTGATTAACCCACGCACGACCATCGGTTGAATCCTTCCCTACGCAAGGCGGCCGCTCTCGCGATGCTGGTCGTCTCCTTCCTGCTCGCGTTCTGGGTGATCCGTCACCAGCCGCGCGTGGAACATGAAATCCGAACGATCGGCCCGTTCGCCTATCCCCTCGCGGTCGCCGTGTTCGCGCTCGTCGCGTCGGCCCCGTTCTCGGTGACCGACGCGCTCGCAATCATGAACGGCGCGATCTTCGGGCCGGTCAACGGGACGCTCGTGGACACGGTCGGGCTCGTCCTGGCGGCCCTGTTGGGCTACTGGGTCAACCGCCACGCCTCGCGTGTCTTCAACCTGCACGAATACCTGCACCGGCTGCCGGCCTGGGTCAAGCGGTTTCCGGTCGGATCGCCGGCCTTCTTGCTCGCCGTGCGGGTCATTCCCGGCTTCGGCGGTACCGTCGCCACGGCGACCGCGGCGACCTTACGGGTGCCGGTCTGGGTCCACGTCTGGACGATGTGCGCCATAGCGATCCCGATCTGCTCGCTGTTGACGATCTTCGGCGACCGGCTCACCGTGGCGGTGCACGGCTACGAGGCGAGGGCGCGGCACTACGCGCGGTTCTATTGCGAAACGCACCGCTGTCCGCACTTTCACTTCAGGCGGCGCGCGGCGCCGTCGCCCACGCCCTCGTGACCGAGCCACTGATCGTCACGGATCGTGCCGGGCTCGACGCGCTGTGTGCGCGCGTCGCGGACGCCGCGCGCGTCGCGCTCGACACGGAGTTCCACGCCGAGCGAACCTACTCGCCGCGGCTGATGGTCGTGCAGATCGCGTTCGACGACGGCGCGGCGATCGTCGACGCGCTCGCGCTGCCCGACTTGCGCAAGCTCGCGCTCGCGTTGACGCACACGACGGTCGTCGGCCACGCGCTCTACGCCGACGTGAAGATCTTCGCGGATCGTTTCGAGCTCGTGCCGCCGCGCGTCTTCGACACCCAGGTCGCCGCGGCGTTTCTCGGCTACGGCATGCAGATCTCGCTGGCGGATCTCGTGCGCAGCGTCTGCAGTGTGAAGCTCGCGAAGTCGCAAACCGTCAGCGATTGGTCGGCTCGGCCGCTCTCCGCGCGGCAGATCGACTATCTCGTCGGCGACGTCGCCTATCTGTTGCCGGCCTACGACACGCTGCGCACGCGGCTCGAACAGAAGGGCCGCTACGAGTGGGTCTACGAGGAATGCGCCGAGCTCGGCGACATCGAGCGGTATCGCATCGACGAGCGGCGCGCGTACCTGCGCATTCCCGGCGCGATGCGGATGAGCCGCCGCGAGCTCGGAATTCTCAACGAGCTGGTGAAGCTGCGCGACGCGACGGCGCGCGCACGCGATCTACCCGTGCGCTACGTGCTGCCCGACGACGTCGTGGCCGGACTCGCCGTTTTGAAGCCCACCAAGCTCGAGGATCTCTCGCAGCTGCGGCGTCTCGACGCCGCGATGAAGCGCCAGCTGGGTGCTGCGATCCTCGACGCGGTCGCACGCGGCCTGGCGCTCGACGACGCCGACCTGCCGCAGCGCCCGGCTCGGCCCGCAGCTCCCGCGCGCGACGCGCTCGTCGGGTTCTTGGGCGCGGCGATCGCCGAGATCGCGCGCGCCGCGGAGCTGCCCGCGAGCCTGCTCGTGCCGCGCGCGGCGCTCGAGCGCGTCGCGCGCGAGATCCCGCGCGATCGCGCGGCGTTCGAGCATGCCTTGGCGCTGCAGCCCTGGCGCCTCGCCTTGGTTGCCGAACCGCTCTGGCGTCTCTGTTCCGGCACGGCCGCGCTGAAGATCGAAGGCTACGAACGGGGCGATCCGAAAGTACGATTATCCGATGAATCGTCACCCGAATAGCTTCGGCGCGCTCGAAACGCTGCACGCCGGGGAGCGCTCCTACGCGTACTTTCGCCTCGAGGCGCTCGAGCGGGCCGGCTTTCCGAGCCTCGCGCGGCTGCCGTTCTCGCTGAAGATCCTGCTCGAGAATCTGCTGCGCTTCGAAGACGGCCGCGTCGTGCGCGCCGAGGACGTCGAGGCCCTGGCGCGCTGGACGAAACACGGCGCCGCGGAGCGCGAGATCGCGTTCACGCCGGCGCGCGTGCTGTTGCAAGACTTCACCGGCGTGCCGTGCATCGTCGACCTGGCGGCGATGCGCGACGCGATGGCCGCGATGGGCGGCGACGCGAAGGCGATCAATCCCTTACAGCCGGTCGAGCTCGTGATCGACCACTCAGTGCAGGCCGACTATTTCGGATCGCGCGACGCGCTGGCCAAGAACACCGATCTGGAGTTCGAGCGCAACCGCGAACGCTACGCGTTCCTAAAGTGGGGGCAGGCGGCGCTCGCGAACCTGCGCGTCGTGCCGCCCGGAACCGGGATCGTGCACCAGGTCAACATCGAGTATCTCGCGCGCGTCGTGTTTGATGCCCAAGGGCTCGCGTACCCCGATACGGCGGTTGGCACCGACTCGCACACGACGATGGTCAACGGTCTGGGCGTGCTGGCGTGGGGCGTTGGCGGCATCGAGGCGGAGGCCGCCATGCTCGGCCAGCCGGTGACGATGCTGATTCCGGACGTCGTCGGATTTCGTTTGGACGGTGCGCTGCGCGAGGGCGTGACCGCGACGGATCTCGTGCTGACGGTCGCCGAGATGCTGCGGAAAAAGGGCGTCGTCGGGAAGTTCGTCGAGTTTTATGGCGCCGGTCTCTCCGCGCTGCCGGTCGTGGATCGCACGACGATCAGCAACATGTCGCCGGAGTTCGGCTCGACCGTCGCGATCTTCCCGATCGACGATCGGACGCTGGAATATATGCGGCTCACCGGCCGCGTGAGCGAACACGTCGCGCTGGTCGAGGCGTACGCGAAGGCGCAGGGCCTGTTTCGGACCGACGACTCCGCGGATCCGGACTTCGCCGACACGCTGTCGCTGGATCTCGCGAGCGTGGAGCCGAGCCTCGCCGGTCCGCGCCGTCCGCAGGACCGCGTGCCGCTGCAGGACGTCAAGCGCACGTTCCAGGTGGCGCTCGACGAGTGGTCGGCGGCGCGCGAGCGCGCGAACGGCGCGGTCGCGCGCTTCGAGAACGAGGGCGGCGGCGCCACCATGACGATCTCGCGCACGGCGGAGGACGTCGACGACGGCTCGGTCGTGATCGCGGCGATCACGAGCTGCACGAACACGTCGAACCCGTCGGTGCTCATCGGCGCGGGGCTGCTCGCGCGCAACGCCGTCGAGCGCGGAATGCGGACGCAGCCATGGGTGAAGACGTCGCTTGCGCCGGGCTCGAAAGTCGTCACCGACTACTTGGTCAAGGCCGGGCTGCAGGAGTACCTCGATAAGCTCGGCTTCAACCTCGTCGGCTACGGCTGCACGACGTGCATCGGAAACTCGGGACCGCTCCCGAAGGACGTCGCCGAGGCCGTCGCCGACCGCGACCTGATCGTCGCCGCGGTGCTCTCGGGGAACCGCAACTTCGAGGGGCGCATCCATCCGCAGGTCCGCGCGAACTACCTGGCGTCGCCGCCACTGGTGGTCGCGTACGCGCTGGCCGGTCGCATGGACATCGACATGACGACGGAGCCGCTCGGCACCGGCAGCGACGGGGTGCCGGTCTGGCTCAAGGACATTTGGCCCAGCAACGACCGGATCGCGGCGACGATGGCGAGCTGCATCAGCGACGAGATGTTTGCGCGCGAGTACGCCGACGTCTTCAAGGGCGATGCGAGCTGGAGCGAGCTCAACGTCGCTCCGAGCGAGCTTTACGCGTGGGATCCGAAGTCCGAGTACGTCAAGAGGCCGCCGTATTTCGACGGGATGCCGGCGCAGCCGTCGCCGCCGCAAGACGTGCGCGGCGCGCGCGCCATCGCCGTCCTGGGCGACTCGGTCACGACCGATCACATCTCGCCGGCCGGCAGCATCGCGAAGAACAGCCCGGCGGGGCGCTATTTGACCGAGCTCGGCATCGAGCCCGGCGACTTCAACTCGTACGGGGCACGCCGCGGCAATCACGAGGTGATGGTGCGCGGGACGTTCGCCAACGTGCGGCTGCGCAACGCGCTCGTGCCCGGCGTCGAGGGCGGCGTGACGCGCTATCTGCCGGCGGACGAACAGCTATCCATCTTCGACGCCGCGATGAAGTATCGTGCGGACGGCACGCCGCTCGTCGTGCTCGCGGGCAAGGAGTACGGCGCGGGCTCGTCGCGCGACTGGGCCGCGAAGGGGCCGTACCTGCTCGGCGTCAAGGCCGTGATCACCGAGTCGTTCGAGCGCATCCATCGCAGCAACCTGATCGGCATGGGCGTGCTGCCGCTCGAGTACATCGACGGCGCGGACCGGTCGACGTTCGGCCTCACCGGCGAAGAGATCTACGACGTCACCGGCATCGCCGAGGTCGTTACTCCGCACATGCGGGCCCACGTCAAGGCCACCGATCCCTCCACGAATCGCTCCATCAAGTTCGAGGTCCGCGTTCGCATCGACACACCGAACGAGGCGGAATACTACCGCCACGGCGGCATCCTGCAATACGTCCTGCGCCAGCTCGCGAAGTAGCGCGGTTATTTTTTCTGGTGGATCGCGAAGTTGTTGCCTTCGGGATCCTGACACCAGGCGATGCGGCAGACCGGCGTGTCGAGAATGCCGTTGGTGAAGAAGTGAACGCTCGCGTCGCGTAGGCGCTGCGCCGCGTCGTCGATGTCGCTGACCGCGAAGATCACGCCGCCGCACGGATACCAGCTGTCGTCGGGCATTTTGAAGATGCCGAAGATGCTTCCGTCGCCGAGTTCGAACTCGGTGCCGTGTTCCCACGTCGCGTCGGGGCTGGGGCGCAGGCCGATCAGGTCGCGGTAGAACGCCGTCGCGCGCCCGAGGTCTTTCGCGAGATAGTGATGCGCGTCGATTCCGGTGATGCTGGTCGTCATGCGGCCAGCGTAGCCCGCATACTTGACATAAGCTGTCATATTTGGTGAGTTTGATGGAGTCGTGAAGGCCGATCGGCTCATTTCGCTCCTGTTGCTGCTGCAGTCGCGCCGGCAGTGTTCGGCGCGGATTCTGGCGGAGCGGCTCGAGGTCTCCGAGCGGACGATCTATCGTGACGTCGAGGCGCTCGGCGCGGCAGGCGTGCCGGTGTACGCGGAGCGCGGCTCCGCCGGCGGCATCGTGCTCGCCGACGGGTATCGCCGCGCGCTGACGCAGTTCACCGAGGACGAGATTCGCTCGCTATTCTTCTCGGGCGCTAGTCCGCTCGCGGATTTAGGCTCCGAGCGCGGGCTCGATCGCGCGCTCGAGAAGCTGCACGGCGGGATGGCGGACGTCCAGCGGCGCGCGGCTGAGAAATCCCGCTCGCGGATCCACGTCGATCAGCGGCGCTGGAACCAGCCCGAGCCGCCGCGCGCGATCCTCACCGCGCTGCGCCGCGCGGTCTGGGACGATCGCCGCGTGCGGGTGCGCTACGAAGACCGCAAGCGGGCCGCGTCGACGCGCACCGTCGATCCGCTCGGGCTCGTCTCGAAGGCGGGGGTCTGGTACCTCGTCGCTCGTTGCGGCGAGGAGCTGCGCAGTTTCCGCGTCGATCGCATTCGCGGCGCGCAAGAGCTGACGCAGCGCTTCGAGCGTCCCGAGAGCTTCGACCTCGAGCGCTACTGGCGCGAGTCGTCGGCGCGCTTCAACGAGGCCTCGCGCAGCGCGGATTGCGTCGTGCTGCTGCGGACGCCCAGCGACGCGCTCGAACGGCTGTCCGCGTATTGGCCCGCGGAGGTCGTGTCGCAAGACGAGGCCGGCGCGCTCCTGCGCGTGACGTTTCCCGGCGCGGAGATCGCGCTGTTTCAACTGGTCGCCTGGTCGGAGGTCGCGATGCTCGTCGAGCCCCAGGAGCTGCGCGAGGCGCTCGTCGCGCGGGCGCGAAGAACGCTCGATCGATATGCCCATCGTTGACGCGACGCTCTTGCTCTGCGACGCAGCGCAAGTCACACCGGACGGCAAGCTGCACGCCCTCGGCATCGGCTGGACGAACACGGCCAGCCCGGTGACGGCGCCCTCCGCCGTCGCGTTCATCTTGCACGTGCCGTGGAGCGAGACCAATCGCAAGATCAAGTGGACGCTCGACCTGCTCGACGCGGACGGCAAGCCGGTCGTGCTGCAGACTGGCCCGGAGAGCGCGACCGCGATCCGCATGGAGCAGGAGATCGAGGTCGGGCGCCCCCCCGGTACCAAGCCCGGTTCGTCCATCAACGCGCCGTTCGCGATGATGATCTCCCCGATGCCGCTCGGTCCCGATCGCTCGTTCGTGTGGGTCTTGCGCGTGGGCGATCGCGAGTGGCGGGCGCCGTTTACGACTCGGCCGCTGGGGCAGCAGCAGTAGGCGTTAGTCTTTCACCTTGCGTTGGTGGATGATGATCGAGTTGCCCTCGGGATCCGCGCCGAACGCCATCAAGCACACGGGCGACTCCAGCACGTCGCTGAGTTGCAGCCCACGTTTGCGATAGTGCTCGACCGCCGCGCGCGCGTCTTCGACGGCGAACATGATCGCGCCGCCGGTGCCGCCCTCTTCGGGCTTCCACACGCCGAACGTCGAGCCGTCCGGCAACGTGAACTCAGCGCCGCGCCCCCCGTCGTCGACGGCGGTCGGCGTCATTCCCATCACGTCGCGATAGAAAGCGATGGCCTTGTCGGGATCGCGTACGAGGTACGCGGTGAGATCGATTCCGGTGATGTTCATGCGACCAGGGTACGGGGCATACATGACATCCGCTGTCATATATGGAATCCGGCAGCATGAACAAGGGGCGATTCGAGGCGTTTTCCGACGCGGTGTTCGCCTTTGCGATCACGCTGCTCGCGCTCGGCTTCGTCCTGCCCAAGCTGCACGCGCCGTCCAATCGCGAGCTTGCATCGGCGTTGTTGCACCTGTGGCCGAACCTGATCGCGTATGCCCTGAGCTTCTCCGTCATCGGCCTGATGTGGCAGAACCATCACGCGCTCATCCGCCTTGTGCACACCATCGATCGCAAGACGGTTTTCTGGAACCTGCTGCTGCTGGCCGCGACGGTGCTGATCCCGTTCGCCACGACGACGCTCGGCTCGTATCCGACGTATTCGGCGTCGACGTTTCTGTATGGCGTCGTGCTCTCGACGTGCGCCTCGTTCTACAACCTAATGCTCCTGCATCTCGTACGTGCGAAGGCGTTCGCGCCGGAGGTCGACGACGCGACGATCGCGTCTACGGTTCGGGGCTATCGCACGGGCTGGATGGTTTATGTCGGCGCGACGCTGGTCGCGCTCGTGCTGCCGGTCTTGAGCTTCGCGCTGTTCTTGTTGGTAGTAGTCTACTTCCTGATTCCGCGCGGTGCGGATTCGGACGTCTCGCTGACCGCGCGCCGCTGGTAGCTCATTTCCAGCGGTCGCCCGGCGCCGTCACGTAGTTCTTCCAGATATAGCCCCACGGAAGGACCAGCGGTACCAGAATCACGCCGAAGAAGATCGAGAACGCGCTGTCGGCGGTGTCCGGGTCGACGCGGTGCCCCATCCAGAGCGGCAGATAGACCGCCAGCACCCAGAGCAGCTTCCACGCGAACTCGAAGATCAGCAGCGGCAGCATCCGCACGGGATAGCGAACGCCCAGAAGCGAGAGCGCGGTGAGGGCGCCGAGGAAACTCATGCCGACGCCGTGCCAGAAGTCCCAGGGCCGGGCGTGGTGCAGGATGGCCGGCCACGTCTGGAGACCCTGGGCCAAGCCGATCAGCAGGTAGAGCGCCCGCAGCAGGTAGAGGCGGATTAAGGAGACGTCGGGAAGGCGGCGTGCAGCGATCATGCCTTAGCTACGACGCTCCGCGCGGCGCTGTTTCACCGGGTGTGATGGCAGGAGGATCATGCGATGAGCTTCAGGACCGTCGCGCTCGTTCTTTTCGCAGCCGCCCTTGCCAGCTGCTCGAGCCCCGCCATCGCCCCGCCGGCCACGGCCCTGGGGCCCTCGCCGCACCGGGACCGATGATCGCGGCGCCGCCCGTTAAGAAGAAACCGCACTACGTCTATTGGACGCTCTTCGCGAGCTGCAGCTATCCCCAGATCCAGTTCGCGAAATTGCCGCTAAAGACGAGTTCCAGCCACACCAGCTACTACTGCAGCAAGGGAAACGGTCTTCAGTATACCAGCAGTCTCGGCATAGATTCGTCCGGCCGGCTATGGGTCGTCAGTTTCAGCCAGTCCGGCGCCAAGCCGTCGGAGGTTGCGGTATTCAAGCTTCCGCTCAGAGCGACGTCAGTCCAGCAGTACACCTTCGTCCTCTCCGGCACGAACGGTGCAGATGCGTTGGCGTTCGACCCGTCACGCAACCTTTGGGTGAGCTCTCCCGGAAACTCGAGCATCCTCGAATACAAAGGCCCCTTCACCAAGAGCGGAACGCTGACGCCCGCCCTTACGGTAAACGTTCGTTCGGGTTACAACATGTACAGCCTCGCGTTCGATAAGTCCGCGAACCTCTATGCATCGAATGCCAACAGTAAGGGGAGGAACTCGATCGGCGTTCTCAAGCCGCCGTATACGGGGGACCCGTACTTCTTGAACGGTCTCACAGGGTCGGGCGGCCTGGCCTTCGATAAGGCGGGCAACTTATATGCCTCCAGCAACGGATCGAAGCCGGCACTCGTTCGCTACAATAGCAACGATCTAAAAAGCGGCGACAAGCCGAGCATCGTGGATCCGGCGGGGCTGCCAGCTAGTTCGTATGAAGCAGCCTTCGTGTTTACCGCTACAGGCGATCTCTTTGCCGCTAACTGTGGAAATGCCGGGAGCGCCGGGATCGACGTTTGGCCGCTGAGCCGCACGAAGTTCGGCGCAAAACTGAAACCGTCGGTTCTCTACACGAATAGCGACCTTCAGCAGGTCGGCTGCGCGTGGGGCATCGCGATCAAATGATTCGCCATGCTTTGGCGATCACTTGATCAGCGTTACGAGATCGGAGTAAGGCACTAGCGCGGCATCGGCGGTGAAAAGCTTGGCGGGTTCGCACAGCGCCTGAGCGACCAAGATTCGATCAAAAGGATCGCGATGATGCAGCGGCAGTTCGGCGACCCGAGCTGCCGCCGATGCGCGAATCGGCAGCTCCTGGAAGCCGCTCGCCACTGCCTCTTTCGCGATTGCCACGGGCTCGATCGAAAGCTCTATGCGGCGCAGCTGGGTTTTGATCGCAATCTCCCAGATGCTCCCCGCGCTGAAGAATACGTCGTTTTGTGGGTCGGTGATCGCCTCGCGTGTATCCTGCGAGAGCCTGCGCGGTTGGGCGAGAGCCCAAATGAGCACGTGCGTATCGAGCAAGATCCGCATCACGCCTCAAAGTCATCGATAAGGTCCGCTGGAAGTGGGACGTCAAAATCCCCATGGACCTTCAGCCTCCCCTTTAGCGTGCCGAGCTTTCGACGTGGGCACTGCGGCGCGAGGGGCGTCAACTTGGCCATCGGCTTGCCGGCCTTTGCGATGACGATTTCGCGCCCGGCCGCCGCCTCGTCGACGAGACGTGATAGGTGGGTCTTCGCCTCATGAATGTTGACCGTGCCCATGAGACTTAGTTTAGCTTAGTCTAGTCCAAACAGCAAGCAGACTGTGCCTGTGCGCCGGGAGCGACGGCGAGCGGATACTTGTATCATTTTCCGCCGTCGACGAAAGTTCGGACGCCTAAAGCATGACGCGGCGGAAGTCGGCGAGCAGCCCGGCGACGTAGGTCAGGAAGCGCGCAGCGCCCGCGCCGTCCACGACGCGGTGGTCGTAGCTGACGCTGATCGGCAGCATGAGCCGGGGCAGAAAAGTCTCGCCGTCCCAGATCGGCCGCATGGCTGTGCGCGTCGCTCCCAAGATCGCTACCTCGGGCGCGTTGACGATCTGCGTGAACGCCGTGCCGCCGATCCCGCCGATCGACGAGATCGTGAACGTTCCGCCCTGCATGTCTTGCAGAGGCAGCTTCCCCTCGCGCGCCTTCGCGGCGAGCGCCGCGCTCTCGGCCGCAATCTCGAACAGCCCCTTGCGGTCCGCGTTCTTGATCACCGGCACGACGAGCCCGTCCGGCGTGTCGGCCGCGAAGCCGATGTTGTAGTAGCGCTTGAGCACGAGCTCGCCTTCGTCGAGCGACGCGTTGAATTCGGGGAAACGCTGCAGCGCCGCGATGGCGGCCCGGACGAGAAACGCCAGCATCGTGACCTTCGGCCGCGGTTCGGGCGTGCGCTCGGCGTTGACCTCGTTGCGGAAGTCCTCGAGCGACGTGACGTCGGCCTCGTCGTAGTTCGTGATGTGCGGGATCTGCAGCCAGTTGCGGTGCAGGTTCGGACCCGAGAACCTCTTGATGCGCGAGAGCGGACGGCGCTCGACCGGCCCGTACTGCGCGAAGTCCACCTTCGGCCAGGCGGGCAGTCCGCCGAACGCAGGCGCGCCGCCGCCGCCGCGCTCGAGCGCGCCCTTCACGAAGCCCTGCACGTCCTCGCGCGTGATGCGTCCGTTCGGGCCGCTGCCGCTAATGTTTGCGAGATCGACCCCGAGCTCGCGCGCGAAGCGGCGAATCGCGGGTCCGGCGTGCACCGGCCCGTCGCGCGTTGGCGCGGGCGCCGCCTGCGGAGCGGGAGCGGGCTGCGGCGCGGGGGCGGGCTGCGGCGCGTGTGCGGGCTGCGGTGCCGGTGCGGCCTGCGGCGCCGCGGCGGGGGTGGCGTCCTCGGAACTGAGCGTCAGAATCGGAGCGCCAACCGAGACCTTATCGCCGACCTTCACCTTGACGTCTTGCACCGTGCCCTCGGCCTCGGCCGGCACCTCCATCGAGGCCTTCTCGCTCTCGAGCGTGATCAGCGAGTCGTTCTTCTTGACGCGATCGCCGCTCTTGACCAGCACTTCGATCACCGGCACGTCCTTGAAGTCGCCGATGTCGGGAACGCGCACCTCGATCGTTTGGCTCATGTCCTCACACGGTGATGGGATTGGGCTTGTTGGGGTCGATGTGGTACTTCTCGAGCGCCTTGGCGACGGTCGCGGACGGAACCTTGCCCTCGTCGGCCAGCGCGCGCAGCGCGGTGACCGTGACGAAGTGGCGGTCGACCTCGAAGAACTCACGCAGTTTGCGGCGGAAGTCGCTGCGGCCGAAGCCGTCGGTGCCGAGCGCCACGTAGGGGCGCCCCACATACGGATGGATCTGCTCGGCGAACGCGCGGACGTAGTCCGTTGCGGCGATGCCGGGCCCGACGCGATCCTGCAAGCACTGCTCGACGTACGAGAAATGCGGCTTATCCTGCGGGTGCAGCAGGTTGAGGCGGCGCGCCGCGGCGCCGTCGCGCTGCAGCTGGTTGAAGCTGGTCACGCTCCACACGTCGCTCGTCACGCTCCACTCGTCCGCGAGCAGATCGGCGGCGGCGATGACCTCGCGCAGGATGGCGCCCGATCCGAAGAGCTGCACGCGCGGCGCCTTTGCCTTGACGGGCCCCGCGTCGCGCAGCAGATACATGCCGCGCAGGATGCCGTCGCGGGCGTCGGGCGGCATCGCGGGATGCTGATAGTTCTCGTTCATCAGCGTGATGTAGTAGTAGACGTCTTCCTGATCGGTCAGCATCCTGCGCAGCCCGTCCTGGATGACGACCGCGAGCTCGTACCCAAACGTCGGATCGTAGCTGACGCAGTTGGGCACGAACGACGCGGCGACTTGGCTGCTACCGTCCTCGTGCTGCAAGCCCTCACCGTTGAGCGTCGTGCGCCCCGAGGTGGCGCCGAGCAGGAAGCCGCGCGTGCGGCTGTCGCCGGCCGCCCACGTCAGGTCGCCGACGCGCTGGAAGCCGAACATCGAATAGAAGATGTAGAACGGGATCATCGGCAGGTCGTGGTTGGAGTACGACGTGCCGGCAGCGATCCACGACGAAAGCGCGCCCGCCTCGTTGATGCCTTCCTGTAGAATCTGGCCGAGCTTGTCCTCGCGGTACCACATGAGCTGCTCGGCGTCTTGCGGGTGATAGAGCTGCCCGACCGACGAGTAGATCCCGAGCTGGCGGAACATGCCCTCCATGCCGAAGGTGCGCGACTCGTCGGCGACGATCGGGACGACGCGCGGGCCGATCTCCTTGTCGCGCGCGATCGTGTTGAGGATTCGGACGAAGGCCATCGTCGTCGAAATGTGTCTGTCGGCCGTGCCCTGCAGCTGCGTATCGAACGCCGAGAGTTCGGGAACGGTCAGCGCGGTCGACTTGCGGCGCCGCTGCGGAACGCTGCCCAGCGCGGCGACGCGCTCGCGCAGGTAGCGCATCTCCGCCGAATCCTCCGGCGGCTTATAGAACGGGATCTTCTCGCCGGAGAGCTGCGCGTCGGTGATCGGCAGGTCGAAGCGATCGCGGAACGTGCGCATCGCCTCGATTTCCATTTTTTTTGCTTGGTGCGCGATGTTCTGCGCCTCGCCGGCCTCGCCCATGCCGTAGCCCTTGATCGTCTTCGCGAGCACGACCGTCGGCGCGCCGCGATGGTCGAACGCGGCCTTATACGCGGCGTAGACCTTGACCGAGTCGTGACCGCCGCGCTGCAGATTCCAGATCTCGTCGTCGGTCCAGTCTTCGACGAGCGCCTGCGTTTCGGGATAGCGCCCGAAGAACTCGTCGCGCACGTACTTGCCGTTGCGCGACTTGAACGTCTGATAGTCGCCGTCAACACACTCGTTCATCAGCTGCACGAGGCGCGGCCCAGCCTCGCTCGCGAGCAGCGGATCCCACCGGCTTCCCCAGATCACCTTGATGACGTTCCAACCGGCGCCCTTGAACACGCCCTCGAGCTCTTGAATGATCTTGCCGTTGCCGCGCACGGGACCGTCGAGCCGCTGCAGGTTCGCGTTGATCACCCAGATCAGATCGTCGAGCCGCTCGCGCCCGGCGAGCGAGATCGCGCCGAGCGATTCCGGTTCGTCCATCTCGCCGTCGCCGACGAACGCCCACACCTTGCGGCCGGTGGCATCGCGCAGGCCGCGGTCGTGCAGGTAGCGCATGAAGCGCGCCTGGTAGATCGACATGATTGGTCCGAGACCCATCGACACGGTCGGGAACTGCCAGAGCTCCGGCATGAGCCACGGATGCGGATACGACGAGAGGCCGCGGCCGCCGACCTCCTGGCGAAAGTGTTCGAGCTGATCCTCGCTAATGCGCCCCTCGAGAAACGTGCGCGCGTAGACGCCGGGCGAGGAGTGTCCCTGGAAGAAGACGAGGTCGCCGCCGAACGTCTCGCTCGGCGCGCGGAAGAAGTGGTTGAAGCCGACGTCGTACAGCGTCGCCGCCGACGCGAAGCTGGCGACGTGGCCGCCGAGCTCCGAGCTGACCTTGTTCGCGCGCACGACGGTCGCGAGCGCGTTCCAGCGGACGTAGTGGCGCAGCCGCGCCTCGAGCTCGCGGTCGCCGGGCATCGCCGGCTGCTGGTCGGCCGGTATAGTGTTGACGTACGGCGTCTGCAACCCGAGCGACACGTGCGCGCCGCTGCGCTGCGCCTCGTCGACGAGCTGCGCGATCAGGTCGCGCGCGCGCTCCGGGCCTTCGGCCTCGATGACGCCGCGCAGCGCCTCGAGCCATTCGCGAGTTTCGTGCGGATCGGGATCGGCGGTAAACGTCGTCGTCATCAGGACCCACCTGTTTTGAGTCGGCGCCGCATATCTCATCCAAATGGACCAATCCAATCGCTAGCCTGGTTGGTTCCAAAGCTCCAAAAGGCTCTGCGAGGCGACGCGCGTATATGCACGGCAGCGGGAGCTCGCGGCAGGCGGGCTGAGAGGGCGAGCGATGCTTCGCCGACCGCAGTGAACCTGATCCGGGTAATGCCGGCGTAGGGAGGTGCCGATGAAAGTTTATGTGAGTGGGTCGGAGCCGTCGGTTCGCGTGCCGCGTCGCGCGATTGCGCTGACGGACGGCACGATTCATACGGTCTACGACACCAGCGGTCCGTACACCGATCCCGAGGCGTCGACCGATTTTCGCCGCGGCTTGCAGCCGCTGCGCGACGCGTGGATCGAGGCGCGCGGCGACACGCTGCGCCTCGAGCGTCCGTCGTCGGTCTACCGGCGCGGGCGCGACGCGATGCCCGAGCTCGACGGGCTGCGCTTCCCCGCGCCGCGCCCACCGCGCAGGGCGAAGCCGGGTGCGAACGTGACGCAGATGCACTACGCACGGCGCGGCGAGATTACGCCGGAGATGGAGTTCGTCGCGCTGCGCGAGAACGTCGAGCCGGACTTCGTGCGCGACGAGATCGCGCGCGGCCGCGCGATCCTTCCATCAAATATCAACCATCCCGAGAGCGAGCCGATGATCATCGGCCGCAACTTCCTCGTGAAGATCAACGCGAACATCGGCAACTCCGCCGTCACGTCGTCGATCGACGAAGAGGTCGAGAAGATGACCTGGGCAACGCGCTGGGGCGGCGACACGGTCATGGACCTCTCGACGGGGAAGAACATCCACGAGACGCGCGAGTGGATTCTGCGCAACTCGCCTGTGCCGATCGGCACCGTCCCGATCTACCAGGCGCTCGAGAAGGTCAACGGCAAGGCCGAGGAGCTCACGTGGGAGCTGTTTCGCGACACGCTGATCGAGCAGGCGGAGCAAGGCGTGGACTATTTCACGATTCACGCCGGAGTGCTGCTGCGCTACGTTCCGCTCACGGCCAATCGCATCACGGGCATCGTCTCGCGCGGCGGCTCGATCCTCGCCAAGTGGTGCCTCGCGCATCATCGCGAGAACTTCCTCTACGACAACTTCGAAGAGATCTGCGAGATCATGAAGACGTACGACGTCGCGTTCTCGCTGGGCGACGGGCTGCGCCCGGGCTGCACGGCCGACGCCAACGACGCCGCGCAGTTCGGGGAGCTCGAGACGCTGGGCGAGCTGACCGACATCGCGTGGAAGCACGACGTTCAGGTGATGATCGAGGGCCCGGGGCACGTCCCCATGCACCTGATCGAGGAGAACATGCGCAAGCAGCTCGAGATCTGCAAGGAGGCGCCGTTCTACACGTTGGGGCCGCTCGTCACCGACGTCGCGCCCGGCTACGATCACATCACGAGCGCGATCGGCGCGGCGATGATCGGGTGGTACGGCACGGCGATGCTCTGCTACGTGACGCCCAAAGAGCACCTCGGCCTGCCGAACAAAAAGGACGTGAAGGACGGCGTGATCGCCTACAAGATCGCGGCGCACGCGGCCGACCTCGCCAAGGGACACGCCGGCGCGGCGCACTGGGACGACGTGCTCTCGAAGGCGCGCTTCGAGTTTCGCTGGCAGGACCAGTTCGATCTCTCGCTCGATCCCGACACGGCGCGCGAGTTCCACGACGAGACGCTGCCGGCGCCGGGCGCCAAGGTCGCGCACTTCTGTTCGATGTGCGGCCCGCACTTCTGCTCGATGAAGATCACGCAAGAGGTGCGCGAGTTCGCCGAGCGCGGCATGGCGGAGAAATCCCGCGAGTTTGCCGAAGCCGGCGGCGAAGTCTACGTCCCAGTGTCACCCTGAGCCTGTCGAAGGGCGAAGGGTGAAAGTATGCGCGGTGCTGTTCGATCGCGACGAGACGATCGTCGTCGACGTGCCGTTCAACGGCGATCCCGCCAAGGTGGTTCCCGCGCCGAACGCGCGGGAGCTGCTCGACCGGCTACGCGCGGCGGGGTTGCCGCTCGCGGTGGTCAGCAATCAGAGCGGAATCGGGCGCAGGCTCATCACGGCCGAACAGGTGGACGCGGTCAATCGCAAGATCGACGAGTTGCTCGGTCCGTTCGCTGGATTCTTCGTCTGTCCGCACGCGCCGGACGACGCGTGCGAGTGCCGTAAGCCCAAGCCCAAGCTGATTCTCGATGCGGCGCGCGCGCTGGGAGTGGATCCCGCGTGCTGCGTGGTCGTCGGCGACCGCGAGAGCGACGTCGAGGCCGCGCGCAACGCCGGCGCTATCCCGCTAAAAGTGGACGGCCCTCACGCCCTCAGCGACGCCGTCGACGTCATCTTGAGCGAAGTCACCAACTGAAGACGACCTGACCGTCGCCCGACGCGTTTTTCCAGTTTGGCCAATACTGCACTTTCGTAGCGCTTGGTTCCGCGTATGACGAACCACCGCCGCCTCCTCCGCCGCCGGCGATGCCGTACAAATAGCAAGCGCCGCCGCCTCCGCCTCCGCCGAAATAGCCTCCACCGCCGCCGCCGCCGCTATAACCGTAGTAGTGAGTACCGGAATAGGTGCCGTCAACTCCCCCTTTGCCGCCGAGACCGAGCACGCCATTCGCTCCGGGACTGCCAGGTTTGTAGCAATACTGGCCGTTGCCGCCGTTGCCGCCGGCGCCGCCTTCGATTTGGGTGCCTCCGAAGCCGCCCTGACCCGAACCGCCCTGGGCATACGAGAACCCGTACTGGCCGTTCTGACCGGTAAGGCCGCCCCCGCCTCCTCCAGCTCCATAATCCACACCGTAATTGCAGCCGTTGTAGGTTAATCCCCAGCCGCCGCCGCCGGCGGCAACCAGAATCCGATCGCGCAACCCGCCGGGGCGAACGCGCACGTCCGAGGCGCCACCTCCACCACCGTCGTAACTGCTGCCGCCCGAGCCGCCGCCGTTGAAACCACCCGTCGACCCAGAAGCTGCGCCGCCGACATAGACTCTCAAACGCTCGCCCGGGGTGACGGGAATCACGGCGTAGACTCGAGCTCCTCTCCCAGTCCGGGGACAGCTAACGCCGCCTGCACCACGCATGACGACGGTGATCGACGTTACGCCCGCCGGTACTTTAAACGACTGCTTTGCACCGGTGAACTTGAACGTGCGGCTATGCGTAAAGCTTTGGCGAAGGTCCGCCGACGGTATCGCGCTCGCGCTCCCGACACGTCCACCGCAGCCGGCAAGCAATGCGATCGCCACCGCTCCACTGAGAGCGTGTGCGCCAAGACCAAAGCTCTTCATTCTCCGCGCTCCTCCGATCCCGCAACCGATCGACGGCTAATTACATTCGAGCGTGAGATGCTTGGTCATGCTTCGTCCTTCGACTGCGCGCTGCGCGGCGCGCTCAGGATGACAGGGCTCAGCATGACAAGGGAGCCCATGCTTCGACAGGCTCAGCATGACACTAGGAGAGGATAAGTTACGGGTTTTCGGTGGCGTTGAGCCAGTAGTCGATGTCGAGGCCGTGCGCGGGCCACTGATTATAGGCGCTGGCGGGCAGATGGACGTTACGCGATAGGCGCTCCCACGCGTCGACGACGCGCACGACATAGTTCTCCGTCTCGCCGTAGGGCGGAATGCCGCCGTACTCGGTGACGGCGTGCGGCCCCGCGTTGTAGGCGGCGAAGACGAGGTCCGGATGTTTTGACCCGAAGCGCTGCATCAGGCCGCGCAGGTAGCGCGCGGCGCCGTAGAGGTTCTGGCTCGGATCGCGCGGGTTGACCTTGAGCAGCGCGGCCGTGCCCGGCATCAGCTGCCCGAGGCCGATCGCGCCCGCCGGAGAGATCGCGTGGGTGTGCCACGACGATTCGACGGCGACGATCGCCACCAGCATGTTCGCGTCGAGACGCCAGCGCTCGGCGTTGACGAGCACGCGCCGCGCGAGGCTGCGGCTCTGCCAGCCCGGCATCTGCGGGTTGATGTGCCGCAGCACGCGGGCGTAGACGTCGATTGCGACAGGAGTCGCGGGGACGGCGCGATGAGCGGCTTGCGCTGGCGCGGACGTGAGGAGGAACGAGCACAATGGAACGATGGCTGTCGCCAGGAGGCTGGCGATGGTCCTTCGCATATGGGGCCGGTGGGTTCGAGCCGCGCGTCCGGCGCGCCTTCCGGGGAGGGGCCTCCCCGGCCTGGTCCCTCGGGTCGCCGCTGGGCGCTCGTCATCATCATCGCGCTGTTCGTCATCATGTGCGGCATGATTGCTTGGTCGCAATGGTATGCCATTCATGTAAACGTTCCGATGTATGAGTCACGCCACCACGGCGCGACGCGCTAGCGCGACGTGGTTTGATGGTTATTTGAGTTGACCCGCGCAGGATTGCTTCGCGCGCGCGGCTACTGCGTGGATTTTATGGAGGTTCGTCCGTTGTTACGACGCGTTGCGGTGCTAGCGCCGCTCTTCGCTTTCTTGCTCTTCAGCGCGGGTCACGCCCGCGCCGCCGCTCCCGTACCCTCGCCGTCGCCGTCGGTCTCGCCGTCGCCGACGCCGACCCCGTCGCCGGGGCCGGCCTTCGGCAACATGAGCTGGCGCGCGATCGGCCCGGCCTTGACCGGCGGGCGCGTCACCTCGGTTGCCGGCTCGACGACGAATCCGAAGCTGTACTACATCGGCGCGGCGGGCGGCGGCGTGTGGAAGTCGGCGAACTCGGGACAGACCTGGGACGCCGTGTTCGAAAAGCAGGGCGTCGGCGCGATCGGCGCCGTGACGATCGACCCCACCAACGACGGCGTCGTCTGGGTCGGCACCGGCGAGTCCAATCCGCGCAACGACGTCAGCTACGGCGACGGCGTGTACAAGACCACCGACGGCGGCGACAGCTGGACGAACGCCGGCCTGAAGGGCACGAAGTACATCTCGCGCATCCTCGTCGATCCGCGCAATCACAACCACGTGATAGTCGGCGCGCTCGGCGACGCGTTCGCCGACAGCACCGAGCGCGGCGTCTACGTCACCGACGATGGCGGCCAGACCTGGAAGCAGACGCTCTCCGTGGGTCCCGAGAGCGGCGCGTCGGATCTCGCGATGGACGCGCAGAACCCGAGCGTCGTCTACGCCGGCATCTGGAAGTTCCAGCGCCGTCCCTGGACGTTCGTCAGCGGCGGCACTGAAGACGGCATCTACAAGTCGACCGACGGCGGCGCGACGTGGACCAAGCTCGAAGGCCACGGCCTGCCGCAATATCCCGTCGGCCGCATCGGCCTCGCCGTCGCGCCGAGCGACGGCAATCGCGTCTACGCGGTGATCGAATCGAAAGACGGCGTGCTGTGGCGCTCCGACGACGCCGGCGCGAACTGGACGAAGGTCAGCGACGACACGCAGGTCGACGCCCGCCCGTTCTACTTCTCGCACGTCGAAGTCGACCCGAAGAATGCGAACAAGGTCTACGCCGTCTCGTTCCAAGTCATGCTGAGCACCAACGCGGGCAAGAATTTCAAGACCATCGCCGATCAGGTGCACTCCGACTTCCACGCGATCTGGATCGCGCCCAACGATCCGACGCGCATCATCCTCGGCAACGACGGCGGCTACGTCCTCAGCCTCGACGGCGGCGCGAACTGGTTCTTCTCGATGAACGTGCCGATCGGCCAGGCCTATCGCGTGGGCGTCGGGTCGGATAACCCGTACACCGTCTGCGCGGGCCTGCAGGACAACAACGGCTGGTGCGGCCCGTCCAACTCGCTCGATCCGGGTGGAATCCAGAACAAGTTTTGGATCAACACGGTCGGCGGCGACGGAACGTGGGGCTTGGTCGAGCCGGACGATCCGAACTGGATCTGGTCCGACTCGCAAAACGGCTCGATCACGATCTACAACCGCGTGACGCAAGATCAGTGGTCCGCGCAGCCGTACCTGCAGACCGGCGTTGAGGGATGGCAGCTCTCGAAGAGCAAGTATCGCTTCAACTGGGAGTCGCCGATCGCGTTCGCGCCGTGGCGCACGCCGAGCGGCAAGGTCATCGGCTGGTGCGGCGGCAACGTCATCTTTCAGACGACCGATCGCGGCAAGACGTGGACGGTGCTCAGCCCGGATCTCACGCGGAACCTGAAGTCGCATCAAAATCCGGCGGGCGGGCCGGTCGGCAACGACGTCTCGGGAGCCGAGTACACCGACACGATCCTGGACATCGAGGCCTCGCAGCGAGGGCGCGGCGAGATCTGGGTCGGCACCGACGACGGGCTCGTCCAGCTGTCGCGCGACTACGGCAAGCACTGGACGAACGTCACGCCGCCCGGCGCGCCGCAGTTCGGCCGCTTCGCCACCGTGGCGCCGTCGACGCTGGTCGACGGCACGACCTACGCGATCGAGGACGACCACGAGATGGGCGACAGCGCGCCGTACGTCTGGGTCACGCACGACTTCGGCAAGCACTGGACGAAGATCGTCAACGGCCTGCCGGCGGATCAGTGGGCGCGCACGGTTCGTTCCGACGTTCGCGACCGCAACCTCGTGTATCTCGGCACCGAGGAGGGCATCTGGATCTCGTTCGACGGCGGCGCGAGCTGGCAGTCGTTCAAGAACGACCTGCCGACCGTATCCGTGCACGACATCCGCATGCAGCCGCGCGAGGACGATCTCGTGATCGCGACGCACGGCCGCTCAGTCTACATCATGGACGACGTCCGCCCGGTGCAGGAGCTGCAGCAGGCGGTTGCGCGCAGCACGTGGCTGTTTACGCCGCGCACGGCGTACGAGTGGACGCTGCATGGGAACGACGAGGGAACGTACACGAACTACGCCGCCGACAATCCGCCCAACGGCGTGATCGTCACGTTCTACCAGAAGGAGCCGCAGAAGGCCGCGCCGTCGCTCGAGATCCTCGACGCGCACGGGCGCGTGATCCGCAGCGTCTCGGGCACGCACAAGGCCGGCGGCAAGGACGTGCCCTACGTTCCCAACAAGGCTGGGCTGAACCGTTATACCTGGGACTTCAACGTCAACGGTCCGGTGAAGTGGAACGGCGCCGCACTCGACTTCCTCAACGGTCCCAACACCGGGCCGGGCGTCGTGCCGGGCGATTACAGCGTGCGCATGACGCTGTCGGGCCACACGTACGTGCAGCACTTCCACGTGGCGCCCGATCCGCGCTCGCAGTTCACGCAGGCCGACTACCAGCGCACGTTCGACGCGGCGATGCGCCAGATGGGCTATCTGTCGCAGGTCGACACGATCCTCAACAACCTCGACTCGGTCAAGAAGGGGCTCGACACCGCGGTCGACGCAGCGAAGAAGGCCAATAACTCGGCGCTGACCGCGAAGCTCCAGGACGCGCTGACCGCGCGACAGACGCTCTTCGCTTCGCTGGCGGTGAACGTCCGCGGCGAAGGCACCGAGGACGAGAGCCGGCTGCACGAGGATCTCCTGGGCGCGTATTTCCAGGCGAACGGGCTGATCACGCCGGCGGTCGCGGACTTCCTGTCGCGCATCAATGCCGACTACCGGGCCGGCATCACTCGCTACAACGCTTTCGTGACCGGCGTGCTACCCGGCACGAATGCGGCGCTCAAGGCGGCCGGCATGAAAGAGCTGCCGGCCATCAAAACAATCAATGCAACATGATGCTGATCTCGTCCGTCCTGATCGCGGCCGCCGCCTACGCGAATCTCACGTGGCGTTCGGTCGGCCCGGCGGTCTCGGGCGGCCGCGTCGCGTCGGTCGCCGGGACGCCGCAGGACGATCAGCTCTACTATCTGGGCACGGCCGGCGGCGGGGTCTGGCGCTCGATCAACGGCGGCGCGACGTGGCAGCCGGTGTTCGAGAAGCAGTCGGTGTCCGCGGTCGGCGCAGTCGCGATCGATCCCACGAACAAGAGCGTCGTCTGGGCGGGAACGGGCGAAGCGAATCCGCGCAACGACGTCACCTATGGAGACGGCCTCTATAAGTCGACCGACGGAGGCAAGACGTGGCGGCGCGTCGGCCTCGCGGGCGTCCGGAGCATCTCACGCATCGCGATCGACCCGAGCGACTCGCGGCACGTCGTCGTCGGCGGGTTCGGCGATCCGTTTCGGGATTCGCCCGACCGCGGCGTCTACGTCACGTTCGACGGCGGCGCAACGTGGAAGAAGTCGCTCTACCTCGGCCCGGCGAGCGGCGCGAGCGACGTCGCGATGGATCCGCAGGACGGCAGCGTCGTCTACGCGGGCATGTGGCACTTTCGGCGCGTGCCGTGGACGTTTACGAGCGGCGGCCCCGACGGCGGCCTCTTCAAGTCGACCGACGGCGGCCGCACGTGGAAGAAGCTCGCGGGCAGCGGATTGCCGAGCGGCTATTCCGGGCGCATTGGCCTGGCGATCGCGCCGAGCCGGCCGGATCGCGTCTTCGCGCTGATCGAGGCCAAGGGCGGCATCCTCTGGCGCACCGATGACGCGGGCGCGCACTGGACGATGACCAGCAGCGACACGCTCGTCGATCAGCGACCATTTTATTTCACGCACATCGCGGTCGATCCGAAGAATCCCAACCACGTCTACGCCGTTTCGGAGATGCTCGCCGAGAGCAAGGACGGCGGAAAAAAGTTCACCGAGATCGCCAAGGGCGTGCACGTCGACTACCACGCGATCTGGATCGATCCGACGAACCCGAAGCGGATCATCGCCGGCGAGGACGGCGGCTACGCGCTGACGACGGACCTCGAGCACTGGTCGTTCTCGCGCAACCTCACGATCGGCCAGATCTATCACGTCGGCCTCTCCAACGAGAACCCGTACTTCGTCTGCGTGGCATTTCAGGACAACGGCGGATTCTGCGGCCCGGAGAACTCGCTCGACAACGAGGGCATTCTCGATCGCCACTGGGTCGACGTCGTCGGCGGCGACGGCGAATGGACCGTGCCCGATCCGGTCGATCCTCGCTACGTCTGGGCCGACCTCGAGGACGGCGCGCTCACGCTCTTCGATCGGAAGACCGAAGTCACGCGCTTCATCCGCCCCTACGACGCCTATCCCGGGAGTTTTCTCGGGCCGTTCGACCTGAGCTCCGTTCCGTATCGCTTCAACTGGGACGCGCCGATCGCATTCGCGCCGTGGGACGGGCACGTCGCGTGGTTCGGCGGGAACGTGATCTTCCAGTCGACCGATCGCGGCGCGACGTGGACGACGATCAGCCCCGACCTCACGCGCAACATCAAGTCGCACCAGCTCCCGTCCGGCGGACCACTCGCGAAGGACGTCTCGGGCGCCGAGTATTCCGACACGCTCCTCTACATCGAGGGCTCGCCGATCGATCGCGGCGAGATCTGGGCCGGCACCGACGACGGCTACGCGCAGATGACGCGCGATTCCGGCGCGCACTGGAGCAACGTCACGCCGCCCGGCACGCCGGAGTATGCGCGCGTCGAAACGACGGCGCCGTCGCCGCTCATCGCGGGCACGGCGTACGTGATCGCCGACAACCACCGGATGGGCGACTACGCGCCGTACACGTTCGTGACGCACGACTACGGCGCGAGCTGGACGAAGATCGTCAGCGGCCTGCCGCCCAACCAGTACGTGCGCACGATCCGTCCCGACTCGCGCAATCCGAACATGCTCTACGCCGGCACGGAGAACGGCCTGTGGATCTCATTCGACGGCGGGTCGAGCTGGCAGAACTTCCGCATCAACCTGCCGGCCGTGTCGGTGCGCGACATTCGCGTCCAGCCGAGCTTCAACGACCTCGTGATCGCGACGCACGGACGCGACACGTGGATCCTCGACGACCTGACGTCGATCCAGCAGCTCGGCAACGCCGTGCGCGCGGGGGCGATGCTGTACACCCCGCGGACGTCGTACGAATACCACTACCACTCCAACGACCTCGGGATCTACACGCGCTTCGCGGGCGACAATCCGCCGAAGGGTGCGATCATCGACTTCTACCAGACGGGACCGGCCAAGAATCCGCCGGCGCTGCAGATCCTCGATTCAAGCGGCCGCGTGATCCGCAGCGTCAGCGGCACGCATAAGGTCAAGGGCAAAGAGGAGCCGTACGTCTCGAACAAGGCCGGAATCAATCGCTACGTCTGGGACTTCACGGAGGACGCTCCGGTGAAGTGGTATGGCGCGGCCAAGGAAGACTATCAGGGACCGAAAAGCGGGCCGATGGTCGTACCCGGTACGTACACGGCGCGCCTGGCGATCGGCGACAGGACGCTGCAGCAGAGCTTCACCGTCGCGGGCGATCCGCGCGATAGCCGGACCGCCGAGCAGTACCGCGCCGCCTACGACTTCGCGCGCAAGTATGCGACGATCTATTCCAAGATCGACGAGGCGCTCAACAACCTCGACGCGATCAAGAAGTCGCTCCAGTCGGCCGCGGCCGCCGCGAAAACGGATCCGGTGCTCCAGCGCGACGTCGCCGCCGCGCAGCAGCAGTGGAGCGACGTGTTCGGCGCCTTCACCGCAGACTACAAGAACGACGAGGACTCGATCCAGCGTCCGGGCTCGCTGCGCGAGTCCGTGCCGCGCACGGGCTTCCCCGGCTCGCAGCTTCCGCCCACCGCCGAACAGCTCGACTACGGACGGCGCTTCGACGACGCGTACTCTGCCGCGGTCGCGAAATACAACGCGTACGTCGCCTCACTCGCGCCGCTCCAAGCGGAACTGAAGAAAGCCGGCCTCAAACCACTCTCCGGCACGAACCCAGTAACGCCCTAACTCAATTTCGAGGAGGTATGGCGATGAGAACCTCGGCTCGTTACACGCTTTCCCTCGGCGCGGTAGCCGGATTGCTCGCGGGGTGCGGCAGTCGCTCGAACACCGCGATCGTGCCGCCGGCCGAACGTGGGATTCCTAGTTCGTTTTCCCATAACCAGACGTTCCACTGCACCTTCGGCGAGCAGAGCTTCCAGGTCCCGGCGGGTGTTAAGGCGATCGCAGTCGTGGCGCGCGGCGGCGCGGGAGACGGCTCGGGTGGCGGCAAGGGCGCTCGAGTCTATGCCGTTATTCCCGTGCACTCCGGTGAGATTTTGTACGTCTTTGTCGGCGCAGGCGGCAGCTACAGCGGCGCCTACAACGGCGGCGCAGGCGCCGGCGGCGGCCTCCATTTCGGTGCGTTCGGCGGCGGGGGCGCCTCGGACGTGCGAGAGGGGGGCGATGCCGTACGCGACCGCATTCTCGTGGCCGCCGGCGGCGGCGGGCAAGGCGGCTTTGGCGTGGAAAACGACGGCGGCATCGGCGGCGGCTTCATCGGTGGAGCGGGCGCCGGTGGCGTCTCGCAGGCCTACGGTGGCGGCGGCGGAGCCGGTGGCACTCAAAGGCGCGGCGGATCGGGCGGCGCGGGCGGCATCGGGCCGGGCGGCGGACGCCACGACGGACAGCCTGGAATCTCGGGCCGGCTTTGGCGCGGTAGAGCCGGTGGTAAGGGAGGCTTCGGGTGCGTCGGTCACTGTCAAGAATCCCGACTGAACGGCGAGGGCGGAGGCGGCGGTGGTGGCGGCGGCGGCTACTACGGCGGCGGTGGTGGCGGCGGCGGCGGCGGAGTTACCGAGACCATCCACGGCGGACCCGGTGGTGGCGGCGGCGGCGGCTCCTCTTACGTCGAGCCGCGCGCTAAGGACGTCCACATGTGGCCCGGCTGGAAGAAGGCGGGAATTGACAGTGACGGTCAGATCGTCTTTAGCTGGTAGCTACTCGTAGTCCGGGGCTTGGTCGTCGCCGGGTAGCGGTCCCATGAAGAACTTCGGCGGATGCGGCGCTTTGATGGCGACGAAGGGGCGGGGTTTCTGCTGAAAGTTGAAACAGTCTACCGCAGGCGAGTTGGCGCGCTTGTCGGCCGCCGCCATCTGATCCAAGCCGAAGAGATCCTCGGCGAAGCGCAACACGCTGGCCGTCTCGTATTGCGTGTGCGAAACGAAGCCGTGCTTCGCGTAGGGTGAGATGACGAGCAGCGGAACGCGGAAGCCGAGGCCGTCGTAGTCTTCGAAGGGCGGCTTGACCGGGTCGTAGACGCCGCCCCAGTCGTCCCACTGCACGAAGATCGCGGTCGAGTCCCAGAACTTGCTCTTGCCGACCGTGTTGACCAGCGCCGCGACCCACGACGGTCCGTAGCCGCCGGGGCAGTTTACATGGTCCGAGTCGGCGCAGACCGGCGTGATCCACGTGAAGTTCGCGAGCTTGCCGGCGCGCACGTCGGTGATGAACTTCCAATTCGGCGAGATGACGTCTTTCTTCCAATCGGGCCCGTAGTAAATGTGCTTGACGGCCTGATAGCTCGACCAATACGCGCCCGAGCCGCTCGAGCCGCTGCCGTATTTGCTCGCGTAGAAGCGCCAGCTGAGCCCGGCCTTGTCGAGCTCGTCGCCGAGCGTCGTGTAATCCCAGCACGGTTGCTCGGGCGGCCCATACTGGTTGCGTTGCTGCGTGATCGTGGCGACCTGATCGTACTTGCCGCCCGAGCAGCCCCACGCGCCGTACGGCAGATCGACGGCCGAGGCGGCCTGCGCGGCGATGACGTACTGGTGCGATACGAAGCTCTCGTCGAGGTGCGATTGGAACATGTGGTCGCCCAGCACCCACTCGTGCGCCATGTCCCAGTACGGCTTCGACTCGTTGCGCGGCACATAGACGTACTCCGGATAGTTGGGCGGACCGCCGAACGAGACTTCCCTGTCGAAACCGTTATTGCGGCAGCCCGTTCCGGGCAACTTGCCGGTGCCGTTACACGCGGCGAACATCGCCGCCGCCGAATGATCGATCACGTAGTACGCGGCCAGCCCGGCGGCCTGCAGCTTGACGCGCTGGTTCTTCGAGTTCAGACCCCACGAGCGCGTGACCGCGCCGGGGTAACCCATAAAGACGTTATTGAAACTGCGATTCTCTTGAACGATGTAGATGACGTGTTTGATCTTGCCGGCGCCGGTCGCGTTGAGTCCCGAGAGCGCCGCGTCCGGCTGCATGTTCGGCAGCGACTGCATCGACGTAGACGAACATGCGGAGAACGCGAGGATAAGTGCGAACGACACCGTGGCTTTCGCGGCGGATGGATGCTTCATGGCTGGGCACTATTCTGCCGCCTCTCGCGGGCGCTCCTTCAAGCGTTTTGCAACCCTGCCGAGCAGGCGTTTCATGAATGTCTCGTGGCGGTACGACGGGCTTCTGCCGAAGTGCACGACCGCCAGGCCGAGCGAGGGCACGAGATAGAGTGCTTGTCCTGCCGAGCCGCTAGCGTACGCGAGATCGGACGGCGCCCCGCGCGCGCCGAGCCACCAGCCGAGCCCGTAGCGAGCGTTGACGGCGGAACCCTCGAAGCACGGCCCCAGCGCCGCGAAGTTCGTACTGATGAAACGCCCGTACGCGAGCCAGCTCTCGGCGCTGAGCGATGCGCCGGTCGGAAGCGGCTGCGTTCCGTCCGAAAGCGTACGCCAGCTTGCGATACCGACGCCCGCGGGATCGAGGACGCGCTCGCGCAGGTAGGCGTGCGGCGTTAGGCCGCGCCCCTCCAGCTTGCGCGCGAAGAACGCGCCGAAGACTTGCAGCGGGATCCCGCCGTACGTAAAGCGCGTACCGGGCTCGTCGCGCAGCGGCATCGCCAGCGCCTTGTCGTACGCCGGCACGCTCGCGCCCAGCCCGCCGAAGGCGAAACCGGCGGTTAGCGAGAGCAGCATGCGCACCGTGACGCGCCGCTTCCAGGGATCCGCGCGCCACGATTCGATCGTGCCGGCGATCGGCTCGTCGAGCTCGAGCAGTCCGTCGGCGCGCGCGTACAGCGCGGCGACGCCCCAGAAGCTCTTCGTTCCGCTGTAGAGCGCGTGGGGGGTTCGCGCGTCGAAGCCGTCGCCGAACTCCCGCGCGAGTACGTCGCCGCCGCGCATGACGATCATAGCGTGCAGGCCGTGCACGCGGGCGTATTCGCGCGCGGCCTCTATGTCGAGCTGGTCCATCACGATGGAGGAGCGTTCTGACGCGACTCGCAAAAGCGCCTGCATGCGAGCGTACGTTCTCCTCGTTGCTTCCGTTGCCGCGCTCGGCGGGCTGCTGTTCGGCTACGACACCGGGGTGATCTCAGGCGCTATCCTCTTCATCACCAAGGACTTCGCGCTGGCGCTGCGCGAGCAGGCCTTCACGATCAGCGTCGTGCTGATCGGCTGCATCGCCGGCTCCGCGGTCGCGGGCGCGATCGCGGATCGCATCGGGCGGCGCTGGACGCTGCTGCTCGCGGGCGTCGTCTTCTTCGCGGGCGCGATCGTCTCGGCGTTCACGCCCAACGAAGCGATCCTGTTGTGGGGGCGCTTCGTCGTCGGCATCGGCATCGGGTTCAGCTCGGTCGTCGCGCCGCTGTACATCTCGGAGGTCGCCCCGGCGAACGTGCGCGGCGCGCTGGTCTCGCTGTATCAGTTCGCGATTACCGTCGGCATCCTCGCGGCGTATCTCGTCGACTACGCGCTCGCCGCCAACGGGCAGTGGCGCTGGATGCTGGGCCTCGCCGTCGTTCCGTCGATCGTGCTCGTCGTAGGCATGCTCGTCATGCCGGAGAGCCCGCGCTACCTCTTCAAGATGCTGCTCGGCGACCGCGCGCGCGACGAGCTGCAACGGATCTATCCGGATCCGGCCGCGCGCGCACAAGAAGTGGAGTCGATCGAGGAGAGCCTGCGCTCCAAGGACCAGGGATGGGGCGCCCTACGCGAGCCGGCCTTCCGGACCGCGCTCTTCATCGGCATCACGCTCGCCGTGCTGCAGCAAATCACCGGCATCAACACCGTGATCTATTACGGGCCGCAGATCTTGGGGATGGCGGGCATCGGCTCGGCGTCGGCCTCGATCCTGGCGCAGACGCTCGTCGGCACGGTGAACTGCCTGTTGACGCTGGTCGCGATCTTCTTCGTCGATAGGCTCGGGCGCAAGCCGCTGCTCTACGCGGGGCTGGCCGGCATGTTCGTGGCACTCGCCGCGCTGGCGGGCGCGTTCGCGCAACCGCACCTCTCCGGTTCGCTCGGCGCGATCGCGCTAGGCAGCATGATGCTCTACGTCGGCTGCTTCGCGTTCAGCCTCGGCCCGATCGTGTGGCTGCTCATCTCCGAGATATTCCCGCTACGCGCGCGCGGGCTCGGGATGTCGATTTCGACGCTGAGCAACTGGGTCGGCAACTTCCTCGTCTCGCAATTCTTCCTCACGATGGTCGAGCGCCTCGGGCGCTCCGGCACGTTCGCGCTCTACGCCGCGCTCTGTATCGTGACGATCGTCTTCGTGCGCGCGATGGTGCCCGAGACGAAACAGGAGCTGCTGGAGCGCATCCGCGTTCGAGCGGCCTAGACTCGCAGCGATGGCGCCCGCTCTCAGCATCGTCATCCCGGTCTACGACAACTGGTGGCTCACGGCGCGCTGCCTGCGTTCCCTCGACGCGCTGAATAGCAAATGCGCCTTCGAGTTCGAAACGATCGTGGTCGACAACGCCTCGACCGACGAGACGCCGCGGGCCATCGCAGACTTCCCTTGGGTGCGTTACGTGCGGCACAAGGAGAACCGCAACTTCGCCGGCGCGTGCAATGCCGGCGCGCGCGCCGCACAGGCGCCCGTCACGCTGCTGCTCAACAACGACGCGTACCCGCTGGGCGACGCGCTGACGCCGCTGCTGGCGGCGTTCGAGCGCGACGAGGTCGCGATCGCCGGTGGTGCGTTGTTCTTCGAGGACGGCGCGACGCAGGCCGCGGGGCTCGTGTTGCTGCGCAACGCGCACTGGCACTACTACTACCGCAATTTGCCGGCGTCGCTCGACGCGGTTCGAACGCCGCGCGACGCGCTGGCCGTCTCGGGCGCCGCGATGGCCGTCCGCACCGAGTGGTTCGTTTCCGCGGGGGGCTTCGACGAGTCGTTCGTCAACGGCTTCGAGGATGTCGATCTATGCCTGCGCGCACGCGAGCAGGGGAGGACGATCGCGTACGTCGCCGATGCGCGCTTCGCGCACTACGAGGCCGCGTCGGCGGGACGCTTCGCGCGCGAAGCCGAGAACGAGCTGCGCTTCTACGCGCGCTGGGCGAAGAGCTTCGCGCAGCTGCCGCGCACGGAGCGCGGCGCGGTGGGCGCGATCGCGGT
>DATDGN010000126.1:0-8809 GCA_036522095.1 Candidatus Cybelea sp. | reverse complement strand
GCGAGATCGAACTCGGCCTCCGACAGGGTTTCGATCAGGTGCAGGGCGAGCGCTGCAGCGACCGGATAGTCGCGCGGCTCGACCGGCTCGAAGAAAGCGGCGCGGTTGCGAATGTACCAGTCGGGCAGGCCGGAATAGGTGCTGTGCTGGGCCGTGCCGTTGCGGATGGTGCGAGACGCTCACGAAGGAAGCCGACACGCTGGTGCTTGCGACGCACCTCGACCCGACGCTCCGCGAGCTCGAGCGCCTGGCCGGCCGGCCGCACACGCCGGCGCTCGTGCTGGACGTCGCGTCCGTCAAGGCGCCGGTCGTCGCGGCGGCCGCGCGCGTCGCGAACTTCGTCGCGACGCATCCGATGGCGGGCAGTGAGCGCAGCGGCGCCGGCGCCGCCCGCGCGGACCTCTTCGACGGCTGCTCGTGGGCTTACGTGCCTAGCGGCGACGCCGATCTGGACGCGCGCGCCCGCGAGTTCATCCGCTGGTGCGGCGGGTTTCCGGTGGCCGTGAGCGCGGAGGCACACGACCGTATCGTCGCGCTGACATCGCACCTTCCGCAGATCGTCGCCTCGTGCTATGCAGCATTGCTAGGGGAGGGCGAGTCGGATGCGCAGCAGCTCCGCGGACCGGTGGCGCGCGAGCTGCTGCGTATCTCCGACATGAACGCCCCGATGTGGCGCGACATCCTGCGCGCCAACGCCCACAACGTCGAGCCGCAGCTGCGCAGCCTCGCGACCGCGTTGACTTCGGCCGCCGATGCGCTGGAGGTCAGTACAGGAAGTAGCGTTCGCGCAGCGCTTTGAACGCCGCGACTCGCGCCGTCCACTGGGCCAGCATCGCTTCGACGCTGTCGCCGGCGAGGAACGCCTGGCGGAACGAGTCCGTGCCCCAGTCGCGATCGAGGCCGGAAATGCTCTTGATCCGGATGACGCCGGGGAAGAGGTCGCGCACGCCGACGAGGATCTCGACGGCCGTGCGCACGGCGAGCACGCGCCGCGGGTCGAGCAGCTCGAGCTCGACGCCGGTGAGCTCGCGGCCCTGCCAGAAGCCCGAAGTCGGCGACCACTGCGTCGGCGCAAACGCGACGCCCGGCAGCGCGCGCGCGTTCAAGCGGTCCGCCAGCTTCGGTCCGTCGATGCCGACCATGCCCGCGAGGAAGAACGGGTTGGTGAAGCCGCTCCCGTTGTTCACGCCGACCGTGTCGACCAGCCCCATGCCGGGGTAGACGATCGTCGTTTCCCAGCGCGGGATGTTCGGCGACGTCTGGACCCACTGCAGCCCCGTATCCGGCCAGATCATCGAGCGCCGCCACCCGTTCATCCGCACGACGCGCAGCTTGGCGCCGATGCCAAAGTGTTCGTTGAAGAGGGTGGCGAGCTCGCCGACCGTCATCCCGTGGCGCATCGCGATCGGATACAGCCCGATGAACGACTCGTAGGCCGGCTCGAGCACGGGTCCCTCGACGACGCTTCCGCCGGTCGGATTCGGGCGGTCGAGCACCCAGAACTCCTTGTCGTAGTGGGCGGCGCTCTGCATCGCGTACGCCATCGTCGAGATGTAGGTGTACGCGCGCGAGCCGACGTCTTGTATGTCGAAGAGCAGCACGTCTACGCCCTCGAGCATCGCCGCGCTGGGGTGGCGCGCCGCGCCGTACAGGCTGTACACCGGCAGGCCGGTGCGCGCGTCGACGTACGACGCGATCGTTGCGCCGGCGGCTTGATCGCCGCGAAAGCCGTGTTCGGGCGCGTAGATCGCCTTGATGTGGATTCCCCCGTGGCGCAGGATCGCGTCCACGATCGACTCGAACCGCGACGTGACGCCGCTTTGGTTCGCGATCACGCCGACGACGCGGCCGCGGAGATCGCGCCACGCCGCGCGCAAAAAGACGTCATCGCCGAGCTCGACCGGCGCGATCGGCTGGGCGGAGGCCGTGGCCGCCGTCGCGATGCCGAGCGCGGCGCTGCCGGCGATGAAGCTCACACGAAGCATGGCTCGGTGTCTCCCTTTAGAATCCGCGCGGTGCGCGCTCGGGCGAAGAGCGCGCGAACGGCGTCGCGTCCGGTTTCGCCGAGGTCGTCGGTGAATTCGTTCACATAGAGCCCGATGTGTGCGCGCATGACCTCGTCGTTCATCTCGGCGGCGTGCTCGCGAACGTACGGCATCACCGCGGCCTGGTTCGCGCGGGCGAACGCGAGGCTCGTCCGAATCGCCGCGTCGATGCGTCGCGTTTGCTCCGGCTCGATGTCATCGCGCACGACGACGGCGCCCAGCGGAATCGGCAGGAGCGTCATGTTCTCCCACCACTCCCCGAGGTCGGCGATGGCGATGAGCCCCGCGTCGCGGTAGGTGAAGCGCGACTCGTGGATGATCAGCCCGGCGTCGACCTGGCCGCTCGCCACGGCTTCGATGATCCGGTCGAATCGCATCTGTACGGTCTTGGGGCGCGCGCCCAGCGCGAGCTGCAACAGCATGAAGGCGGTGGTGCGCTCGCCGGGGATAGCGATCCGGCGCCGGGCGAAGTCGGCGAAGAGCGGCGGCGACTCCGCGGGGCGCGCCACCAACAGCGGCCCGCATCCGCGTCCCACCGCGCCGCCCGACGGCAGAATGCGATAGCGATCCATCAAGAACGGAATTGCGCCGTAGCTCACCTTCGTGAGCTGGAACTGCGCGCGCGCCGCGGCGTTGTTGAGTTCCTCGATGTCGGCCAGGTGGACGCGGACGTCCGGCGCACCGTCCAGCAGCCCGTTCGTCAGCGCCGCGAAGATGTACGTGTCGTTGGGGCACGGCGAATATGCGAGCGTAAAAGCCATCACACGACCTCGAACAACGCGCGCGCGACGCGGCGCAAGCCGTTCATTCCCGCGTCGAAGTCCCAGCCGCTGGACTCGCGATCGCCGCAACGGTTCGAGATACCACGCACCTCGATGGCAGCAACCCCCATGCGCTCGGCGGCGCGCAGCGCCGCGAACCCTTCCATCGATTCCACCTGCGCCTGCAGCTCCGTCGCGAGCCGTCGCGCCGTCTGCTCCGACGACGTGACGCGCGCGACCGTGATGCCGCGGACCACCGGAAAGCCCGCGTCGCGCAGGCGCGCGACGAGCTCGGCGTCCGAGTGCACCCGCTCGACCGTTCGCTCGCCGCGCGGGAGCTTCAGCGGCGCTCCGGTCTCCAGCGCGATCTCCATCGCGTCGTCTTCGATGACGACGCCGTCGCCGATGCGTGCCGCGCCGTCGAACGCGCCGGCCAGGCCGACGTTGACAACGAGCCGGTAGGCTCGGCGGCAGAGTTCGGCCGTGAGGGCGCAGGACGCCTCGACCGGGCCGACGCCGGTGACGAGTGTCGTGACGCCGTCGCGCGGCTCCCAGAAGGCGAGCTCGGCGTCGACCGCACAGGCGAGCAGGATCACGGCGCGCCGATGAACTTGTGCGTCTGCAACGAGAGGCGGAAGCGGCGCGGATGCGCCTTCGCATAGTCCAGCGCCAGCGCGACGTTGGCGGGCTTGTTCCCCTCCGGCTGAAGCAGTATCGTCGGCTTGTCTTCGAAGAGCGCGAGATGCTCCTCGGGTACGCGGGCGTCCACGATCAGCTTCGCCTCGTTCGCGCGTCCCGCCATCCGGCGGTCGACACGCTCCTTCGGCGAAACGCACAGCCAGACGTCGTCCGGCAAGTCCGCGAAGATCGTGCCGTTCGACTCGACGTGCACGCGCCGTCCGTCCGCGCGCAGCGCCTCGATCAGTGCCGGCGTCTCGGCCTGGGCGAACGGCTCGCCGCCCGTCAGCACGACCATCGGACAATCCCGCCCGATCTCGCGCACGGTCGCGACGATCCCGTCCACGTCCGCGAAAAACTTCGTCGAGTAATCCGTGTCGCAGAAGTCGCACGCCAGGTTGCAGCCCGCCAGCCGCACGAACACCGCGGGCGTGCCGGTCCACGTGCCCTCGCCCTGAATGCTGTAGAAGATCTCCGAAAGCTGCATCACGCTATGTCGGTGCGGCGGAGGACGGCGCAGGCCGTCGGCGTCTCCCAGAGTACGAGCTCGTCCAGGTTGAGCAGGTGGCGCTCGAGACGCTTCCAGATCCACAGCACGATATTTTCGACCGTCGGATTCTCGATCGCGTCGTTCAAGTTGTGATGATCGAGGGCTTCGAGGACGCGGTCGCCGACGATCCGCTCAATCTTGTCGAAATCTTCGATCATCCCGCGCGCGGGGCCGCGCGAGCGCAGCGGGCCGCGCACCGCGACCTCGAGGCGATACGAGTGGCCATGCATTCGCCCGCACTTCCCCGGATGAAACGGAAGCACGTGAGCCGCCTCAAAGCGAAAATGCTTGCGGATCTGCGAAGTTACAATTCTCCCTGCGGTTTCATCGACTCGAGGCGGCGCTTGAGCTCCGCCAAGAAGCCGCTCGCGACGTAGCCGTCCACGACGCGGTGGTCGAGCGAGAGGCACGCGTTCATCATCCGGCGGATGGCGATGGTGTCGTCGTCACGCACGACCAGCTTCTTGATGACGGCCTCCATCGTCACAATGCCGGCCTGGCCGGCATTGATGATCGGCGCGGACGCCCACGACCCGTTGGCGCCGTTGTTGTTGACGGTAAAGGTGCCGCCGGCGAGATCGTCCACGCCGAGCTTACCCTTGCGCGCTCTGTCGATCAGCTCGCCGGCCGCGATCGCGATGCCCTTGATCGAGAGCTGGTCGGCATTCTTGATCACGGGGACGACGAGGTTCGTTGGTAGGCCGATGGCGATCCCGATGTTGACGGCCTCGTTGACATAGATCGCCGGCGCGCCGCCCTCCGCGGCGGGAACGAACTTAGCGTTCATCAGCGGGAAGACGTTGAGCGATTCTACCACCGCGCGGATGAAGAACGGCAGGAGCGTGAGCCTATTCCCGGTCTCGCGCTCGAAGCGGTCTTTCTCCCGAACGCGCCACTCCCAGACATCGGTGACGTCGACTTCGACCATCGACCAGGCGTGCGGTGCGGTGTGCTTGCTCTCGACCATGCGCTCCGCGATGATGCGGCGCGCCTGCGTCAGCGGAATCAGCGTTCCACGAGCGGGCTGCGCGTATGTCGACGTCCGGCCGGGGCTCGGAACCGGCGGCGCGGCCGGCAGCGGTGCGGCCGGCGCGCGGGCGGCTGAAACGACGCTGCGCGCCGCGGCCAACACGTCGTCGGCGGTCACGCGCCCGTTTGCGCCGCTGCCCCGCAGCGAGCGGATGTCGACGCGATGTTCGCGCGCCAGACGGCGGACCGCGGGCGAGGCAGCGGCGTTGGCTGCGGCGGCAGCCGCCGCGCCGTTGCCCGACGGAGCGGCGCTCGCGGGCGCGGCCGGCGCCTGCTCCTCGCGCGCCGGGACCGGTGCTGACTCCGTCGCGACGGGCGCGGCGCCGAGCTCGTCGATCACGGCGATCGGCGTGCCGGTCGCGACCGTCTCGCCCTCCTTGACGAGGAGCTCGCGGATCGTTCCGGTGACCGGCGACGGGACGCCGGCGTTGACCTTATCGGTGGAGACCTCGACGAAGTCTTCGTACTTGTCGACCGTGTCGCCGATCTTTTTCAGCCACTGCGCGACGGTGCCTTCGGTCACCGTCTCGCCGAGCTGCGGCATCGTAATCGTCGTTGCCATTAGAACTTCACCATCTCTCGCATCGCGTCGGCCATCTCGGCCGGCGACGACATGAATGCTTCCTCGAGCGGCAGCGCGTAACCCATCGCCGGGACGTCCGGTCCGCACAGACGGCGAATCGGCGCGTCGAGATGGAACAACGCCTCCTCGGCCACCATCGCGCTGATCTCAGCGCCGATGCCGCCGAACTTGTTGTCCTCGTGAACGATCAGTAGTTTGCGTGTCTTCTCGACGCTATCTAAGATCGTCGCCTTGTCCATGGGCCGGATCGAGCGCAGGTCGATGACCTCGACCGACGTGCCGTCCTGTTCGAGCTGCTGCGCGGCTTCCAGCGCCCAGTGCACGTAGAGTCCGTAGGAAACGACGGTCAGCTGCGTGCCTTTTTTGAGCACGTTCGCCTTGCCGAGGGGGATCGTGTAGTGGCCGTTCGGCACCTCTCCCTTGATGAGACGATACGTCTTCTTGTGTTCGAGGAACAGGACGGGGTCCGGATCGTCGATCGCGGCGTTGAGCAGCCCCTTGACGTCCGCCGGGAAGGCCGGCGCCACGATCTTGAGCCCGGGAACGTGATAGAACAGCGCCTCGACCGAGACGGAGTGCGAGAGCGCGCCACGGACGCCGCCTCCGTAGGGCGTGCGGATCACGAGCGGGCACGTGTACTCCCCGTTGGAGCGGTAGCGCACCTTCGCCGCCTCGCCCACGATCTGGTTGTACGACGGGTAGATGAAATCGGCGAACTGGATCTCGGCGATCGGGCGCAATCCTTCCATCGCCATGCCGACGGCGATGCCGACGATGGAGGCCTCGGCGATCGGCGTGTCGATGACGCGCCCAGGACCGAATTCAGTGATGAAATCCTTGGTGATCAAGAAGACGTTGCCGCGGGCGCCGACGTCCTCGCCCAGGATGAGCGTGCGATCGTCGTGCTTCATCGCCTCGTAGAGGGTCGCGCGGACCGCCTCGACGTTGTTCATCACGGTCGAGTTCGTGCTGCTCACGACTGCCACGGTTGCCAGGCTCCTTCATAAACGTGCGTGTAGAGATCGGCGGCCTCCGGATAGGGCAGCGCCTCGGCCGCGTCGGTGGCCTCGTTCGTTTCGCGCAGGACGTCCTTGCGCATCGCCGCGACGTCTGCCGCGCTCATGATCCCGTGCTCGAGGAGCAACGCCTCGAATGCGGGCACGGGATCTCGCTTGCGGCGTTCCAGCACTTCCTCGCGCGTGCGATACGTCATGTCGTTGTCGTCGGTGGAGTGCGCCAGATACCGGTAACACGTCCCCTCGACGAGCGTCGGTCCGCCCCCGCCCCGCGCGCGATCCATCGCCTCCTTCACCGCGGCGTAGGTCGCGATGGGATCGAAGCCGTTGAAGCGGCTGCCGGGCATGCCGTAACCCGCCGCGCGCTTGTAGATTTCGGGCTGAGCCATCTGTTTGTCGAGCGGCGTCGAGATCGCCCACTCGTTGTTCTCGACCAACATCACGAACGGCAGCTTGTGAACGGCCGCGAAATTCATCGATTCGTGCCATTCGCCCTCGCTCGTCGTCCCGTCGCCGCAGGTCGCCAACACCGCGCGCCCGGTTTCGCCGCGATACTTGATGGCGTACGCTGCGCCCACGGCGTGGGGCAGATGCGCGGCTAAGATCGAGGAGAACGACATCAGCCCGGCGCGCTTGGAAGAATAGTGATTCGGAAACTGCCGGCCGCCGTTATGATCCTCGGCGCGCGCGAAGATCGAGAGCATGATCTCGTAAGGCGAGAGCCCGATGCCGAGGCAGAGCCCGAGGTCGCGATAGTACGGCGCCAGGATGTCCTTGCCGCGGTTGAAGGCCATCGCCGCGCCCGCCTGCAGCGCCTCGTGCCCCTCGCTGCCCAGCGCGAACGGCACCTTGCCCTGGCGGTTGAGCTGAAAACCCCGATTGTCGAGCTGGCGCTGCAGCAGCATGTTGCGGAAGATCCCGCGCAGCTGGTCGTCGCTCAAGCCGTGGCGTTCGAGCCTGCCGCTTGCGATGTCGGTGCTAGCCATGGTTCTCCACGTTCTGCTTCCTCATTCGCGCCACGGCTGCCAGCTCTCGACGTAGACCCTATCGTAGATGGTCAACGCCGCCGGGTAGGCCATCGCCTCGGCGCGGTCGGTCGCGTCGTTGGTTTCTTCGAGCACGGAACGCTTCAACGCTGCCGCATCCCGCTCCGTCAGGATCGAGCGCTCGATCAAGAGGCGCTCGAAACCCGGGACGGGGTCGTCCTTCCGGCGCGCCTCGACCTCTTTGCGCGAGCGATAGGTGCGGTCGTCGTCGTCGGTCGTGTGGGACAGGAAGCGGTAACACTTGGCTTCGACGAGCGTCGGTCCGCTGCCCGACCGCGCCCGCTCCAGGGCTTCCTTGACGACCGCGTAGCAAGCGATGGGATCCATCCCGTTCACGACGGCTCCGGGAAGGCCGTAGCCTTCAGCGTGCTCGTAGACGTTGGGCTGTCCCATCTGCAACGAGAGGGGCGTCGAGATCGCCCACTCGTTGTTTTCGCACAGAAACACGATCGGCAGCCGGTGTATCGCGGCGAAGTTGACCGACTCGTGCCATTCGCCTTCGCTGGTCGCGCCGTCGCCGAACGTCGTGAGAACCGCGCGGCCTCGCTCGCCCCGATATTGCAGCGCGTACGCCGCGCCGACGGCGTGCGGCAGCTGCGCGGCGATCACCGAGCTGATCGTGTGCAATCCGAGCGAACGGCTCGCGTAGTGATGGGGGAATTGGCGCCCCGCCGAGTGGTCGGCCGCTCGCGCGAAGAGCGACAGCAGCACCTCGTACGGCGTGAGCCCGATTCCCAACTCCAATCCCAAGTCGCGATAGTAGGGAACCAGGATGTCCTTGCCGCGTTCGAAGGCCATCGCCGCGCCGGCCTGAACTCCCTCGTGCCCTTCGCTCGCGGACGCAAACGGAATCTTTCCCTGCCGGTTGAGCTGGAAGCCGCGATTCTCGAGCGTCCGTTGCATCAGCATCGTGCGCAACATCGCTACGAGCTGCTCGTCGCTCAATCCATGACGCTCGAAGACGGGGCGCGTCTTCGATTCCGCTTTATGCTCGAGTGCCACTCCAGGCCACTAGTCGCGTGCCCTGGGGCGAAATCCTGCGCGGAGAAGTAGCCGCCGGGTACCGGCCCGAAAAGACCGGCGATGACGCGGTTCCTGGGT
>DATDGN010000125.1:0-16798 GCA_036522095.1 Candidatus Cybelea sp. | reverse complement strand
GTCGACGCGCAGCAGGTTCATCGCGATCCCGATCAGGATGCCGGCCGTGATGATCGCGTAGAAGCGCGGCGCGCGGTGCAGCGGCTCGCTCAGGCCCTCGCGAAAGCGAAACGTCTGTGCGGCCACGTAGGCGGATGACGTCGCGAGCACCGGCACCGCGAGAATTCCCGTGCCGACCATGCCCATCGCGAAGAGCAGCTCGGCGAAGCGGCCTGCCAGTGGTCGCAGCGCCTCGGCCGCCTGCTGCGCCGTGGCGATATCGCGGAGACCGTGCGCGCCCAGCGTCGACGCGGTCGTCACGATGATGAAGAACGCGACCAGATTCGAGTAGATCATCCCGGTGTTGACGTCGGCGTGCATTGTGCGGACCTGCTTCGCATCGGTTCCGCGGCGCTCCGTGATCGTCGTCTTGCCCGCCTCTTTGTCTTCCTCGACCATCAGCGACGACTGCCAGAAGAACAGATACGGCGTGATCGTCGTGCCGAGCACGCCGACCATCGTCGAAAGCCATCTCGAATCGAGCCGCACCCGCGGGACGGCGAAATGCACGAACACCTCCGCCCACGGCGGATGCACGATGAACGCGGTGATCACGTACGCGAACAGCGCCAGCGCCAGCCACTTGAAGATCTGCGCGATCCGCGCATATGGCAGGTACGTCTGTGCCGCGATCAGCCCGATGCCGAATAAGAACACGAGCGCGGCGACCGGCACGGGAACGATGAGGTGCAACGCATCGGCCATTCCGCCGAGGTCGGCACCGAGGTTGAACGTGTTGGCGACGATCACGAGGCAGGCCAGCGCGTACGCGAGCCAGAGCGGCAGCCGCTTGCGCATGATCGCCGCGATGCCCTCGCCGTTGACCATCGAGATGCGCGCGCACATGCCCTGGATCACCGACATCATCGGCGTCGCAATCAGCGTGAGCCAGAGCATCGAGTAGCCGGTCGCGGCGCCCGCGACCGAGTACGTCCCGATGCCGGACGGATCGTCGTCCGCCGCGCCGGTGATCAGGCCCGGCCCGAGCATGGCGAAGAACCTGCGGATTCGTAAGAGCACCGGGCCGCTTATACCCGGCTTCGGGCCGGTCTAGGCGAGAGGCAAGAGTCCTGCGATCTCGTTTCCGCCGATCGCGCCGGCGGTGACGCCGAGGTCTCCGGCGTGCAGCCTGTGCGCGGCCTCGGCCAGCGCCGTCAGCGCGAGACGGTAGAGCGCGCCGCCGAAGCTGATGCGCCGAACGCCGGCCGCGGTGAGCTCCGCGAGCGGCACGACGCCGTCGTCCGGGCCGATCAGCACGTTGACCGGTTTGGGCGCGACCGCGCGCGCGACGGCGACGATCGAGTCCATGTCCGGCAGTCCCGGCGCGTACAACACGTCGGCGCCGGCCTCGGCGAAGGCGGTCAGCCGGCGGATCGTGTCGTCGAGATCGGGATGGTCGTTGATGAAGTTGTCGGTGCGTCCGGTGAGTAAGATCTTGCCGCGCGCGGCGCCGGCGGCGGCGCGCACGCGCGCGACCGCCGCATCGAAGTCGTGTATCGGCCGCGCCGGGTCAGCGGTCGTGTCCTCGATGCCGAGGCCGGCCAATCCGGCGTCGATCGCGGCGCGCACCGTCGCGACGCAGTCCTGCGGATCCGGGCCGAAGCCGTCCTCGAGGTCGCCGTTGACGGGCAGGCCGCCGATGCGCGCGAGCAGCGCCGCGTGCGCGACCGCTTCATCGCGCGAGACGGCGTGGCATCCGTCTTGGCGGCCGAGCGCGAACGCGAACGCGAGCGACGAGCTGCCCAACGCCTCGAACCCGGCACGCGCGAGCAGCGCCGCCGACGCGCCGTCCCACGCGTTCGGCAGGATGAATGCGTATGGCCGCTCGTGCAGCGCGCGAAATCGTTCGTATGCGGAGCTCGACATGCGCTACCTCGGCGCCTCGAAGCTTCCGGGGCTCTGCGCGCTACCGGTGAACTGCGGCGTGCGTTTCTTGCTCGCCCGCGCGAGGGCGTCGCGCACGCCTTGCACATCGAGATCCGGGCCGTAGACCGGCGAGCCGGGCTGCTGCCGCCACGAATCGTCGAGACCGCCCGCATCCACCGGATCGAATCCGATCTCGTCCACGAGCCGCATCACGACGGCCTTTGCCTTTGGATCGTCGCCGGCGACCGGAAGCGCGAAGCGTCCGGGCGTGCCGGCGGGTTTGCCGAACTTCAGCAGATGCTCCGCGTAAATGTTGTTGAACGCCTTGATCACCGGGCGATGCAGCTGCGTCTCGACCCAGCGGCTCTCCGGCAGTCCGGCCTCGATCGGTTCGATGCGCCCGTCGCGCTCCCGCGGGTAGTAGTTGCCCGTGTCGATCACGACGACGCTCGCAGGAACGCCGGCGAACAGTTCCGCCGGCAGGTCCGGGACGTGACCTTCCGGGATCGTGACGACGACGACGTCGCCGCTGTGCGCCGCGTGCTCGACCGTGACGGGCGTCGCGCCCGTTTCCGTGGCCAGATCTTTGAGCGTGTCCGGCCCGCGCGAATTCGCCACGAACACCTGGTGACCGACGGCGGTGAAGCGCCGCGTCAGGTTCCCGCCGATGTTTCCCGCGCCGATAATTCCGATGTTCATCTCCGTTCCTCGCTTTTGGCTAGTACAGCCTAGACGGGTCAAGCTCGGCGCGGGTTGCATCCCGTGCCCCGACAAGCCCACGATCGCCGGACCCCATTGTCACGATTTCCGCAAGGGTGCCTGCCGGATTTCGTCCGCCAAGGTGCGGATGATGGAAGACCGCGAAGATTGTAATGATAGCGGCGACCGCAATCGCCCATACTCTAAACGACATTCGGCCATTGCATGGACTATCCGCGCTTTGCGCGCAAGATGCTCGGCTGCATTACCACAGGTGACTCACATTTCAATGTTTCAATTAGCAGATGTCATGCACCGACGGGCAGTCAATCAATTGTGCCTTGTCGCGGTCGTAGTTGGGCTGCTCGTCGCAGCCTCTGGGAGAGTAGGAGCGGAAACGGCTCCGAAACTAGAAAGGTCCGCTTGTAAGGTGGTCCTCCCAAGAGATGAAAGGGTCGACTGCTATAGCCTTAGCGTTCCCGAGAATCGGACGCGGGCCGACTCCAGCGTACTCCGTCTTCCGATCATTGTTTTCCGAAGCAGAAGCGCGAAGCCTCGTCCGGACCCAGTGATTTTTACTGCTGGTGGCCCGGGAGCAAGCTCTCTGGGCGCATTCCCCTCAGGAAAGACGATACGCCTTTTGGACGAGCGTGATTTCATCGTATTCGAACAACGCGGTACAAAGTACGCGGAACCAAACCTAGATTGCCCTGAGGTCGACGCTGAACACGAAAGGGCTTTTTTGTCAGGCCTGAGCGTCCAAGCGGACGAAGGGGAAGAGCTCAATGCAGCTAGAGCGTGTTTCAAGCGCTTGACCGGATCAGGCATCGATCTCGCTGGCTATAACAATGCAGAAATTGTGCAGGACATGATCGATTTACGCCGACTCCTCAAACTTACATCTTGGAACCTCTACGGATTATCTTACAGCACATGGCTCATGATGGATCTCATGCGGACGGATCCAGAAGGCGTCCGAAGCGCGCTCTTGGAGTCGGTGGAACCGCCTGACGTTCCATATGACGAAATGGGAAATGCAAATCTCCAACGCTCCCTCGATGTGTTGTTCGACGCCTGCGCGACGGATTTCAAGTGCGCCCGGTCATATCCAGACCTCCGCTCGAGTTTTGCGCGGCTGGTCCGAAACCTCGATAAGCGGCCCATCGAGATTACCGTTCGGGACGCCTCCGGCGGGAATCATCAGCGTCCATTCACTGGGCGAAATGCTGTAGACACGGTCTATTCGGAACTCAACGACATAGCGGAGATCCCGAATCTGCCGGGTGTCATCTCCAGCGCGTCAAAAGGACGCTTTTCGGCGCTAGCTACCTTGGCCCAGGACGGCTTGTCGCCCGATTCGCTGAGTTGGGGCATGCGCTATTCCGTATGGTGTGCCGACGGTCTGCCCCTGGATAACCCGGCCATAGTCGACGAACAGACCCATCGTGCCTACCCTCTTTTTGATGGCGAGATATCCGCGGCGTTCAATCCTGCTATCTGTTCGTTCTGGAGCGTTCCGCCGGCTTCGACAGCCGAATGGCTTCCGCTGACGAGCTCGATTCCCACACTCATTTTTGCGGGGGAGTATGACCCCAACACGCCACCCGCTTGGGGGAGACGAGCCCTCCGAACACTTAGCAATGCCTTTTTGTACGAATTCCCTGGTTACAGCCACACGCCCAGTCGTTCAGAATGTGCGCGCCAGATGACCGTCGCATTTTTTGCCGATCCAACGAAGGCCCCAGATAGTGCTTGCTTCGCAAGAATCAAAGAGCCTCGATTTAAAACCTAAGCTATTCGTCCGCACGACTGCGCTCAGGATGACATGGAGGCAAACCGCAGAATGCGGGTTTAGATGCAATCCTGGGAACGGCTCGCGGCACTCTTCGCGGCGGCCGTCGCGATCGCGCTCAACGTCGCGGCGTCCGTCCAGCTCTTCACGCCGCCGAGCACGTTCGGTTACCGGCTGATCTTCACCGACGGCAACCGCGTCGCCGAAGTCGACCCCGGCACGTCGGCCGCCCACGCCGCCATCCGGGCCGGCGATCGGCTCGACTTCTCGCGCTCGAGCCTGCACGATCGCATCGTCGGCCTCGACTATCAGCCGCCGGTCGCCGGCGAGCGCACGTCGTTTGATGTAGCTCATCCTTCGACTCCGCTCAGGATGACAAAGACGCTGGCGGCGATGCCGCTCACCGCAGCGGAGGCGCAGCATGCGACGTTCTCGCCGCTGACGTCGTTCTTGCGGCTGGCGGGCTTCGCGTACATCGTCGTCGCGCTGGCGATCCTGTTGCGGCGGCCGAACCGCATGACGTGGGGACTCTTTCTGTATCTCGTCTCGGCGACGAACGTCGCGCTGTTCCGCTTTCCCGTCTGGCTTCTGCCGATCGCGCAGCTCGCGTCCGACATCCTGGCCGTCGCGGGGCCGATTGGGCTCGTGATCTTCGCCGCGCGCTTCCCCGGCGACAACCCCACGGGATGGCGCGTCTGGCTCGACCGTCTCGCGATTCCGGTCGGCGCGCTCTTCGTTATCCCCAACCTCGCCTGGGACGCCGCGTCGCTATTCGGGAGCGGCAGCCCCGCCCCGTGGATGTCGCTCGGCTCCGTTGCGGGCGCGCTCGCGCTGCTCGCGATCGCGGGCGTCACGCTCGTCGCCGCCTACTTCAGCGTCGCGCGCACGCAGCGGCAGCGTTTCGTGTGGGTGATGGCGGGCGTGCTGTTCACGCTGCTCAGCTATGCATCGGAATGGGCGCGTTACTGGTCCACGACCTACACGCTGGCGACGTCGGACGTGGTCGCGTGGATCGCCGTCGTGCTCTACGCGATCGCCCCGTTCGCGATCGCCTACGCCGTCGTGCGCCAGCGCGTCTTCGACATCTCGTTCGTCATCAGCCGCGCGCTGGTGTACACGATCCTGACCGGCGCGATCTTCGCGGTCTTCGCGCTCATCGAGTGGCTGGCGGCGCGCGTTATCGAGCAAAGCGGTGTCACGATTATCTTGGTCGCGCTCACCGCGATCGGCATCGCGTTCTCCCTCGAGGCCGCGCACGCGCGGATAGAAGCCTTCGTCGAGGGCCTGCTCTTCCGCCGGCGGCACCTGGCGGAGCGGCATCTCGCCGGCGTCGCCGCCGGGCTGCCCTTCGCGGAGAACGGCGCCGTCGTGGACGAGGCGCTCGCGCACGAGCCCGTCGAGGCGTACGCGCTGACCTACTCTGCGCTCTTCAAGCGCGACGACAGCGGCGCTTTCATCCGCGGCGACGAGCCGCTCGAAGCGGCCGTCTCGCTGAAGCTGCTCGGCACGCGGCACGCCGTCCGGCTCGGGAGCGGCGACGCGGTGCTCGCCGTTCCGGTCTTCGTGCGGTCGCGGCTCGAGGCGGTCGCGCTGTACGGCCCGCACTTGAGCGGCGAGGACATCGACCCCGACGAGGCGGCGTCGCTCGAGGCGATGTGCGCGGCCGCCGGCACGGCATACGACCATCTCGACGCGCTGCGCATTCAGCGCGAGATCGCGCGCTGGCGCAGGCTCGCCGAACGGCAGGCCCGCGAGCTCGCGGCGCTGCGCGAACGAACTTCGCTACTCGGCGAGCATCTCGCTGGCGATGACGCTCACGGGAACGGTCCCGTGTGAGAGCAGATCGTCGTGGAAGGCCTGCAGGTCGAATGCGGCGCCCTTCTTGGCCTTGTACTGCACCAGCAGCGCCTCGATCTGCGTCTTGCCGACGGCGTAGTCGAACGCCTGACCCGGCCCGAGCGCGAAGCGGCTGACCTCGCCCAACGCGGTGTCGGTGTCGACGCCGGCGTTGCTCTGGAACCACTTCACCGACTGCTCGAACGTCCACGCACCCGTCGCGAGCTTCGTGTCGACGATCGCGCGCGCGCCGCGCAGCCGCTCGAACTGCGCGACCGCGTAGCGCCCGTCGAGATCGTTGCCGTACAGGCCGTCGCGCTCGAGCAGGGCCTCTTCGTAGAACGCCCAGCCTTCCGCGAAGACGCTGTCGAACTAGAAGCGGCGCACCGGATCGGCGTTGTGCTTGGCGATCGAGAGCTGCAGGAAGTGGCCCGGGAAGCCCTCGTGACCGCTCGTCATCAGCACGCGGTCGCGATCGAAGTCTTCGAAGATCGCGCCGTTGGCCGCCGCCTTGGCCATCTGCGGGTTGGGCGGCGGCACGAAGTATATGCCGTCGACCTGCTTGGAGAGAATCGGCGGCGGATTCATCGACGGGCCCGGCAGGATCGGCTGCAGAAACCCAGGCGTTTCGACGATCTTCATCTTCCCGACGTAGTCCGGAATCGTCACGATGCGCTTGCGCGCGATGAACGCGCGCAGCGTGTCCAGCTGCGCCTGGAAGAACGCGAACTGCGCGTCCTTCGTCGTGGGTGTCATGCCGCCGCCGTTGGCCGCCGCCTGCGCCGGGTTGGAGAGGTTGACGCCCTTGGCCTTCGCATCGGCCTTGATCTTGCGCTCGGCGGCGATCGCCGCGTCGAGCGTCTTCTGTCCGATGGCCGCGATCTGATCGGCGTCATAGGGCAGCAGCAGCTCGTCGCGCAGCAGGGCGTTGTACGCGTCCGCGCCCATCGCATAGTTGATCGGCCAGCTCGGAGCGTTGTCTTTCATCCATTTCGTCCACTCCGTCATCGACGCGACGAGCGCGTCGCGCGCCTTGGCGAAGCGCGCCCGCTGATCGGCGGGCAGCTGCGCCGACATCGGCGTGAGCACGTAGAAGAACAGGCCCGGCGCCAGCGCGAGCTGCTTGAGCGCGACCTGCGCCTGCAGCCGCCCCGGATGGGTGATCTGCGGCCGCTGCGCCGACATCCACGCCGGCGCCTTCTCCATGCGCGAGATCATGTGGTCCCACCACACCGACGAATCTTGCTCGTCCTTGTGCAGGATCATCGTGAAGATCGCGCCGAGCACGGTGAGCGGCGCCGCCGACGGATCCTTGCCGGCCTCCGTGTCGGCGATCGCGCGCCGCTGCGCGACGAGGAACGCGCGCATCAACTTGATGTCGTTGACGTCCTGCGGGGTCGCGGCCGTCATCTCGATCGAGTTGATCTTCTGCTCGTAGGATGCGAGCATCGTCTTGAAGTGCGCGATTCCGGCCGGCGTCGGATCGCTCCAATCGCCGTCGTGGCTGTAATCGCCGAGGAAGGTCGCGACCTCCGGCGAGGCCGCCAGGAAATCGCTGACGGCCTGCAGCTGCAGGGCCGCGATCTGGGCTGCGGGCGTGTTCGGCGCGGGCGTGCTCTGCGCCGGCGCGGACACGGGCGAAAGCGCGATCAATGCGGCCGCAACGGCGGCCGGAATCCGTACGTTCATGCCGCCTCTACGGCCGCTTGCGCTGGTTTGTTTCGGCAGCCCACTACAGCTTGCCGGCGGCATGCAGCGTCTTATAGATCGCCGCCGCGAGCTGACCGGATTGATTCTGCTTGCTGTCCGGCTGGCTGTTGATGCCGAACGCGATCACCGCATCCTGCCGTGGAAAGTAGAGGTGGAGCATACGATAGCCGAGCGTCATGCCTTCGTAGAACCAGACGGTCCCGATTCCCGGCTTCGTTATCTGCGCGACGCCGAGGCCGAACGCGCCCGGATCTTGCAGAGTCGTCTTGCGGATCGGTCTGCCGGTTTTCTGTGAGACCAGGCTCATCAGCTCGGCGCGCTGCTTGGGCGCGAGGATGCTGCCGGTGTAGAGTGCGCGCGCCCAGCGCGTGACGTCGATCGGCCGCGAGACGATGCCGCCCGCGCCCTGCATCCACGAGACGCTGAGGTCGCGCATGTCCCTGCCGAGCAGCGGCGCCAGGCCCGCGTTGTCGGCGTCGTGGCTAAAGAAGTATCCCGCCGTCATGCGCTCGGTAATGCTCGGCGGATACGCGTACGGCTGGTAGTACGTGCTGTCGAGCCCGAGCCCCGCGCGCAGAATGCGCCGATTGAGCTCGTCGGTATAGCTGTGACGGGTGACCTTCTCGACGATCATCTCGGCGAGGATGTAGTTGGTGTTCGAATACGAGTAGCCCGTCGTGGCGGCGGGGGCGCCCGGCGTCGTGGGATACGCGTAGCGCACCAGCTCGGAGGTCGTGAAGTGGCGGTTCGGGCTGCTCGCGTAGTCGCGCAGCATCTTTTCCGAGGAGTCGTAGCCGGGGATGCCGCTGGTCATGTGCAGCAAACGCGCGATCGTGACGTTCTTCCAGGCGGGATACTGCGGAAGAAATCGCCCGATGGTCTGACGGATGTTCAGCTTGCGCTCGGCCTCGAGCTGCAGCAGCAGCACGGACGTGAAGGCCTTGGTGTTGCTGCCGATCTGCCAGAGCGTCTCGGGCGTGATCGGCGCTCCGCCGCCGCCGTAGCGGGTCGTCCCCGCCGTCACGTCGATCGTCTGCGGGACGCCGTGCAGGCTGACGCTGAGCGAGAGCGCGGAGATGTGTTCCGCCTTGGCCCGCGCGGCCAGATACCGGTCGAGGTCGTTCTGGAGCGAGGCGCGCAGGGCCGTGTCGGGGGAGGCCGTCGGGGGCAGCGCGCCAAGGAGCGAGCCGCATAGCAGCAAGACAATGAATCTAGGCATGGGCCGCTTGCATTCGCGTCGCAGCCTGAATATCCGGCGGCCTAGGCGGGTATAGGACCGGCAGCCACCCCTACGAGGAAGGAAGCATGGCAATGATTCGAACGATGGCCGTCGTCGTGTTCCTGCTCGCTCAGACCGCCGTCGCGGCGAGCGCCGCCACCTGCGCCGGCGCGAATCCGGCGATCACGAAGGTAGCGGTCCAGAGCGTCACGAGCGACGGGAAGTTGAACCAATACCACATCGTCGGCACCGTAGTGAACTTCGGCAGCCAGACGCAGCCGAGCAACACACTGCAGTTCGTGGATATCTGGCAGTACGGCATCCGGCTCGACGCTAAGAGCATACGGCCGCTGGCGCCGCTTCAGTCCGCCACGTTCACCTACACCTGGCCGCGGTCCGTCGAAGCGGCGAAAGGCACTTCGGTCCTCAACTTCCGCATCCGCATGGAACAAGGCTCGGACTGCAATCCGGCCAACGGCTCGTACAACCTAACGCTTTAAATACGGAACATTTCGGCGAAGCGGTCGAACAGCCGGCGCTTTCCACTGACGCGGACGACGCCGTTTTCGATCGCTTCTTTCGGCGTCATCTCACCGGCCATCACCGCGCGAATGCCGGGGCCGGCCTCGATCACGCAGTCGGCGCCGGGCAGCGGCGCCGCTGCCGCCTCGACCGTACCGTCATGCACGCGCGCGCTTACCACGACGTCGCCCAGCCGTAGCTCGTAGCCGGCGCTGACCCCTCCCGCCGCATCGGGGCGAAAGGTCGAACGCAGCGCCATCGCCATCGAATCCGGCGTGACGATCTCGCCGGGATGCGGCTCGCCCAGCGACTTGGCGCCCCAGCGACCGAAGCGAATCACCGCATCCTCGAGCTCCTTGCCGTACTCGGTCAGCTCGTAGACGATCGAGCGCGCCGGCCGCGGCAACACGCGCCGCGTGACGACGTTTGCGGCTTCGAGCTCCTTCAGACGCGAGGTCAGGACGTTGCTCGGAATGCCCGGCAGCCCACGCTGCAGATCGGTAAAGCGCTTCGGCCCGACCAGGAGGTCGCGCACGATGAGCAGCCCCCAGCGCTCGCCGAGGATCTCGACCGCGCGCGCGAGGCCGCAGTACTGGCCGTAAGCCCGGTTCGCCACGCTTGCTATTATACAGCAAAATATATTTTTAGCAATGGTACTTGTTTTTTACAAGTTTACTCTGCTATGATGGCCAGCACACCGCTCACCGTCGGAAGGAACGCTCATGACTGCTCTCGTCAATCGGCTCCCTTTATCGGACATCCGCCGCCCTGTGGTTCGCGCTCGCGCATCAGGATCGGGCGACGCTCACTCAACTCTTGCACTAAGGGGAAAGTAACGACAATGCAACTCAATCCGAATTTGGTATTCAACGGAAACGCCGAAGAGGTGCTCGCGCACTATCGCGACGCGCTCGGCGGCGAGATCGAGATCATGCGTTTCGGCCAGACGCCGGTCGCGCAAGAGGTCGCGCCCGATTGGGCCGACAAGGTCGTCTACGGAACGCTGCGCTCGCCGGCCGGAATCGTCAACGTCATGGACGCGCCGCCGGGTCGCGGCGGCGAAGCCGGCGACAACTTCATCCTCGGCATCCAGACAGAGAGCCGCGCGCAGATCGACGAGATCTTCTCCAAGCTCTCCACCGGCGGCAGCGTCATGATGCCGCTCGACAAGACGTTCTGGTCGCCGCGCTTCGGGATGCTGACCGACAAGTTCGGCATCAAGTGGATGATCAATCTCGTCGAGGCTGCGTAAGACATGAGCGAACGCGCGCACTATCCGCCCGGCGTCCCCTGTTGGGTCGACACGTTGCAGCCCGATCCAGAGGCCGCGACGCGCTTCTACGCCGCGCTCTTCGGGTGGCAGATCGTCGGCCCCGGTGAGACGCCGGGCACGCCATCGGGCAAGTACTTCGTCGCGCAACTGCGCGGACGCGACGTCGCGGGCATCAGCTCCCTGCCGCCGCGCGGCGCGCCGCCCAGCGCTTTCTGGAACACGTACGTCGCCGTCGACGACCTCGACGCCGCGTGCGGGCGAGCATCGAGCGCCGGCGGCGCGGTCGTCGTGCCGCCCACTGACGCGCCGCCCGCCGGTCGCCTCGCGGTGATCAGCGATCCGTCCGGCGCAGCAATCTCACTCTGGGAGGCGCGGGATCGGGTCGGCGCGGGGTGCGTCAACGAGGCCGCGGCGTGGGCGATGAGCGCGTTGCTCACGCGCGACATCGACACCGCGAAACGTTTCTACCGCGATGTCTTCGGCTGGAACAGCGAGACGTTTTCGCCCGGCGGCGCGGACGTCACGCTCTTTCGACTGCCCGGCTTCGTCGGTGGCGAGCCGCAGCAGCCGGTTCCGCGCGACGTGGTCGCGGTCGCGTTGCCGATGGGTGCGGACGTCCCCGCGAACGTGCCGGCGCACTGGAGCGTCGACTTCTGGACCGACGACGCCAATGCGGCTGCGGCAAAGGCCCCACAACTCGGCGGCAGCGTCGTGACGCCGCCGCACGACGCGCCGGGATTCCGGCGCTGCGTACTGGCAGATCCGCAAGGCGCGGTCTTTTCGTTGAGTCAACTCGTCCGCTTCTGAAGCTGAAAGGCAATCATGCAAAACATCACGCCGTTCTTATGGTTTGACGACAACGCCGAAGAGGCGGTCAACTTTTACGTCGCGACGTTCAAGAACTCGAAGATCGGTTCGATCAATCGCTGGGGCGAAGGGGACTCGGTCTTGACGATCGACTTCGTGCTCGACGGCACCGACTTCGTCGCGCTCAACGGAGGGCGCACCAAGCCCGACGGCGAGGAGCTTGGCACGCAATTCGACCTGAAGGCGTCGTCGGCCGTGTCGTTCGTCGTGAGCTGCAAGACGCAGGCCGACGTCGACGAGGTCTGGGAGAAGCTCCTGCCCGGCGGCGAGACGATGCAGTGCGGCTGGATCCGCGACAAGTTCGGCGTCACCTGGCAGATCGTGCCGGAAGGCATGCTCGAGCTGTTCCGCGATCCCGATAGCGGGCGCGCTCAGCGCGCGATGGCCGCGATGATGGAGATGGTGAAGCTCGACATCAACGCGATGCGCAAAGCCGCCGCCGGCCAGTGATCATAAGGGTAACGGCGGGCGGCACGTACTGCCGACGACCTTGCAGATAGCGACGCCTGTGTAGTGACCGCCCCGCGCAAAGGGCGATCCCTTCAATTTCTTCAGCGCTCCGCTCGTCTTGTCGATCGCATAGCCGAAGATATTGCCCTGCGCAAAGTAGTTGGTGCCATAGTTGGCGACGTAGAGAAAGCTCGTCGTCGAATCGACGGCTACGTTCTGAGGATTGAGGCCAGTCGGAAACGGCGATCCCTTCACCGCCGTCAGGGCACCGCTCGCCGGGCTTATGGTGTATGCGGAAACGTTGAACGAGCTCAAATTGCCGTCGTACAGGAATTTACCCGTCGCATCAATTATGAGGGGGTAGGGGCCACCGCCGGCCCTAAACGGCGACTTCGGAACGGGTTTGAGCGCGCCGCTCTTTGCATTGATGGCGTAGGCGGAGATGTCGTTCGAACCGAGGTTCGTAACATAGGCGAACTTATCGTTCGGATCCACCGCCATCCAACTGGGATTGCTGCCTGCGGCAAACGGAGATCCGGCAATGGTTTTCAGTGCGCCGGTGCGCGCGTTAATGCTAAAGGCCGCGACGTCGCTCGAGCTATAGCATGGGACGTAGGCGAACTTGCCCCGGAGATCGATTCCGACCCAGTACGGGGCGGCGCCGTTCACCGTAAACGGGGAACCCTTGACTGGCGTCAGAGCGCCGCTGCTCGAATCGATGGCATAAGCGTAAACGTTGTCCGACCCAGAATTGGCGACATACGCAAACCTACCCTTGGGGTCGGTTGTAACGCCGTCGGGCTGCGTACCAGCTGCAAACGGCGAGCCCGAAACCGGCGTCAATGCACCGGTGGCTGCATCAATGCTAAAGGCGTACACGACGTTCGCGGCGTTGTCGGCCACATAGGCGAACTTTCCCGTCGGATCGATTGTTACGGGCTGAGTTCCGCCGGGCACTATCATCACGGTCAACCCCAGCGATCTTAGCGCCCCGCTCTTTGCGTCGATGGCATAGGTGTCCACGGCGCCCCTAACCCAATCCGAGATGTACGCGTACTGCCGGCCGGCGGCGGCCGCCGAATTGTGCATTCGCCACAGTTGCGAACCGGGCGCGAGAGGTGAAGGCGTTACGCCGCCTGGCGAATTGGAACACGCGGCGAGAATCGACGCCAGTCCGAGCGCCGATAGGACCGGTGCGACAAAACGTGTCTGCTGCATGAAACTATCGCTTTCTCGCCCTGAGCGCAGGGCGATATTTCAAATTGCTCGTTACGCGTTTATCAGGTGCAAAGCACCGCGTGAGTTTTGAAGGTGCCGCTCATCGAATAGACGCCGTCCGCACCATATCCGCCGTACTTCGTCTGCTGCGTGAACCAGTTGAAGTAAACCAGCTCCTGGGGGTGATACGTGAAGCCCTTGAGCTTAATGCCCGCGCCGCCGTCGTACACGGTGCCGGTCAGAGGGTCGCCCACCTCGAGGTTGTTCTGACAGTTTGGCTGCTGGCCGATGTGGCCCCACGCCGGGACCGTGTCGCTGCCGAACGGATCGTTGATCGCTTCGCCGAATTCGTGCGCGGCGATGTGCACGTCCTGAATGCCTTTTTCCGAGAAGGCGCCGGGATTGCTCATCGTGATCACGCTGGCGATGCCGTTCTGACCCTTTTTATTCTGGTAAAACGTATGGTAGCCACCGTAGATAAAGGTCGCGCTCGTCTGAAAGACGTCCCAGAGGAGTACGACGGAGACTTGATGGACCGACCACTTCGCCGTGCTGATTTGACTCGAGAGCCAGTTCACGTTGACCAAGCCGATGACGCCGTTGCAGAAGCCGGATATCGTCTCCGTGTGTCCCTCGCCGGCCGGTACCGACAGGCTAATGACTAACGGCTTACCGGTATCTCGAAGGTTGACAGCATACTTCCCGTCGGCTTTGACGAACTTGTACCACTCGCCGACGGACTGCGCGTCTTCATACTGAATCGTGCCGAGCTTGACCTTACCGTTAACGATCGGCGCTGCGTTGTACAACGGCGAGTCGGTCATGCGCTTGTATGGCGAAACGGAGTCGCAACTCCGGTTTACCGCCGTCGGGTCGAAAACGCTACCGTCGGAGAACGTCAGTTTATACGCGTAGACTTGCGTCGTCAGCGTGGTTCCTCCGGCCGTACTCTTCGGCCGCACACCGATCATCTGATAACAGTATGTGGAGGCGCCATTTCTGAACGAGCTCGTCCAATTGGGCAGCGACAACTGCGGTGATGAGCAGGTGCCGTCGGCGTTTGGACGGCTGGCGACGTTCGGATTGGACACGTATCCGAGGCGGAAGACCCACTCGGGATGCCCGTTCAGCGTAATCGGCCGGTACGTCTGCTCCGCGACGAGCGCGTTGTGCGTTAATGTTTGCGAACCGGGGGCGACGCCGGAAGGCGTCATCCCTCCTGAGGCGCCCGAACACGCGGCGAGAAGCCACGCCAGCCCAAGCGCCGAGACGGACGGGATGACGAAACGTGTCTGATTCACGAAAACCTGTCGACTCTTGAGCCCGCGAGGCGGCGTTACTTCACGTTGCTTCGGTACAGGCGGCTAGCCGAGTCGGGTCGAGCATGCGCGAGCCCAAAAACACGTTCGACCTGCATGGCCGGATAGTGAGCATTGGAGGGCGGCTTGCGGTCCTCCCGCTCCGGAGTCCGCGAAATCGGACAAGCGCGTTGCGCTGCCGCGTCGAAAGGCGCGCCCATGGCGGTGGAGCGCGCGCTGCGCGTGGGGATCGACATCGGCGGCACCTTCACGGATCTCGTCGCGGTCGAGTCGTGGAGCGGACGGGCCGTCACGCGCAAGGTCGCGAGCACGCCGCGCGAGCCGCAGCGCGCCGCGATGCAGGCGCTGATCGCTCTGCTGCGCGCGTACGAGCCGCGGCCCGCGCTGGAGTTCCTCGCCCACTCGACGACGATCGCGACCAACGCACTGCTCGGCCAGCTCGGGCTCGAGCTGCCGCGCACGGCGCTCGTCACGACGCACGGCTTCCGCGACGTCATCGAGATCGGGCGCCAGAACCGCAGCGAAGTCTACAACCTCTTCGTCGAGCGCCCGCGCCCGCTGGTCGCGCGCAGCGATCGCTTGACGGTGCGCGAGCGCATGGACCATCTCGGAAACGTCGTCGAGCCGCTCGACGAGTCCTCCGTCGCGGAGGTCTGCGTGGAGCTGAAACGCCGCGCCGTCGCGGCGGTCGCGGTGTGTCTGCTGCATTCCTATGCGAACGCCGCGCACGAGAGCCGCGTGACGGACGCGATCGCGGCCGCGCTGCCCGGGGTGCGGATCACGCGATCGTCGGAAGTCGATCCCGAGTATCGCGAATACGAGCGCTTCTCGACGACGGTTGTCAACGCCGTGCTGGCGCCGATCGTCGAGGCGTATCTCGAGCGGCTCGTGTCCGAGCTGCGCGAGAACGGGATCGACACGCCGCTGTACGTGATGCGCAGCGACGGCGGGATGGCGGCTGCGCAGCGCGTCGCGGCGCGGCCGGCCGCGATCGTGGAGAGCGGCCCCGCGAGCGGCGCGATCGCGACGGCTGCGCTCGCACGGCGCGCCGGCGCGCCGCGTCTGCTCTCGTTCGACATGGGCGGGACGACGGCTAAAGCCGGCACGATCCTCGACGGCGTGGCGCAGGTCGCCCACGAGTTCGAGGCCGCCGGCCGCACGCACAGCGGACGCGCCGTCAAGGGCAGCGGCTATCCCGTGCGCTTTCCCTTCGTCGATCTGGCCGAGGTGAGCGCGGGCGGCGGAACGATCGCGTGGATCGACGCCGCCGGCGCGCTGCGCGTCGGCCCGCTCTCGGCCGGCGCCGATCCCGGACCGGCGTGCTACGGCGTCTCCGATCGTCCGACCGTCACCGACGCGAACGTCGTACTGGGACGCTTGCATCCGGAGCATCTGCTCGGCGGCGCATTTAAGATCGACGCGCCGCGCGCGCGCGCTTCCATCGCGGCTCTGGCGGAGCGGCTCGGACGCGGCGTCGAGGCAACCGCCGCCGGGATCGTCGCGCTCGTCGACGACGCGATGGCGAAAGTCTTGCGCATCGTCACCGTCGAGCGCGGCCTCGATCCGCGCGATTTCGCGCTCGTCGCTTTCGGCGGCGGCGGCCCCTTGCACGCGTGCGCCGTCGCCGGCGAGCTGCAAATCGCGCGCGTACTCGTTCCCGCGCACCCCGGGCTCTTCTCGGCGTTCGGCCTGCTCGAGGCCGACCTGCACGTCAACGACGTGCGCCCGATCCTGCGCGCGACCGGCGACGCCGACGGTGCGGCGCTCGCGCGATTCTTCGACGAAAGCGAATCGCGCGCGCGCGGCGAGCTGCTCGCGCAGGGCGCGCCCTCTGCGACGATCGCGTTCCGCCGCGAGTACGACGCGCGCTATCGCGGGCAGAGCTTCGAGCTGACCATCGACCACGACCCCGATCCCGCCGCTGTCGCGCAACGCTTCCATCGCGCCCACCACGCCCGCTACGGCTATGCGGTACCGGACGAGACGGT
>DATDGN010000124.1:0-3822 GCA_036522095.1 Candidatus Cybelea sp. | reverse complement strand
ACCGTGAGCGCCGACTACGACGCATCCGGCGCGGGGCGGTTGTCGTATAGCGTCACCGCGCCCGACGGCCGCCGGCTGCAGGGTGGCGAGCTCGCCGATCGTTCCGGGACGCTGCGCGTCGCGCTACCGGCGTCGAACGATCCCGGCGCGTACACGCTGCAGATGGTGCTCGCCGGCCCGCTCGGAACCACGAAGGAGACGCGCGTGCTCAACACGCTGCCGGCGCACGGCCCCGGCTCCGCGCAAATCCAAGACGTGACGGTTACGCCGGCGGTCGCCAAGCCGGGCCAGCGGATCGACGTCGCGTACGCCGCCGCCGGCGACGGCGGCTACGTCCGCCTGCTCGGCGCGGACGGGACGATCTGGGCGCAGCAGCCGTTCTCACACGGCGGCCAGACGCGGCTCGTCGTGCCGGCGGTGCCAAGCCTGCGCGAGATGCGCGTGCTCGTGCACGTGAAGCGCGGCCGCTCGATCGCGCAGTCGATGGCCGGACTCGCTGTGGCCTCGCCCGCGAGGCGCGCCGACGCGAGTCCGGGTGTCGCGATCGCCGGCGACGACGAAACGGGAACCGGCGCGACGAACGCGAGCCCCAATGAGAACGGAACCTTCGAGGTACTGACCCCGACGGTCCGTAGCGGAGGTACGATACGCGTCCGCATCATCTCGCCGAGAAACGGCATGCGGATCGCTCTCAACGACTCCCAGTCACGGGAGGTGACGGGGCTGAACGCCGGTGCGGCGGCGGACGTCGTCACGCTACAGGCGCCCGCCGTTACCATTCCGAGCCGCTACACCGTGGTGGCAAGCTTCACCGACGGATTCGGTCAGGAAAGCGTTGTCCAACCGGTAACGGTGGCTCCTTAGGGCCGGCCCTGGCTCCGGCCCTCGGCGTGCTGCCGCGCCTTAGATCGTGGTGGCGACGGTGTTGAAGAGCGTGCTGAGGTTCGATCCGAGCAGCTTGATCGCCGTGAGGGCGACCAGCGCGACGAGCCCGATCATCAGGCCATACTCGACCATCGTGGCGCCGTTGTCGTCGCGAAGCATCATCGTGAGCGTGGTAAGCATCCTAGCTCCTTTTTAGCGATTTGCAAACAAAGCAAGCAACCGCTCGTTAAAGCGGCGGCTTGGAAGGGCAGCTTTTTGGCTTCCGCCGGCCCCACCCCTGCGGGCGGCGTTAAATTTTGTTGACGCGTCAACGGGTTCGGTGGCATAATCCCTGAGGGCTCAAGAGGGCCCTCGGTTTTTGGTCGTGCTTACAGGCACGGCCTTTGTAGTCTCTTGTCCAGCCTGTACGAAGGAGAGCTATTTTGATGAGGCACAAGGGAGAGGCCGGCCAGGTATTGCCGCTGATTGCGGTCTGCCTCGCGGCCCTGATGGGATTCGGCGGCATGGCGATCGACGTGGGCTACTGGCGCTACGCGCAGCACGAGCAGCAGAACGCCACGGACGCGGCCGCCCTCGGCGGGGCGCAACAGCTGCTGTACAGCGGCTGCCCCAATCCGGGCGCGGCGGTGACCGCCGCTAAGAACGACGCGACGAGCGGCGGCTACACGGACGGCAGCAACAACGTTACCGTCGCGGTCAGCAATCCGCCGGCAGTGACGTTCGCCAGCGACAGCTGCGCCGTCTCGGTGCAGATTCACAGGACCCACGTGGCGACGTGGTTCAGCAAGTTCTATGGATACGCCGGCGGCATGAACGAGACGACCAAGGCGGTCGCGACCCTGTCGTCGAGCGGCGCCGGCACCGGCTGCATCTACCTGCTCAACATGACGACCAACTCGAACTTCAACGGCGCCAACATCACGTCGAAGTGCGGCATCCTGATCAACGATACCGCAAACTTCAACGGCGCGCGTATCAACGCGCCCAGCATCACCTATGGCGGTGGCAAGCCGAACGAGAACGGCGCCGTGTTCACGGCGGCCACGCCCGCACCGATGCTGCCGGTAGAGGACCCGTGCCCGGAGATCGCCGGTTGCACGTACCTCACGAACAATCCGCCCTCCAGCGGCTCGTGCACGTCGTTCAACGGAAACGGCTACGCCGGCGTGCTGAACCCGGGGTGTTACAGCAATCTCAACCTGAACGGCGCGAACGTGACGCTGAACCCGGGGACGTACGTGCTCAACGGCAGCTCGAACTTCAACGGCTCGACCATCACCGGCAACGGCGTGACGATCTACGTGACGGCGAGCGGCTCGGCTCCGAACTTCAACGGCGCTAAAGTGACGCTCACCCCGCCGTCGAGCGGCCCCAATAGCGGCGTGCTGTACTATCAGGTGCCCACGAATACGGGCAACCCGAACTTCAACGGCAGCAGCAACAGCTACACCGGCCTGTTCTACGCGCCGGGCGCGTCGTCGGTCAACTTCAACGGCGCGAACGGAGGCTACGTGGTACTTGTCTTTGGCGGCTGGAATTTCAACGGCGGCAACGCCTTGGACTTCGGTTCTCCGCCCGGCGGTCAGTCGATCATCAGAAAGGCGGTGCTAGCGGAATGAGAAGGATGACTAACGACACCTCCGGCACGAGCCTCGTCGAATTCGCCATCGTGCTGCCGGTCATGCTGTTCCTCCTGGTCGGGCTGATCGAGGTCGGCCGCTACGCCTACTACGGGATCCTCGCAGCCAACGCGGCCCGCGCCGGCGTTCAGTACGGGGCGCAGGACACGGGAAGAGCCATCGATACCGCGGGGATCACGAACGCCGCGCGCATCGACGGTCAAAACCTATCGACCTGGACGGTCACCACCAAGCATCTGTGCTCATTCAGCGGCGGGGCGCCCGCGCCGTGCTCTGTATCGAGCGGTTCGTCGCCACCATCGAACACGATCTATTACGTTGCGGTTCAAGTGAGCGGCACGTATAAGTCGCTGCTGAACTATCCCGGAATTCCGACGAACGTGCCCGTCTCGGGCAGCGCAATGATGCGGGTAGTCTACCAGTGAGGCCGCGCAACGGCGAGCGCGGCAGCACGCTGGCGGAGACGGCGCTCGTCATGGGCGTGCTCCTGTTGCTCACCCTCGGGATCATGGACTTTGCGCGCGCGCTCTACACGTACTCGTTCGTGGCCAACGCGGCGCGTCAGGGCGCGCGCTGGGCGATCGTGCGAGGCTCGCAGTGCACCCAGCTGGATCACTGCAATGCGAAATCGTCCGACGTCCAAACCTACGTGCAAAGCCTGTCCGAGGGGGCGATGAAGGCCTCGAACATCACCGCGAACCTGGGCTTTCCGGCGTGCAGCGGCAGCAACGCACCGGGCTGCGTGGCGGAGGTGACGGTACAGTATCCGTTCACGTTCGTCGCGCCGTTCGTCTCGAAGCTCACGCTGACGATGTCGAGCACCTCCGAGATGCTAATCTCGAACTAGGGCATCGGAAGAGCATCGTCGTAATCGCTGCTGGCATGCGGATCTCGAAGCCGGCGGATCTCGTGTTGACGCAGCTGGAGAGCGGTGCCGGCGCTTCAATCTCGCGACGACGCGCAGCCACATCGATTTTCGCACCACCGCGGGCGCCTCGTTCTACACGATGACCGTCGTCGAGGGTTTCCCATGGCTCGAGCTGCCGCCGGGGGCGGCGAAGACGTGACCACCAAGCAGCTCGTTGAAGCGGCGAAGGCGGCACAACGCCGCTCCGATTTCGAGACGCTCGAGCATACCGCGCGCCGGCTCGTGACGCGCTGCACCAAGTCCGGCGACGCGCGCGGACTCGGAAACGCCTACGCGTATCTCGGCGCCGCGTGCGTGGGGCAGAGCGACGCTCCGGCTGCGCGCCTCGCGTTCGAGCGTTCGCGCGAGTCTCTCGCAGCGATCCATGAC
>DATDGN010000123.1:0-8569 GCA_036522095.1 Candidatus Cybelea sp. | reverse complement strand
GGCGATGACGCGGTTCCTGGGTTCCAGCGCCGCCGCTCTAGCAGCGCTGGCAGTCCTCGTTGCGCAAGCCGCCGGAGCTGCGGAGCGTTACGCCCCCGCGACGATTACCGTCGCTCAGCTGTTCGAACGCAACCGGCACTCCGCCGGATCGGTCGAGCCCGACGCGTTTCATCTCGTCACTCGCACGGTGTCGCACGGCGGCGACGTCTGGACCTCGGAGACGTTTTCGAACGGCAGCGACTACCGAACGACGGTGCGGCAGGGACGCTTCGTTTCGTCGTACGGCTCCAACGGCGGCCGGCATTGGCAGCAGGACGACAACGGCCTGGTGCTCCCGTCCTCGAGCCTATACCAAGAGGTCGATCCGTTCGCCGTTTCAATTCGCCAGCCCGATGCGGCGACGAGCGGCGTGCGACTGCTCGGGGTGACGATCGATGCAGTGCCGGACTTCGTCGTCGAGGTTACGCCTAGCGACGGCCTCGTCGAACGCCGCTACTACGACGCGCACAGCTATCTGCTGAGCCGTCTGGAGATGACGGACTACGACGGACACAAACAGACGTGGGACTACGGTGACTACCGCTCGGTGTCGGGAAGCACGCTGGCCCATCGGATCGACTACGAACGCGACGGTACGCTCGCGGCGGAGACCAAGGTGCTGACCTTCGAGACCGTTACCGCGGGCACCCTCGACTTCGCGGTGCCGTCGTCGCGTCCGCTGCTCGACTTAGGGAATCGCGACGCAGTCGCCATCCCCGCGCGCTTCACGAACAACGGGATCATCGTTCCCGTGTCGATCGCGGGACGCGGCTTGGACTTCTTGCTCGACTCCGGCAGCGCCGACTTGCTCATCGACCCGCAAGTCGCGCGCGAGTTGGGAATGAGCCTCAGCGGGCTCGTGACGGTCAGCTTTGCCGGCGACTTCACGCTGGCGAACGCGCAGGCGCCGGATCTCACGGTCGCGGGCCTGGTCGCCAAGAACGTGACGCTCTCGACCGCGGCGTTCGAAGAGCAGCTCCCCGAACGACGCGTCGTCGGATTGCTCGGAGCCGACTTCATCGGGAGCGGCGCGCTCGAGGTGAACTTCCAGCACGAAACCCTCACCCTGCACCGCTCGGCGCCGTCGAATCTCGCCGCGAGCGGATGGTCCGCGCTGCCGCTGCGGCTCGATTGGGGCGTTCCGGTCCTGCGCGCGTCGTACAGCGGCGCGCCGGGTTACTTCATCGCGGATCTGGGTGCGGATTACTCGACGCTGTATCCGCACTACTTCACGAAATTCCCGAACAGGGTGCCGCCGGGTACGCCGGATCAAGAAGAGATGGTGACGCTGGGCGGCAAGCCGTTCGGCATCAAGCACATAACGATGAAGAACCTCGTCCTCGGCGACTGGGTCTTCGGCGACGTCCAGGTCGTGGTGCCGTCGGCGAGCTACGCGCAGGAGCGCGACTACGACGGCCTGATCGGGCGCGACACGCTGAGCGATTTCAATCTCATTTTCGACTACGCGAATCATCAGCTGTGGTTCAAGCCGATCGCGCCGGAGGCGAAGTGATCGACGAGCTCGTTCGCTACCGGCGCCATTTTCACGCTCATCCGGAGCTGTCGCTGGAGGAGCACGAGACCGCCGCGTTCATCGAGCGCGAGCTGCGCGGATTCGGCTTCGATGCGATTCGCAGCGGCGTCGGCAAGACCGGCGTTCTCGCGACCCTGCCGGGCGGCCGGCCGGGACCGGTGACGTTGCTGCGCGCCGACATGGACGCGTTGCCGGTCGAAGAGCTCAACGACGTATCCTACCGGTCGTGCAACGCGGGCGTGATGCACGCGTGCGGCCACGACGCGCACATGGCGATCCTCTTGAGTGCGGCGCGCGCGCTGCGCGACCGCAAGGACGAAGTCTCCGGCACGCTGGTGTTCTGTTTCCAGCCGGGCGAGGAGGGCCTCGCGGGCAATAAACTCATGATCGACGACGGCGCGCTCGAGAATCCACACGTCGACCGCACGTTTGCGCTGCACGTGTACAGCGGGCTCGAGGCGGGCAAGGTCGGCATTCGCGACGGTCCGTTCTTCGCGTCGTCGGATCGCTTCGACATCGAGCTGATCGGCAAGGGAGGCCACGGCGCCATGCCGCACGCGGCCGTCGACCCGGTTGTCGGCGCCGCGCAGTTGGTGACGATGCTGCAGACGGTTGCTAGCCGCGAGATATCCCCGCGACATCCCGTCGTGGTCACGGTCGGAGCGCTGCACGCCGGCACGACGTTCAACGTCATTCCGGAGCGCGCTCACCTGCAGGGGACCGTGCGCGCGTTCGACGCGGACGTGCGCAAGGGGCTGCCGGAGCGCATCGAGCGCCTGATTCGCGGCGTGTGCGAGGCGCTGCGGCTCGAGTATCGCTTCGATTATCATTGGGGCTATCCGCCGACGGTTAACGACGCGGCCGTCAACGCGGCCGTGCGCGACGTCGGCCGGCGCGTCGTCGGCGCCGAAAAGCTCGTGGACCCGCACGAGATCGTCATGTGGTCGGAAGACATGGCCTTCATGCAGCAGCAGCGCGCGGGCACGTATTTTCTCGTGGGCTCGCGCGGGCCGAGCGTGGGCGCGCAGCCGCAGCACAGCGCGCGCTTCGACATCGACGAGCGGGCGCTCGAGATCGGCTACGAGATGATGCTCGGACTCGCCCTCCACGCCGCGTGACCAACTCGGAGCTCCGGCGCTACGTGATCGTGGGCAACGGATTCGCCGGGACTACGGCTGCCGAGCAGCTGCGCAAGCACGATCCGGCGTGCGAGATCACGCTGTTCGGCGACGAGCCGTACTCGCTCTACAACCGCATCTCGCTGCCCCCGATGCTGCGCCGGCAGATACCCGAGGCGAAGGTGATGATCCGCAGCGTCGCATGGCACGAGGAGCATCGCATCGACTTGCGCCTGCGCACGCACGTGGAGCGCGTCGTTCCGCAGGAGCGCGTCGTCGAGGTGGACGGCAAGACCTATCCGTACCACGCGCTGCTGATCGCGACCGGCGGACGCCCGAATCCGATCGGCAAGCCCGGCTCCGAGGGTGCGGCCAACCTCTTTCCGTTCCAATACCTGGACGACACCCGCGCGATCTCCGAGCAGATCGACCGGAGCCGCGCCGCGGTCGCCATCGGCGGGTCGTTCATCGCCTACGAGCTGGCCGAGGCCTTCGCGTCGCGCGGCATGGAGACGCACTGGCTGATGCGCGGCCCGCGCGGGCTGCACCGCATCATCGACGAGGAGGCCGGCGCGCTGCTGAACGAAGCGGCCGCGGCGGACGGCGTCCACATGCACTACGGCGAGGAGGTCGCGGAGTTCGTGCGCTCCAACGGCGTCATCACCAAGGTCAAGACGAGCTCTGGAGCCGAGATCGCGGCGGAATGCTACGCCTACGGCTTCGGCCTCGCGATGAACACCGAGATCTGTGACGGCACCGAGATCGAGACGAGCCAGAACGGCATCCTGTGCGACGACCATCTGGAGACCAACGTCACGGGCATCTACGCCGCGGGAGACGTCGCGGACTTCTACGATCCGATTCTTGAGCTACGCTACCGCATGGGGACCTGGAACAATGCCGGCGCGCACGGCAAGGTCGCCGCGCAGAACATGATGGGCGGCAGCGAGAAGTATCACGATGTCCCCGAATACTCGTCGCTGCTGTTCAAGGGACAAACGATCACGCAGTTCGGCCTGGGGACCGACCTTCGTTCGGATCTGGAGGTCCGGCGCAAGATCGATCGCGAGAAGAAGTGGTATCGAGCGCTGTTCTTCTGGGATGGCCGGCTTGTCGGCGGCCTGATGCTGGGTAAGGGCAATCGCGCCGGCAAGCGCAAGTACGTCGAGGCCATCAAGTCCAAACAGCTCTTCCCGAAGCCCGAGTGGGAAGCGATGCTGGATTGGACGGCGTAGGCATGCTCCAGCCGCTGCGGATCCCGAACGCGTACGCGCTGTCGCAGTCGCTGGCGGGCGATCCGTTCGCAGCCCACGCCTACCTGTTCGTCGCCGGCGCCGGCAACGCGCTCGTCGATCCGCTGCCGCTCGACGATGCGACGCGCGATGAAATCGCGGCGCTTGGGGGAATCGCGCGCATCGTCGTGATGACGCCGAGCCGCCGCGGCGCGGCGGACGAGTTCGCGGCGCGCTTTGGTGCCGACGTCGTCGCGGCGCCGGCACACCGCGAGGCGCTCTTCGCGGGCGCGTTCGCCATCCGGCTCGCGCATCAGCGCAGGGCGCACGAGTTTGCCGTAAACGTTGCCGGCGCGCGGACCGTCGTGGCGGGCGACGCGCTCTTCGGCTCGCCGGCCGGCGCACTCTCGATGCCCCCGGAGAGCGACTACGCGGACGCGCGCAAGGCCGCGCTGGGGCTACGCGCGATCCTGCGCGAGAATCCCGATACGCTGCTACTCTCCTTCGGCCAGCCGATCTTCGCCGGCGCCTATGCGGCGCTGTACCGGCTGCTCTTCGCGCGCGCGGGCGGGGAGATCCATCGCATCAACCTCGACGAGCTGGACGTTCGCGACGAACGCGACGAGCGCGTCGAACAGCCGGGAGTCTATCACGTTCGCGACGCCGAGGTGGGCTGCGCGATCGGCGCGCGCAGGCTGGGCTACCGCGTCAGCACGCTCGGGCCGGGGCAGCGCTTCTGCCCGCTCCACGCCCACGCGCGCGAGGAGGAGTTGTTCTTCGTCCTCGAGGGCGAGCCGAGCGTGCGGACCTTAGCCGGAACGATCCGCTGCCGCAAGGGCGACTTCATCGCGCTGCCTATCGGCGAGAGCGGGACGCATCAGCTCATGAACGAGAGCGACGCGCCGGCGACCGTCATCCTGCTCGCGCGCAACGAGGACGTCGAGGCGTGCTACTATCCCGATTCCGACAAGCTGCTGGTGGACACCGACGTGCCGCTCAAGGACGACCTTCGCTCGCTGATGGTCGCGGCGAGTCCGCAGCTCGACTACTTTCACGGCGAGGACCCGCCGCCGCGGCTCTGACGCAGTCGACGAAGTCGTCGACGTCTTGCGGCGTCGTCGCCCAGTGGGTCATCCAGCGCACCTCGGGCAGCGCCTCGTCGAACACGAAGAAGAAGAAGTCGTCGCGGATTCGCTCGATGGCCTCGCGCTCGAGCGTCGCGAAGACGGCGTTGCAGCGAACGGGCCTCGTGACGCGTATGCCCGGGATGCCGCGAACGCCCTGGTGCAGCCGGGCCGCCATCGCGTTGGCGTGCGCGGCGTAGCGCGCCCATCGATTCTCCGCGAGCAGCGCCTCGAACTGGGCCGCGACGTAGCGCATCTTTGAGGCTAGCTGCATCGCCTGCTTCCGCACGAACGGGGCGGCCTGCGCGTGCAGCTTCGGCTCGAAGAAGCAGATCGCTTCGCCGAGCATCAGCCCGTTCTTCGTGCCGCCCAGGGTGAGCACGTCGACGCCCGCGTCGACCGACGTCTCGCGCAGCGTCGCGCCGAGCGCGACGGCCGCGTTCGAGAGGCGCGCCCCGTCGAGATGAACGAGCAGCCCGCGCTCGTGCGCGAAGGCGCACAGCTCGCGCAGCTCCGCGAGTTCGTACACGCCGCCGAGCTCCGTGGCCTGCGAGATCGAGAGCGCGCGCGGCTGCGGAAAATGCACGTCGTGGCCCGCCTTGAGATGGGGCTCGACGTCGGCGGGCCGCAGCTTGCCGTCATGCGTCGCGATCGGAATTACTTTCGACCCGGAAAACCGCTCGAACGCGCCGCATTCGTCCGTTTGAAGATGCGCGCTGGCCGGAGCCAGGACGGCCTCCCACGGGCGCAGCAGCGACCCGAGGGCGGCGACGTTCGCGCCGGTGCCGTTGAAGGTGAAATAAACGTCCGTGCCCCGGCCGAAATGCTCCCTGAGCCGATCGATCGCCCGGGCGGTCCACGCGTCGTCGCCGTACCCGACGGCGTCGCCGGCGTTGGCGGCGACGATCGCCTCCAGGATCTCGGGCGCAACCGGGGCGTTGTTGTCGCTGCCGAAACTGCGGCGCGCTGTGACATTCATGGGTTTTGAGGATTCTGCTTCCGCCGCGTTTAACTAGCCTGTCCCTATGCCCGAACGCGACCGGCTCGAAGTGGACGTTCTTTTCGTGGGCGCCGGCCCGGCGAGCCTCGCCGGGGCGATTCGGCTGGGCCAACTCGCGCAAGAGGCGGGCCGCGCACTCGAAGTGATGGTGATCGAGAAGGGCGGCGAGGTCGGGCATCACGGGCTCTCGGGCGCCGTGATGGATCCGCGCGCGCTCGACGAGCTGCTCCCCGCATGGCGCGATAGCGCGCCGGTGGAATCGCCGGTTACGAGCGACGAGCTCTGGTTCTTGACGGAGCGCGGCAAGATCAGTGCGCCGCTGGTCCCGCCGCCGCTGCGCAATCACGGTAAGTACGTCACGTCGCTGCAGAAGCTGTGCAAATGGCTGGGCGAGCGCGCCGAGGACGTGGGCGCGCAAGTCTTTCCGGCGTTCCCCGGGCAAGAGCTGCTGTGGCACGAGAATCGCGCGATCGGCGTGCGAACCGGCGACAAGGGGCTCGATCACAACGGGCAGCCGAAATCCAACTACGAGCCGGGGGCCGACATCCTGGCGAAGATCGTCGTGCTCGGCGAAGGCCCGCGCGGTACGCTTGCGAAGCAGGCCGCGGCGCGTCTCGCGCTCGAGGCCGGGCGCGAGCCGCAAGTATATGCCGCGGGCGTCAAGGAGCTGTGGCAGCTGCCCGACGATCGGTTCAAGGCCGGCGCGGTAATCCACACGCTCGGTTATCCGCTGCCGCCGGAGACGTTCGGCGGCGGGTTCATCTACGGGATGAGTGGCAACGTGCTCGACATTGGATTCGTCACGGGACTCGATTACGCGAATCCGACGACCGATCCGCACAACGAGCTGCAGCGCATAAAGCTGCATCCGGCCGTTCGCAAGATGCTCGAGGGCGCGAAGCTGATTCGGTACGGCGCGAAGGCCATTCCCGAGGGCGGCCTGTTCGCGATGCCGCGCCTATACGCGGACGGACTGCTGATCGTCGGCGATTCCGCTGGATTCTTGAACGGCATGCGCCTCAAGGGCATTCATCTGGGCATGAAGTCCGGGATGCTTGCGGCCGAGACGATCTGGGAGGCGCTGCAAGCGGGCGCGAGCGACGCGGAGACGCTGTCTTCCTACGAGCGGCGCTTCAGGGACTCGTGGGCGTACGCCGAGCTGCGCACCGCGCGCAACTTCCATCAGGGATTCGCCAAGGGCATGCTCCCGGGATTGATCAACGCCGGGCTATCGACGCTCACCGGCGGCGCCGGATTCGGGTTTCGCGACAAGCTTCCGGGAGAGCCGGGCTACGCGCGCATGCAGAAGATGGGCTGGCGGCCCAAGGAGACGCCGCGCGCGCCGATCGACAACGTGCTGACCTTCGACAAGCTGACCGACGTTTACAACAGCGGGACGATGCACGAAGAGAACCAGCCGTGTCACCTGATCGTCTCCGACACGGACATCTGCCGCGACCGCTGCACGGTCGAGTACGGGAACCCGTGCCGTTACTTTTGTCCGGCGGCGGTGTACGAGCCGCTGTTCGAACCCGCGGACGGGAAATTCCAAGGCCGATTGCAGATCAACTTCACCAACTGCGTTCACTGCAAGACGTGCGACATCGCGGATCCCTATCAGATCATCACGTGGGTGCCGCCGCAAGGCGGCGAGGGCCCGGTCTACATCGGCATGTAGCGTGAGCCGCACGGGGGACGTGGTGGTCGTCGGGGCGGGCGTGATCGGCCTCGCGATCGCCTTCGAGCTCGCCGAGCGAGGCGCGGTCGTCCGCGTCGTCGATCGGGGCGAACCGGCGGGCGCGGCGTCGTGGGCGGCGGCCGGCATGCTGGCGCCGTACACGGAGCGCGTGCGCGACGCAGCGCTCGTGCGTCTGTGCGCCGCATCGCTCCGGGAGTATCCCGCGTTTAGCGCGCGCGTCGCGGCGGCGAGCGGTATCGATCCGCACTTGCGCCTGGACGGAGTGATTCACGCTGCGTTCGACGGCGCGCAGCGCGAGGCTCTGCGCCGCCACGCGCGAGCGCTCGATGACGAGGGTGTCGCGTACGAGATGCTCGATCGCGACACGCTGCTGGCTGCCGAGCCGTGGCTCGGCGCAGCGACCGTCGGCGGGCTGAAGATCGGCGGCGAGGGATGCATCGACAATCGCCGGCTCGGCCGCGCGCTCGGCGCGGCGTGCGCGGCGCGCGGCGCGAGCGTGGAGCGCAGCTCCGTCGTTCGGGTGGAGTGCGACGAACGACGCGTGCTCGGCATCCACACGCAGCTCGGATTCATCGCCGCCGGTGCCGTCGTCAACGCGTGCGGCGCGTGGGCGGGCGCGCTGGGCGGCGTGCCGCCGCAGTGCGCGCCGCCGATTGCGCCGATCAAGGGGCAGATGATCGCGTTGTCACCGGCTCAGGCAGGAGTTCGACCCGGTAGCCGAGCGCGGCGATGCGGCGGCCCAACTCGTAGTCGTCCGAGTGCAAGTCCACGATCGCTTCGAAGCCGCCGATTTCGGCGAGGCGAGCCTTGGTCGTGGCCATGG
>DATDGN010000122.1:0-2966 GCA_036522095.1 Candidatus Cybelea sp. | reverse complement strand
GACGCATCAGGTCGTCGGCGTCGCGCACGAGTCGCTGGTCGCGAACATCGGCCGCGCGCTACGCGGCCTGGGCGTCCGCCGCGGCGCGGTCGTGCACGGACGCAGCGGCGTCGACGAGGTCGTCGGCGACGCGCCCACGCTCGTGTATTCGTTCGACGAGGAAGAGGAGCGCCTGTGGGAGCTCGACCCGTCGGCGTTCGGGGTAGCGGCGCCGCTGCCTACGCCGCTCGGCGGATCCGTCGCGGCGTGCCGCGACGCGTTCGCGGAGATCCTCGGGGGCGCGCGCGGCTCCGCCTCGGACGTCGTGGCGCTCAACGCGGCGGTGGTCTTCTACGTGACCGGTGCGCACGCGCAGCTGCGCGACGCGTTCGAGCACGCGCGCAGCATCCTGCACGCCGGCGACGCGTGGCGCACGTTCGAGCGGGCGCGGGCGATGGCGCGTGGCTGACGTGTGGACGAAGCTGTGCGGCTGCACGGCGTGGGGCGACGTCGCGCTGGCGATCGACGCGGGCGCCGACGCGTTCGGAATGATCTTCGCACCGTCGCCGCGGCGCATCGAATGGAGAGCTGCCGTCGAGATCGCGCGGCGCCTCCCGGCCGGCATCGCACCGGTCGCGGTCTTCGTCGATCCGTCGTCGGACGAGGTCGAGGCGGTGCGCGCGCTCTTCCCGCGGGTGCTGCTGCAGTTCTCCGGCGACGAATCCCCGGAGTTCGTCGCGCGTTATGGCGATCGCGCGATCAAGGCACTGCACGTAGACGCGCCGTGGGACGAGATCGCGCGCCGCGCGGCGCGCTTTCCGGAGGCCACTCTGCTGTTCGATTCGCGCCGCGACGGGCTGGCCGGCGGCACGGGCACGGCGTTTGCGTGGGAGGGCGCCGCGCCGCTCGCCGCGCGGCGGAGCGTCGTCATCGCGGGCGGCCTCACGCCCGAGAACGTCGCAGCGTGTCTGGCGAGCACGCACGCCTACGGCGTGGACGTGCGCAGCGGCGTCGAGACCGCGGGGCGCAAGGATCCCCAGAAGATGCGTGCGTTCGTGCGGGCCGCGCGGAGCTGGGGTTCCCGAGGATGAATCCGGACGCGCGCGGCTACTTCGGAAGGTTCGGCGGACGCTTCGTGCCCGAGGTGCTGATCGCCGCGCTCGACGAGCTGGAAAAGGCCGCGGCGGCGGCGTTCGGCGATCCGGCCTTCTGGAACGAGTACCACGCGGTGCTGCGCGACTTCGTCGGCCGGCCCTCGCCGATCTACCGGTGCGAGCGCTACGCTTCGGACGGTTCAGCCGTGCCGCTCGTGCTCAAGCGCGAAGACACGAATCACACGGGCGCGCACAAGATCAACAACACGGTAGGTCAGGCGCTGCTCGCGCGGCGCATGGACAAGCGCCGGCTGCTCGCGGAAACCGGCGCGGGGCAGCACGGCGTGGCGACGGCGACGGTCGGCGCGAAGTTCGGCCTGCCGGTCGACGTCTACATGGGCGCGCGCGATGTCGAGCGCCAGGCGCTCAACGTCCACGTGATGCGACTGCTCGGCGCGCAGGTGCACGCCGTCACCAGCGGTACGCAGACGCTCAAGGACGCGACCAACGAGGCGTTTCGCGTCTGGGCGGAGCGAGTCGAGGACACGTTCTACGTGATCGGCAGCGTCGTCGGCGCGCATCCCTATCCGTATCTCGTGCGCGAGCTGCAGAAGGTCATCGGCGTCGAGGCGCGCCGCCAGGTGCTCGAGCGTTACGGACGCCTGCCGAGCGACGTGATCGCCTGCGTAGGCGGCGGCAGCAACGCCATCGGGATCTTCGCGGGCTTCCTCGACGACGCGGACGTGAGGCTGTGGGGCGTCGAGGCCGCCGGCGAGGGAATCGCGACCGGCAAGACCGCCGCATCGCTGAGCGCCGGCAGCGTCGGCGTGTTGCACGGCTCGCGTTCGTATCTGCTGCAGAGCGACGAGGGACAGGTGCTCCCGACGCACTCGGTCGGCGCGGGCCTCGACTATCCGGGCGTCGGTCCTGAGCACGCGTTCCTGAAAGAGAGCGGCCGCGCGCGGTACGTCAGCGTCACGGACGCGCAGGCCGTGGACGCCTTCCACGAGTTCGCGCGCAGCGAAGGCATCGTTCCGGCGCTGGAGAGCGCGCACGCGCTCGCGTTCGCGCGGATGCTCGCGGCCGAGCGCGGAGCCGGCGACCTGATTCTCGTCAACCTCAGCGGCCGCGGCGATAAAGACCTGGCGCGATGAGTGCTCGATTGGCGGGCGCGTTTGAGCGCGCGAAGCACGAACGGCGCGTCGCATTCGTTCCGTACCTCATGGCGGGCGATCCGGATATCGCCACGACCGAGATCCTGCTCGATGCGCTGAGCTCGGCCGGCGCGGATGTCATCGAACTCGGCGTTCCGTATAGCGATCCGCTCGCGGACGGACCCAGCATCGCCTCCGCCGGGGCGCGGGCGCTCGCCGGCGGAACGCGGCTCGCCGACGTGCTGGCGCTCGCCGCACGGTGCGCCGCGCGCTGCGCTCCGCTGCTGCTCTTCACGTATTTCAATCCAGTCGACCGCTTCGGGATCGCGCGCTTCGCGCGCGAGGCCGCCGCGGCCGGCGCCGCGGGCGCGATCGTGCCGGACGTCGCGCTGGAGGAATCCGAGGAGCTACGCGACGCGCTGCGCGCGGAGTCGCTCGCGATGCCGTTGCTGGTCGCGCCCTCGACGCCGCGCGAGCGCGCGGCGCGCATCGCGGCAGCGTCGAGCGGGTTCGTCTACGTCGTCTCGCGGTTGGGCGTGACCGGAGCGTCCGTCGCGCCGAAGCTCGACGCGCTCAAGGTGCAGCTCGGGACGCTGCGCGAGCTGACGCGCGCGCCGCTCGCCGTCGGCTTCGGCCTGCATCGCGCGGCGGACGTGCGCGACGTCGCGCCCCTCGCCGACGGTGTGGTGGTGGGGAGTGCGCTCGTGGACGCGTACGCGGGAACGCGCGGCGTAGAGGC
>DATDGN010000121.1:0-9901 GCA_036522095.1 Candidatus Cybelea sp. | reverse complement strand
CGTTAGCTGCCCTCGATATGGTGCCTTGATTTGCTCGGCGAGTTCGATTAGACGCTGCCGTGTCGCAAGGGTACGTAAAGCGTCCATCTTGCGCTGAGCCATGTCGACGTTGCGCAGGGTGTCCACCTCGCGCATGTTTTCGCTGCGCTCGTCCATCATCTGATCGAAGACCTCGGACTGCATCTGGAGCTGCTCCTGGTTCTTGACCTCGGACGCGTACATGCCCAGCTGGAAACTTTCGTCTTGGGTGTTGAGCGCGTTCATCGCGGCGTTCTGCGCGTTGCCTGCGACGCCGGAGCCTAACGCGCCGCCGATCGCGTTGCCGAGAAGCCCGGATCCGACGCCTTCAAGGATCGGAAGCAAAAATGCCATGTCGTCGCTCCTTTGCGCTCAGTTCGAGTCGTCGACGAACTGGGTGTAATCGGTGGACTGCGGCCGATAGCCGCCCCGCGGAAGCGCGGGCGGCGCCGGCGGGCTGAGCGGCAGGCTCTGCGCCTGCGCCGACAGCGAGCCGAGCGACGAGATGAGGCCGTTCAGCTCGGCCAGCGCCGCGTTCTCCGGTGAATCGCTCGTGTCGCCGGTGACCGTTCCGGCCCGACCTGCGCCGTGCACGGTACCGGTCAGCGGTGCGAAGGGTTTGGCGGCGACGCTGCCTTCGATCGGGGGCAAGGATGACATGGTGCTTCTCCTGTTTCTACGAGGCTTTCTCGTCGGTGTCGTCGTTGAAAAACTGCTGGTAATCCGTCGCCTTGCGTTGGTACGCGTGCGCGTGCGGCAGGCTTGCGATGGCCGGCGGCGGCAGCATCGGCGTGAGCTGCGCATGCGCGCGCAGCGAACCGACCGACGCGATCGTCGCGCCGGATTCCGCGATCGCCGCAGCTTCCGGCGACTCGTCGGTCTCGAGGCGGGGCTGCTTGCCGCCGCGCAGGAGCCGGTAATGCCGCAGCACGGAGTCCGCATACAAAAGGTCGCTCCCATCGGCCCAGCGCGTCTTCGTGCCGGTCGCGGTGGGCGACCCGGCATTGTAGGCCGAGAGTGCTTCTCGCACGTTGCCGCCGTAGCGCTTGAGCAAGCCGGAGATCATGCCGGCCGCGTAGTCGGCGTTCTTTGCCGGGTCCATGGCGGCCGGAGTCGAGGCGAAGGCGTGCCAGCGGTCGTCGATCTGGAAGAGTCCGTGACCGTGACCTCCGTCGCCAACGATGTTGGCGCCCGCGTTGCTGCCGGGGCCGCCGGTCTCTTGGGCCGCCACGGCCGCCAGGAGCTCGGGATCGACGTCACATCGGCGCGCCGCGCCGGCGATTTGGGGAGCGAACGCCGCGCCCGCGGCGGCCAGGCGAGACGCAATCGGATCGAGGCTCATGGCCGAGCTCTATCCCTCGGCGCGGGCCGTTTGACAAGGAACGGAAGGGGGTCTTAGAATGGGCAGGGTCCGTGGCGCCCCGCCCTCGTTGGCGGGGTTTCATACTGCGGCGGCATGGGTTTTATGGATCGATCGCACAGGGTGGATATTAGTGGGCTGCTCGCGGGCAGCCGCCAGGTCATGGCGGTGGCGGACGAAGTACCGATCGAGCCCTTCGAGGGGATCGCCTTCCCGGAGCCGGCCATCGTACGCCTCGAGCTGCGCCAGGCCGACCACATGCTGGCGGTTGACGGCAGCGTCGACGTGCGGGTGCGGGGTCAGTGCGACGCTTGCTTGGAAGACGTGGACCTGAAGATCCACGTCGACGTCGACGAGCGGCTCGATCCCTCGCAGGGCAGGGAGTCCGACCCGTTTGGCGAGAGCAACGTTTTGACGGGCGAGCGCCTCGACGTGGCCGACCTGGCGCAGCAGGTGGTCGTCAGCGCCTTACCCATGGGGTTGCGCTGCAGACAAGACTGCAAAGGACTCTGCGAGGTGTGCGGGGCGAACCGCAACGGCACCGATTGTACCTGCGAAGGCGGGGACGAGCTTTGGAACGGAGAGAGACGTGGCTAACTTAAAATGGAAGACGCCCCGCAGCAAGACGCGCAGCCGCCGCGCGGCAAATTGGAAGTTGGGCAGCATCACGACGGTGCGGTGCCCGCAGTGTCACCAGCCCAAGCGACCGCACTTCGCATGCCCGAACTGCGGCACGTATAAGGGCAGGCAGGTCGTTAAAGCCCAAGACGAGTCGGCCGGCTAACGGTACGTGTCGCTGCACGGCGTGAAGATCGTCGGGGTCGGCCACTATGCGCCGGCCCGCGTCGTAACGAATCATGACCTCGAGACCTGGTTGGACACGACTGATGAGTGGATAACGACGCGCACGGGAATGAAGCGCCGCCACTGGTCCTCGGAAGAAGAAGCAACGAGCGACCTCGCTACCGCCGCCGCGTCCGCGGCGCTCGTCCACGCCGGGCTGAGCGCGCAGGAGATCGACTGCGTCATCGTCGCCACCGTGACGCCGGACTATGACTTTCCCGCGACGGCCTGTCAGGTCGCGTCGCGACTCGGCGTGCTCGAGAAGCCGGCCTTCGACATCGCGATCGCGTGCAGCGGATTCATCTACGGGCTGACGGTCGCGTCCGGGCTGATCCGCTCCGGCGTGTATCGCCGCGTGATGCTCATCGGAGCGGAGTCGCTCTCGAAGATCCTCGACAAGAACGATCGCGCGACCGCGATCCTGTTCGGCGACGGCGCCGGCGCCGTGATCCTGGAACGCTCGAGCGACGACTCGTTCCTGGCGGCGGAGCTCGGCGCCGACGGCAGCCGCCCGGAGCTGCTGTACGCGCAGGGCAGCGGCGCGCGCCACCCGCTCGACCACGAAGCGCTCGACGCGAAAGTGCACCTGATCCACATGCAGGGCCCCGAAACGTTCAAGCTCGCCGTGACGAAGATGGTCGAATCCACGGACGCCGTGCTCGACAAGGCGAAGCTGGTAAAGGCCGACGTGACGTTCCTGATTCCGCATCAAGCCAACAAACGAATCATCGACGCGATGGCGCGCTACTTGGAAGTTCCCGAAGAGAAAGTCATCGTCAACATCGCGGAGTACGGCAACACCTCCGCGGCGTCGATTCCGATGGCGCTCTCGGAGACGGTACGCGCCGGCATGGTGAAGCCCGGCGACATCGTCATCTTCGTCGCGTTCGGCGGGGGACTGTCGTGGGGCGCCGTCGCCTGGCGGTGGGCGGCCTGATGCGGATCGGCGTCGTCTTTCCCGGGCAGGGCTCGCAGGGCGTTGGAATGGGTTGCGAAGTCGCTGCGCATTCAAGCGAAGCGCTCGCGACGTTCGAGCGCGCGTCCGAGGTGCTCGGCTACGATCTGCTCGCGCTGCAAAAGGATGGACCGGAAGAGAAGCTGCGCGAGACCGAATATAGCCAGCCGGCCATCTTCGCGACCAACATCGCGCTGTACCGCGCCGTCGGCGCGGACCTACGCCCCGTCGTCACGGCCGGACACTCGTTCGCCGAGCTGTGCAGTCTGGTCATCGCCGACTCGCTCGAGTTCGACGATGCGCTGCGCATCGTGAGCGAACGCGGCAAGGCGATGCAGGCGGCGGCGCAGCGCGCGCGGGGCGGGATGTCCGCGGTCCTCGGTCTCGACGCGGAGCGCGTTCGTGAGACGCTGCGGCAGCGCGGCCTCCGCGGGGTATCGCTGGCCAACTTCAACTCGCCCACGCAAATCGTGATCAGCGGCGAGCTCGAGCAGATTCAGACGGCCGGCGCGGCGATGCTCGCCGCGGGCGCGAAGCGCGTGGTGCCGCTCAACGTTTCCGGCGCCTGGCACAGCCCGCTGATGGAGCCTGCCGTCGAGCGGCTCGCCGCCGCGGTGGAAGCCGGCCGCTTCCGGCTGCCGCGGTTCGACGTGATATCGAACGTCGACGGGCGTCCCTATCGGGAGATCGCGACGATCAAAGAGAACTTGATTCGATCCGTCGTCGACGAGGTGCGCTGGCACGATACCGCGGAGCGACTCCTGTCGTACCGGCTCGACGCGATCGCCGAGTTCGGGGCGAGCGGCGTGCTCAGCGCGCTGATGAAGCGCATGCCGGGAGCCCCGCCGGCGACGGTGTTGAGCGATTGCGCGAGCATCGAGCAGTTACGCGCGACGATCGCGCGAACGGCGTCCGCGAGCGTATGACGCTGACCGGGAAGACCGCGCTGATCACGGGCGCGAGCCGAGGGATCGGCCGCGCTATCGCCGTCGAGTGCGCGCGTCAAGGTGCCGACGTGGCGCTGATCGGCCGCGATGTGGCGGCGCTGGAAGAGACGGCCGCGGCGAGCGCGAGCGCGCGCATCGGCGCGACCGCGGAGGTATTTCCGGGTGACGTGACCGATCGCGCCGCGATGGATGCGATCGCCGCGCGCGTCGTGGAGCGCTTCGGTACGCTGGACTGCGCGATCTCCAACGCGGGTCAGAGCGTAGATTCGCTGCTGCTGCGATTGAAACCCGAGACGATCGATCAGATGCTCGACGTGAACCTCAAGGCGGCGTTTCACTTGTGCAGCGCGGTGGCCAGACCGATGATGAAGCAGCGCGCGGGTTCGATCGTGCTGATGTCGAGCATCGTCGGCCTCAGCGGCAACGCGGGACAGGCGGCATATGCCGCCTCGAAAGCGGCCCTCCTCGGCCTGTGTAAATCGCTGGCAAAGGAGTTGGGTTCGAGGAATATAAGAGTCAACGCCGTCGCGCCGGGCTTCATCGAAACCGCCATGACCGAAAGGATGCCCGACGCCGCTAAGGAGTTTTTAGTCAAGCAAGCCGCTCTCGGCCGAGCCGGGAAGCCGGAGGACGTCAGCGGGGTCGTCGCGTTCCTCTGCTCTGACGCCGCCGGATACATCACCGGACAGACGCTCGTGGTCGACGGCGGCATCTTGATGTAACCCCAGGTCCTACAAAGGAGATAAGGATGTCCACCACCTTCGATAAAGTCAAAAAGATCATCGTCGAGCAGCTTGGCGTCGACGAGTCGGAAGTCACGCCCGAAGCGTCGATCACCGACGATCTCGGCGCCGATTCGCTCGATCAGGTCGAGCTGGTGATGGCGTTCGAGACCGAGTTCAACATCGATATTCCAGACGAGGAAGCCGAGAAGATCAAGACCGTCGGCGATGCGGTTAAGCGCATCGACGAGACGACCGCGGGTTCATCGACGGCGTAGACGGCTACAGTTGTTCGATCAATTAAGTGATCGCTTAGGCGCGATCTTCGACCGCCTGAGCGGTCGTGGCCGGGTCAGCGAGGGTGAGGTCAACGACGCGATGCGCGAAATCCGCGTGGCCTTGCTCGAGGCCGACGTTTCGCTCGCCGCGGCCAAGGCATTCGTGGCGCGCGTCAAGGAACAGGCGGTCGGCGCGAACGTCCTCGAGTCGCTGACGCCGGCGCAGACGATTCTAAAGGTCGTGCACGCCGAGCTCGTGGCGCTGCTCGGCCCGGCGAGCGGCTCGCCGCAAGCGCGGCTACGCTTCTCGGACGCGCCGCCCTCGACGATCTTGCTCGTCGGGCTGCAAGGATCCGGAAAGACCACGCAGGCCGGCAAGCTCGGCCTGCGCCTCAAGGAGCAGGGCCGTCGCAGCCTGCTCGTCGCCGCCGACGTGTATCGCCCGGCGGCCATCGATCAGCTCCGAACGCTCGGCAAGCAGGTCGATCTTCCGGTGTACGAGCGCGATTTGGCCGATCCGGTGCAGATCGTTAGGGACGCCATCGCCGAGGCCAAGCGTCTCGGCGTGTCAACGGTGATCGTAGACACGGCCGGACGGCTGCAGATCGACGAGGCGCTGATGGACGAGCTCGAGCGCATCAAGGCAGTCGCGAATCCGTCCGAGATCCTGCTGGTGGCCGACGCAATGACCGGACAAGAAGCGACCAACGTGGCCAAGGGATTTCACGATCGCCTCGGGATCACCGGCGTGATCCTCACGAAGATGGACGGCGACACGCGCGGCGGCGCGGCGCTCTCGATACACAGCGTCACGGGCGCGCCAATCAAGCTGATCGGCGTCGGCGAAAAGCTCTCGGCGCTGGAGCCGTTCTATCCCGAGCGGCTAGCGTCGCGCATCCTCGGCATGGGCGACGCGCTGACGCTGATCGAGAAAACGCAGGGCCTCTACTCGGAAGATCAGGCCAAGCGGCTGCAGGAGAAGCTGCTAAAGTCCAGTTTCACGCTGGACGACTTTCTCGATCAGATGCGTCAGGTGCGCAAGATCGGTTCCATCGGCGACCTGCTGAAGATGGTGCCGGGCTTATCGAGGGTTCTCCCCAAGGACTTCGAGATACCGGAGCGCGAGTTCGTGAAGGTCGAGGCGATCATCTCATCGATGACGCGCGGCGAGCGCCGGAATCCGAATGTCCTCGACGGATCGCGTCGGAAACGAATTGCACGCGGCTCGGGCAGCCAGGTTTCGGACGTGAACCGGCTGGTCAAACGGTTCGAGCAGGCGCGCGAAATGACCAAACAGCTTGGCGGAAGAAAGCGCAAGTAAAAATATGGTACGTATTAGACTGCGCCGAATCGGCGCGAAAAAACAACCCACCTATCGTTTCGTGGTCTCCGACGCGCGCGCGCCGCGCGACGGGCGCTTCATCGAGATCTTGGGACACTACAATCCGCGGACCGACCCGCGAACGGTCGTCGTCGACGAGACGAAGGCGCGCGAATGGTTGGCCAAGGGCGCGCAACCGTCGGAGACGGTCCGGCGGCTGTTTGCCGAAAAGGGCATCATGGAGCGAGGTCCGATCCCGACGACGAAACGTGCCGCGAAGCACGCGGAGGGCGGCGGAGCGTGAGCGCGTTCGATGACGAGTTCGGCCTCTTCGGCGAGACCGTCGTCGACGAAGTGGAGCGGCAACCCACGCGCCGCGAAGAACCGCCGCCGCGCGAACAGCCGCCTGCACGCACGCAGCGCGCCCCGGAGCGTCGCCCGAGAAAGCCGCGCGCCGCGACGAACGATCCGTGGGAGGGTCACCGCCGCGCGACCGAACTGCTCGGGTTTCTGGCGCGCAAGCTCGTGCAGAAGCCGGAGAGCGTCTCGGTCGAGCTGTTCATCGACGAACAGCAGCAGCCGGTGATCGAGCTGATCGTCGACCCCGAGGACCTCGGCAAGGTGATCGGCCGCAGCGGACGCGTCGCGCAGGCGCTGCGCACGGTCGTGCGCGCAACGGCCGAAGGGCGCGTTGCCGTCGACATTCTCGACACCAGCGAAGCGGCCGAGGGACTCGAGGATGACTCAGGATGATGCTTCCGTTGTAGTCGGGAAGATCGCCGGAGTCTTTGGCGTCCGCGGAGAGTTGAAATGCGACCCGACCAACGCGGGTCGCATCGTGTTTTCACCGGGCGCGGAGCTAGAGTGCGCGCGCGGCGACGCCCGTGCGACGATTCGGCTGGCCGCCGTACGGCCGCACGGAGGCCGGCTGCTCGTCCGGATCGCCGGCGTCGAGGACGCGTCGAGCGCGCAAGGCTATGCCGGCGCGCTGCTGTATGCGTCGCGCGGCCGCATCAGCTTGACCGAAGGCGAGTATCTCGACGACGACCTCGTCGGCTGCGCCGTGCTCGGCCAAGACGGAACGGCGTACGGGACGGTCCTTCGCGTCGAGCACTACCCGGCGAGCGACATGCTGATCGTCGACGGAACGATGGTGCCGATGGTGCGTTCCATCGTCAGCGAGATCGACGTGGCGAACCGGCGGATCGTCATCGATCCTCCGCTGGGGCTCTTCGAGTAGGTCTCGCTCTAGCTGTTGTCGGGGTGGGCCGTCGCATACGCCGCGACGGCGGCGTCCACGGCGCTCTTGATCGACGACCCCTTGCCGACCTCGTGCTCGAGCGGAGCGCCGAAACAGGTATAGATGGCGAGGTCGAAGGTCACGTTCTGCTTGCCGTGGCTCGCACCGGCGATCTGCACCGTCCCGCTCGCGATCGTGTTGTTCCGGTCCGCGCCGCAGATCTGATCGGCGTAGCGCGCGACGTCGGCCGGCGCGACGGAAGCCGAGGACATCGTCGTCGTAAACGCGCGGTTGAGCGCGAAGTAGAGCTCGTGCGTTGCATTCGACAGATCTGCTCCGGCGGCGTAACCGGTGGCGCCAACCGGTGCGACGATGATGCCGCGCGACGGCTTCGTCGTCGGACCGGGAGTGGGTGTGCGGCTTCCGTGGCCGTGCTTGAAGACCGAGTCGACGATGCTCGCGATGCCCCGCAGCGGCAGCTGCGCGCCGTTGGTCGAACTCGGCGCCGGCGTGTTCGTGGCTTGCGTCTGCACGGTCTGCGTGCCGCGGCCGACGAAGGCGAGGATTTGGGAACGCGCCAATAGCGATTGCGACGCCACGTCGGCGACGCTCGCAACCTGTGCGGTCTGCGAGAAGAGGATGACGCCGCTCTCCACGCTGACGACCTGCTCGACGACGGCGGCGCTGTCGCCCACCGGCGTCACGTATCCGCTGATGTAAAAGTCGGCATTGGCGTTGTGGGCGTATTGCAAGAAGTCCGCGCGCCTGACGCCCTGCGGCACGGGCGGCACGTTGATGCCGCCGGCGGCGACCATTTCTTGGCCCAGGATCTGCGCGATGGCGATGCCGATCTTCGGGTCGGCGCCGGTCTGGACGTCGAACGGATACACGATGACGGAGGGATTTTGGCCGGCCCGCGAGGCGCCGGGCGTCGGAGGCGGGGGCGGCGGCGGCGTCGCCGCGGCCAGCGCGATCGACGAACAGAGCAGCGCCGCGCCCACCAGGCGGCGCAGGAGTCCTTCAGGCATCAAGCGCCGATTCTTCGGGAATGGAGTGCGAATATCCGGTCTGCCACGCGATGCTGTATTCGGCGCCGAATAAGAAGATCGAGCCGATGCAGTAGAACCAGAGGAGCAAGACGAGCGGCGCCGAGAGCGCGCCGTAGACATGCGTGAAGTCCACGTGCGTCAGGTACTGGGCGAACGCGATTTGGACGACCGGCCATGCGATCGCCACGACCGCAGCGCCGTGCAGCGCGAAGGCCCACGTTACGCGGGTGTTCGGCAGAAAGCGGTAGAGAACGACCGCGACGATGAACACGAGCGCGATCGAGACGAGATACGCGAGGATGTGCGTGATGCGGGCTGGATCCTCTACGCCCGCGACATGAAACGTGATCGAAAGCACGATCGGCAATCCGATCGCGATCGCCAGCAAGATGCCCGTCACGGGCAGCATGACGACCGATAGCAGCAGGTTGTGGACGAGCGGGCGCCCCTTGGGCACGTTGAGCGCGCGATCGAGTGCGTAGGCCAGGCCCATGAAAAGATTCTTCCCGGACCACACGAGGAACGCTAGCGCTACGATGCTCGAGATGCCGCGGCCATAGATGTACGTCTGGAGGTTGTTGATGATGTAGTCGTGCAGCGTCGGCGCCAACGCATCGAAGAGGAGCAGCGCTCGATGCTGCGCCTCGGGAAGCACTAGGGTGAGGGCGCCCAGCGCCAAGACGGTCAGCGGGAAGAGCGCGAAGAGCGCGTTGAACGCCACGGACTGGGCGTGGAAGGCGCAGCCGTCGCGAGTGAAGCGCACACCGGCCTCGCGAAACGCGGAGATGAGTCGCTCCATCCCAAGCGGTATATCGTGGGACGTGCCGACATTCCCACCGCCGGCTCCCGTGAGCATCGTCGTCGACGGCCATCCGCTCGCCGCATACGTTCGCGCGTACGCGTTTGCGGGCCGGGTCTACGCCCCGGTGAGCCCGCTGCTGACGCGGCTTGCCGATCGGGTGTGGTCGCAGGGAGACACGCTCGTGATTCAGCGCGGCGACGTCCGCGTCCGGGTCGTGCTCGCGCCGACGCTTCCCGGGCAGCTCGGCGGCGACTTCGTGGCGGTCGGGCCCGTTCTGCGCGCGCTCGGCGCGTCGGTTCGCTACGACCCGGCGGCCCGGCGCCTGATCGTGCGCGTTCCCCCGCGCAACACGATCGCGTCGCCGAC
>DATDGN010000120.1:0-3846 GCA_036522095.1 Candidatus Cybelea sp. | reverse complement strand
GGGCATTAACTGCCGCCGCGTCGGAGGCCTGACCATAGGTGTCGGTGATGGTCGTCGGAGATCCCGATCCGCACATCGTCGGGCCCGGGTAGACGAGCACGCCGCTGAACGCGTCGGGAACGATCAGGTTGCCGGCGGAGTCCGTGGCGACGTTGTTGACGCTGGTGCCCGGCACGGTGCAGATCGCTGCGCCGTTGCCGCTGTTGTTCTTGGTGTAGCCGTTAACGGTCGAGCCGAAGAACTGGGCGACGTAGATGCCCTTCATCTCGGCGGGAGGCGCCTGGCGTCCCTTGAGCTTCACCGGGCCCTTGGGCAGCGCCGACTTCGGGATGATGCTGACCGCACCAGCCTTGTGCAGCGCCTGGAACTTGGCTGCGCCGCTGCCGGTGCCCGGGACGGACGAGGTCAGCGACCCCATGTTGCCGCCCGAACAGCTGGCGAGAAGCGCGGCAGCGACTGAGGTACAGACCGCTGCTGATAACAAACGCATAGGGAGAATTCTCCTTATTTGTAGTTAGGGAAGTGCTAGGCCGTCGAGAGCTTCCGCCGCGGCGGTCAAGCGGATGGCCGGTAGTTGAACCGAGGTGCACTCCAGTGGTTGGGGCATCCGCAAAACTCCGTCACAGACCTAGGGAGGCCTGTCCTTTGGTTCAAGGTGCCGGAATCCTGCATCCCCGTCAATTTTTTTGGCCTTTTCAGGGACCTATTCGGTCGATCGCGGGTTGAACGCCGCCCCCTCGACGAGCTCGCTGGGGCTGAAGCCCCGGTTGAACCTATACGCGAACCGGACCTTGCCGGGCTTGTAGTTGTAGACGTCGATCTGGCCGTACTGGTAGTCGCCGGTGACCAGCTTGGTCGAGGCGGCATTGAGGTGGCCGAACGTGGCCTGACCTTTAAGCGTGAAGGGGCCGCCGACCAGCGAGCACTTGGGGTTGCAGCCCTTGTAGACGTAGAGCTTCGCATCCGAGTAGCTGAGCGAGACGAGGTTCCCCTGGTTGTCGACGTCGAGACCACCGTAGAAGGCGTTGCGGTAGCCGGTCGCCCTTTTGCCCGGAGCCACACACCCCTTGAAATACGTCAGCGTGGCCGTGCCGTTCTTGCTCGTTGCCGACGCCCAGCAGTCGCCGTTGCGGGCGAGCGCGACGCCGGCGACTTCATCCATGTTGACGCTTTTGAGGTTGGTCTTGCACCCATGCGCGAGCGTGCAGAGCGTGACGCTGCCCGGCGTCTTGTTCTTGTCGAAGATGTTCGCGATGACGATCGTTCCGTTGGCGGCGTCCGCGCTCGCCGCGTCCGAGGGCTGCCCGTACGGATCCTTGACCGCACCCAGCTTGGCTCCGCACATCTTCGGACCCTTGAAGACGATGACCGTGTCCGTGCCGCCGTCTGGATCGATGAGATTGCCGCTTGCGTCGACGGCGATGCCGTTGACGCCCTGGACGTGCGTGATCACGCACATCGCCTTGCGGTTGTGGTTGTTCTGGATCGGAAATCCCCAGATGTCGGTCGCATAGACTTCACTGGCGTAGATTCCCCCGGCGCTCTTCGCGGTCGGTTCGAGCGTCAACGGCAACGCCGCCGCGCCGCCGATAGGGCGCAGTTGCGGCGGTACGACGGTCGCGAAGTCCGACCGCTGCGGGGCTTCGTTGACGGCGGGGAGGGCGTAGAGCGCCTGGGGGGATCTCGCGCTGCCGGAACACGCCGCGAGAAACGCGGCGGCAGCCGTGCATAAGACGGTGGAAGCCTGCATGCCGTCATTATCGCAAAGATCGAGGCGTTAACGCGTCAACGCCGCGCATACGTTGAATTAGAATCGCAGCGCGATTGCGCCGGTCGTGGTGGCGACGCGGACCCGGCCGCTCCCCGATCCGATCAGCCCGTTCGCGCGGGCGCCGACGAGATTTTCACGGCTCGCGGTGACCCCCGGGATGCGGCTCGTGATGCCCCCGACGGTGCTGGACGCCGCGATCGAAGCGTCGCTGTCGGGGGCGATCGAGAGCTCCACGGCGCCGGTCGTGGCGCGCAGGTCGATCGTGCGGTTTCCCGCCACTCGACCGACGTCCGCCGTGATCGCGCCGGCCTGCGTCTCCACCGTGACGTCGCCGGCCACGCCGGCGAGGTCGACCGCGCCGGCAACGTTCGAGATGTCGACCGACGCGTCGGCCGGAACCGCGATGCGGTAGCGCACCGTGCCGTGATGCAGCCCTTCGTAGTTCGTCCTGACGAAGACGTCTTTGCCCTCGCTGCGGACCTCGATCTTGACCGAGCGCAGTTCCGCCGCGTCGTTGCCGTACTTCGTCGCGCGAACGTCGACGATCGGCTTCGGCCACGCGTCCACCTTGACGCTCCCCGCGATGTTGTCGACGTGCACCGTCGCACCCGCACCCACATCGAGTGCCTGATGAGAATCTCCGCGCGCGCGCTCGCCGAACGCGCCGCTGCACGCGCCAAGCGCGACGATAGCGGCGGTGCAAACGAGCCGAATCATACGTGCAGCACCGCGGCGCCGCGCAGCTCGTCGTGTTTGAGCATGTTCAGTGCGCGGTTCGCGTCCTCCAGGCGCATTCCCACCGTCGCGGACTTTATCGGTATCGCGCCGGCGATCGCTAGGAACTCCTCGCCGTCCGCGCGCGTGTTGGCGGTGACGCTGCGGATCTCTTTCTCGTCGAAGAGGTGCGCGGCGTAGTCGAGCGGCGGGATCTGCGTGAGGTGGATTCCGGCGATCGCCAGCACGCCGCCGCGCCGCAACGCCGACATGATCGGCGGCACGAGCTCGCCGGCCGGCGCGAAGAGGATCGCCGCATCGAGCGGCGCCGGCGGGGCCTCGGACGCCTCGCCGATCCAGTCCGCTCCCAACTCCTGCGCGAGGTCGCGGTGGACGCCGCCACGGCTCATGACGAACACGCGGCAGTTCCAGTGCCGCAGAACTTGCAGCGCCAGGTGGGCCGAGCCGCCGAACCCATACAGGCCGACGGTGGCGCCGGGCACGACGCCGGCGCGCTGGATGGCGCGAAAGCCGATGATGCCGGCGCACAGCAGCGGCGCGGCGTGCTCGTCGTCGATCGCGTCGGGGAGACGATAGGCGAAGTCTTCGCGCGCGACCGCGTACTCGGCGTAGCCGCCGTCGCGGTCCCAGCCGGTAAAGAGGGCGTTGGGACAGAGATTCTCGCGGCCGCCGCGGCAGTAGTCGCACGTGCCGTCGGTGTGGCGCAGCCACGCGATGCCGACGCGCGTTCCGGCGGCGAATCGCTCGCTCCCCGAGCCGGCCTGCTCGACGATGCCGACGATCTCATGGCCTAAAACGATGCCGCGGTGCTTCGGCGCAAGATCGCCCTCGGCGACGTGCAGGTCCGTCCGGCAAACGCCGCACGCGCGGACGCGCACGCAAATCTCGCCGAACGCCGGCGCCGGCTTCGGCTGGTCCGTTAGGTGCAGCGGATTGGTTTCGATCGGCGCCGGCCGCTCGAGCGTCATGGCGCGCACGCCGAATCGTTTCGACGCGGTCGCGCGCGCCGCCGGTCTCGGAGAGCTGGGTTTCTAGGGCGCCAGGAAGAGGTGCTCGATCTTCTGGCCGCAGTTTGACCCCGGTGCCACGCAGCGCAGCGAGATCGTCGGCTTGGCGTGGCTGCGCATCGGCAGGCCGTAGACGTTGAGGCTGCCGTCGGCCGCATCCAGCGTGTAAAAGACCCCGCGCGGGGGATCCGCGATCAGCGCTCCGACGATCGTGTTTGCGTGCTCGTCCGGAAAGAGTCCGCGGTTGCGCTGGTTGAGCGGCTCCTGAAATTGGCTCATCACGTCGACCGGCGGGGACGGCGGCGAGCCGGGATGCGGCGACCGCAACGGTCC
>DATDGN010000119.1:0-15776 GCA_036522095.1 Candidatus Cybelea sp. | reverse complement strand
GTCAGCTGGCTCGTCGGCGCCATCAGCTGAACGGAGTGCACCCAGCCGCGGAAGGCGCTGGGGGGATTGCCGGCGACAACCTGAGTGGTGATCTTCTGGTCGTAGTTGTCGCCCGGATAGACAAGGCGCCGGCTTGTCGATCACGGTTCCCGCCGACCAGGGCTGCTGCGGCGCGATCGCCGTGCACGCCGGCGACATCGACTTCGCCCGCCGGCTCGCCAAGCGCAACATCGCCGCCTTCGAACGCAGCGGCGCCGACGTGTACGTCGTCAACGCCGCGGGCTGCGGCAGCGCGCTCAAGGAGTACGGCGAGTTGTTCGAAGACGACGAGTGGGCGGATCGCGCGGCGCGCTTCGCGCAACGGGTCCGCGACGTCACGGAAGTGCTCGATGCGATGGAGCTCGGCTCACCGGCGCGCGCGCTCGACGCCACGGTCACCTATCAAGAGGCGTGTCATCTCGTGCACGCGCAGCGCGTCGCTGCCGCGCCGCGACGGCTGCTCGCGCGCGTCCCCGGCCTCCGTCTCGTCGAGATGGAGGAGAGCGCGGTGTGCTGCGGGAGCGCCGGCATCTACAACCTCACGCAGCCGGACATGGCGGAGCGCCTGCAGCGCCGCAAGATCGCGGCGATCCGGCGCACCGGCGCGACGATCGTGGCGACCGCCAACCCGGGCTGTGCGATGCAGGTCGCTGCGGGGCTGCGCGAGGCGCGCTATCGAGCTACGGTCCGGCACGTCGTCGAGCTGCTCGACGACGCGTTCAATCCTTAGACCGCCGCGCCCAGCCGGCCGCGATCCGCTCGGGCGTCTTCGAGCGAGTGATACACCGCGAACACGCCGATCAACCCAGTGATGTGCATCAGGCGCGAGATTGGGCCGTTGTGGACGACCAGGCGCAGCGAGCCGCCGTGTTCCGCCGCGCGCCGATGCGCGCCGATCAACACGCCGAGTCCGGTCGAATCCAGAAAGTCGAGCTGCGTCAGATCGACGATGATGTGATGGCTATCGTTGTCGGTCGCGTCGCTCACCGCCGCTCGCACCGTCGGCGCCGTCGCGAGATCGAGGCTGCCGCGAAGCCGGAAGACGAGCGTATCGCCGGCGTCCTCGGTCTTCAGGTCAATGCTTAATTCGTCGTGCGTCATCGTCGGCGCTTGGCTTCGCGGCCCAAGCCGGCATGGCCTGGATGGATCGATGAGATATTCATAAGAACCGTCCCGAGTCTTCGTCCCAGCGCGTGACGCGTTCCGCTGCGAGGTGCACGCCGCCGATCCAGCGGTCTATAGCATGCTCGTCGAGCCAGTCCGCATCGCCCGCGATCACCCGGCGCCCCAGTGCGGTCGGCACGAGCGCCTCGCCCTCGTCTTCGATCAGCGCACCGCTGCGGAGATCGTCGAGCACTTTCGAAAACGCGCGCTTGCCGAGAAAGGACGTCTCCTCGCGCGCCTGGGCGCGTGAAAAGAGTTCGTCCTCGCGGGCGGGTCCCTGCGCGACGGCATAGAGCGCTTGGCGCTGCGTGCGCGACATGCCGTCGCGCGTCCAGGGATACTCTTCACACAGCCGCTGCAGCGCCGACCGCAGGAAGGGCAGGCCGATCGCGTCTTCTCCCGCTGCCGCGTACAGCTCGGCGGGCGACGGCGACGTGAAGCGTTCCCAACTGCGCCGCGCGGATCGGAAGATCGCGGCGGTCGCGGTACGCCGCTTCGGGAGGAGCGGCAGAATCTCGTCGACCGTCATGCTCGCGAGATAGTGATCGGTCTGCACGACGGCGATGCGGCCGGGTTCGAGATCGAGCTCCTCGAGCGCCGTGAGCACCTGCAGCATCTGCAGCTGATCGAAGAGGTCGTGCTCGAACCAGAGCACGACCTCTTCGAAGTCACCCGCGCTGCGCAACTGCGCGTCGCGCTTCGCGAAGTCGTGAATCAGCCGGATTGGGTTCGCGAAGCCGCGCTGCGCGAGGTAGTTGGCGCGGACGGCGCTCGTTTCTTCCAGCGAAAGGCCCGCCGGTACGGGGCCCTCGTTGAGCGCGTCTCGCCACGCGAGATGCGTCCCGAGGATCCCCGCTTTCTTCAGAAGATAGAGCGCTCCGTCGCCGTTGGTGACGTGCAACGTCGCCGCGGATCGCGCCATCGAACCTCCGCTATAAGGCCCCGATCCCCTTCGGAGAGCCCCAACCCGCGCACTCTGTGTACTTTCCCTGACGGTACGCGCACGAACCGGAGATGCTCCAGAGGTGCTTGTGATGCTTCGCCTTCCAGAAGGTCTGCCCGCCGTGCTGCTTCGTGGCGTTTCCGGCCAAGCCGAATACGCCGGCGACCAGCGGTGAAGCCGCGCTGGTGCCGCACACGCCGCCCCAGCCGCCGTCGTACTGATCGTAGACCGCGACACCGGGCGAACAGCCGGCCTGAGCCGAGGCGTCGTCCGCCACTCGGTACGCGCAGACGCTGTTGGGAATTATCTTCTGCCAGGTTGGCTTCTTGATACCCGTAGCGCAACCGTACGTGCTGCCGTTCCAGATCGACTCGGTGTACGTCGAACCGCTCTTGGTAAGCTGAGTGCCGCCGATCGCCGCCACGCTGTCGAACACGGCCGGCGCTCCCACATCGCCCGCTCCGCTATCGCCCGAGGCCGCAACATAGGTAACACCGGGTGTATCGAAATCCTTCGAGTCGACGCAGGCGGGTGAGCCATAGCAACCCCAGCTGTTGCTGGTGATGTGCGCGCCGAGTTTTACGGCTTCGAGCTCTGCTGCGTTGAGGTCGCTGTTGCTGGAGCTGTTCGCCTCCACCAGGTAGATCGTGCACAAGGGGCAGGCCGCCGACACCATCTCGACGTCGAGCGCGATCTCGACCGACCACCCGGTGTACGGCGAATAGTTGCTCTGCTGTCCGCTCTGATTGTACTTCTTGAAGTTGGCCGTACCAAGACCAAACTGCGTGCGATAGGTCGAGAGGGACGTCGAAACACTGGGGTTGTCACCCGCGTCCACGATCGCGACGATCTCTCCCGAGCCCTTGGTGATCGGCAGCTGATAGCGCTTCTGTAGGTCAGCCGGCCCGAAACCGCACTGCGAACCCGTGCACAGCGGCTGGACGCCCTTGTCCACCTTCAGCGCGTAACACGTCGCCTTGCCGAAAGCGACTTGCGGACACGCCGAGTGTGCGAGTCCGGCGGCACCCGCGCGCTGCGTCTGCGAGGTTTGAACGCCGCTCGGCACGCTCGAATTGCCGGCGCACGCGGCGAGCGCGAGGCTCGCGCAGACGCCCACGATCGCGACATAGAACATTTTCAACGTCATGTAATCATTGCTCCTTATTTGATGATGTCTAGAAAGCCCCGATTCCCTTGGGAGAGCCCCAGCCCGCGCATGTCGTGTATTGCCCTTGACGATAAGCGCACGAACCGGAGATCTTCCACAGGTCCTTGTGATGCTTCGTCTTCCAGAACGTCTCGCCGCCGTGCTGCTTCGTGGCGTTTCCGGCCAGGCCGAAGACTCCGGCCAGCAGCGGCGTCGCGACGCTCGCCCCGCAGATCCCGAGCCATCCACCGTCATGCTTGTCGTAGGCCGCGACGCCGGGCGAGCAGCCCGCCTCGGCCGCAGCATCGTTGATGATCCGATACGCGCAGACGCTGTCGGGGATCACCGACTGCCACCTGGGCTTCGTAATCCCCGTCGCGCAGCCGGCGCCGGTGTTAGCCCAAATGGTTTCGCTATACGTCGACCCGCTCTTCGATAGTTGCGTTCCGCCAATCGACGCGACGCTATCGAACACCCCAGGCGCGCCGACTTCGTTTGATCCAAAGTCACCGGCCGCGGCGAGATACGTCACGCCGGATTTATCGAAGTCGTTGACGTCAACGCAGTTGACTGAGCCGTAGCAGATCCAGCTGTTCGAGACGATGTGCGCCCCGAGGTTAACGGCTTCGACCTCGGCTGCCTCGAGGTCGCTGCTGTCCGCACTGTTCGCCTCGACCAGGTAGATCGTGCACTTCGGGCACGTCGCCGACGCCATCTCGGCGTCGAGATCGATCTCCACTTCCCAACCGGTGTACATCGGATAGTTGCTCTGCTGGCCGTCTTGATTGTATTTGAAGAACTTGGCCATGCCCAGACCGAACTGCGTGCGGTAGGTCGCGAGGTCCGTCGCGACATCGGGATTGTCGCCCGCATCGACGATCGCGACGATCTGCCCCGAACCTTTCGTCACGGGCAGCTTGTAGCGAGCCTGGAAATCGGCCGGCGCGAACCCGCACGCGGAACCTGAACATGCCGGCTGGATACCCTTATCGACCTTCAGCGCCAAACAGGTGGGTTTGCCTGGAGCGACTTGCGGACACGCGGAGTCCGCGAGTCCCGAAGTCTGCCAGTCCGGCGCGGCAAGCGCGGTCGAGGCGGTCGGCACGCTCGAAGTGCCGCCGCAACCAGCCAGCGCGAAACTCGCGCAGACGACCAAGAGAAGGACGTATGACGCTTTCATTTTCATGGTGGTGTGACTTCCTGGTTTATATTGCCTCGCGCGTCCACCAGGTTCCCCCGGGGACGTAGACCGCCGAACCTTCGCCCCAGATCACATGGTCCACCCCTCGCGAATCGGCCGAGAGTCCGAGGTAATCGCCGAACGGAAAGTCGTAGCCATTGTCGTGCTTGTACGGCGCTCCGCTGCCGCGGTCGGAGAGCCGCACCGGTGCGCTCCAGTCCACGCCGCCGTCCACGCTGCGCGCGTACCACGTGTTCCACCGACGCGGGCCGTTGCGGTCGTCTTGCCATACGAGCCTGAAGTCGCCGGCCGCCGGGCCCGCGACCAGCGCCGGACTCGTGCTGTTGCCGCGCGCGTTCAGCAGCACCGGCGCGCTCCACGTCGAGCCGCCGTCGGGTGAGCGGCTCACATAGAGCGAGTTCGCTCCTTGCTTGCGTTGGTTCTTCGCGAACACAAAGACGAGCTCGCCGCGGCGATCGGCGGCGACGGCGTCCTCGCCCGTAAAGAAGTCGGGATAGCAGCGCGGCACGACGCACGGTGCGCCCTCGTGGGTCGCGACGAACGGGACCTCGCGCCACGTCGCGCCGCCGTCGGCCGACGTAACGAGTTCGACGTGACCCGCACCCGTTTGATTCCTTCCCGTCTCGCCGTCCGTCGCGAACCAAACGCTTCTGCCGGGCCCGAGCGTGCCGCCGTAGGAGTAATACCAGTAGTGCGCCGCTGTGGCTTTCACCGGCGCGCTCCAGCTCCGGCCGTAGTCGTGCGACGCGGTGACGTAGAGCGCGTAGCGCGAGTTGTACGCGACGTAGACGTCTCTGCCGTCGTGCGAAGTCACGAGCGTTGGCTTATCGCTGTACGCAAGCGTACCGTCGAGCCGCACCGAACGGCTCCAGGTCGCGCCGTGGTCGCGCGAGCGCGTGAAGACGACGCCCGGCCGAAATCCGTCGAGACAGACGGCATCGACGATGCCGTTGGACGCCACGGCGAGCTGCGGGTCGTACTGGAAGGGCACGCGAACGCCGCGCCGGCAGATGCGGCGCTCCTTTTGCCACGTTTGCCCGCCATCGCTCGACGCACGCACGAATAGATAATCCGGCCGCTGATCCGTCGTCATCTGATAGACCCAGCTCGAGCTCGGATCCGCGGCCGTGGTCGGCTCCCAACGATTGTCCTTGACGTCACCCCAGAGCCGCTCGCTCTCGAACCTCGGCGCGACGGCCGCCGCCTCGCCCATCGTCGTCGGAACGACGCTCGCATTTCGGACCGGCCCGCACGAAGCGGCAGAGCACACCAAAGCGACCGCTAAAAGGAGCACTCTCGGTGTCATCCTGAGCCTGTCGAAGGATGACGGCGTTTGCCGCTCAGAAGCACTGCAGGAATTTTCCCGACGTGCCCTGGTTCGGTTGCTTCTTGTTGTAACCGAATACCATATCGCGACCTAGCTGCGTCTGGCACCCTAAATGCGGAGCTTCGTTTGCGCCGAACCGCGGCCCAAACTCAACCCATACCGTACTGCCGTCGTCAATAAAGAGGACGCCGTAGTTAGCGAGACTCTTTTGCGAGTCGGGCAAGTTGCCAATCGATTGTAGCGCACCCTTGGCAAAGTCAAACGCAGTCTGAATCTCCGGCTCGGGAGCGTCGGCCAGCGGGACGGCCTGCGCATGAAAAGGGCCCCAAGCCTTAAATGCGACCCTGCTCTTACCGCTGATTGGCTGTTCATCCTGAATCGGGTTTGCGTAATCGTATTTCCAAAGATCGCCGTTGTTGCTTGCATTGAGCGTAATCTGGTAAGAGGCTGCAAAGAGTTTTTCCACGAGTGCCATTCGCATGGGATAACCCAACGTGTCAAAAGGATGCCTTATTATCTCTACCCCGGCTACTGCGCCGCCCGGCTCTGGCGAGGGCGCCGGCATGACCAGCGTTTCGTTGGTGCCAACCACTGCCGGACCGAAGCCGTACCGGCCGGCAGCGGTACGATAGAGCCATACACCCTTGTCTTGATAAGTTCCAGACTCGTTGATTGCCAACGGCTTACCGACCGGCGCGGCGAGCCCAACCACTACCACGGCCGACTGGATAACCGCCACGGTGACAGTTAGAGCGGCGAACCTCATCTTATTAGAACTCCCGTCTTAGCGCGTATCCCGCGGCGCGCGATCCCGTCGTATGTATGGCTAATCTGGGGTGGCTGGATTCGAACCAACGCATGGCGGAGTCAAAGTCCGCTGCCTTACCGCTTGGCTACACCCCATCGTCCTGGCCATTATGCCAAAAACAATGGGCCAAGCGTTATCGGCAAACAACGCATGGCCCTTCGACTCGGCGCTGCGGCGCCTCGCTCAGGACAGGCTCCGTCGGAGGGGGCCTTGTTAGCGCGTGGCGATGAGGCGTTTCGCTCCCACGTAACGGGCCGCCCAATAGGATTCGGAGAGGTGGCTCACCATCACGCCGTGGCTCGAGCTCGCGTGAACGAACTTGCCCTCGCCGAGATAGATGCCGACGTGCGAGACGCCGCCGTAGGTGTCGAAAAAGACCAGATCTCCGGGACGTGGCCCTCCCACCGCCCGGTGTCCCGCGTCGTACTGAGCATCCGCGGTTCGCGGAAGCGCGATGCCAAGCATCGCGAAGACGTGCTGGACGAAGCCCGAACAGTCGAACCCCGAGGTTGAGGTGCCGCCGAAGGAGTACGGCACGCCCAGGAAGCGCAGTGCGCTGCGCGTGAGCGCCGTGGCCATCCGCGACGTACGGGCGAGCACGCCGCCGGCAAAGCGGCCGATCCCGAGGCGATGGCGCTGCGGCGCGGAGAAGATCAGGTGGGAAGTCCATTCGGCGACGTCGGGGCTCAGGCTTTGGGCGCTGGCCGCCTGCGACGAGCCGGTGTAATCGAGCTGGGGAGAACCGGAGGCGGAATCGGCGCGAGCCAGCGCGCTCGAACCGCCGATCAAGAGGGCAAGTGCCCCTAGGAGTAACGCATGACGCAAGAAACCGCTCCTCTTTCACGACACTTGCGGGGTTAGTTGACGGGTTCGGGCGGGAAAGAATCGCCCTAGAGCCGACCGGCCCACTCACCCCTACCGGAGAAATCCCCCGCTCGGGACGCAATGTCCCGACTCAGTGACCTATATCTAGGCATCGGGGTCACCCTATGAAGCTGACTCGCTCCTTTGGGAGGCCCCTTGGCTCGGGCGCTTCGGCGTTAACCTGAGTCGCCCTCCCCGGGCGTTGTACTCCAAGAATCTGAAGCTAGTCTGAAGGCCGCCCGGCGCCTGCGCGCTCTGCCTCCTGCTCGATTCGGGCGGCAACGCGGCTCGCCAGCGCCGTCACGAAAGCGTGATCGTCACCCTCGGCCATCACGCGGATCAGCGGCTCGGTCCCCGACGGTCGAATGAGGAGCCGGCCGCTGCCGTCGAGCGCGGCCTCGGCCGCGGCGATCTCCTCGCGGACGGCCGGTGCCGCGAGCACCTCGCGATTCCCGGTGCGTACGTTGAGCAGCACCTGCGGCGCGATCACGACCTCGCGAACCAGCTCGTGCAGCGTCGCTCCTTCCGCCGCCATAAGCGCGAGCAGCGTCACCGCGGTGCGCGGCCCGTCGCCGGTCGTGTTGTAACGAAAGTCGACGACGTGTCCGGACTGCTCGCCGCCGAGCGTATAGTCTCCCTCGCGCATCTGCTCCAGCACGTAGCGGTCGCCGACAGGCGTGCGCAACAGCGCGATGCCGTGCCCGCGCAGCGCGCGCTCGACCCCGATGTTGCTCATCACGGTCCCCACGATCGTATCGCCGCGCAGCTCGCCCTGCGCGTGCATCGCACGGCCCAGCGCGAACATGACGTGGTCGCCGGTCGCGACGGCGCCGGTCTCGTCGACGAACAGCGCGCGATCCGCATCGCCATCGAACGCGACCCCGATCGCCCGGCGCTTGGCTCGACCGCTGTTTTCCGTTCGAACCTCATCCTGCAGCGCTTGCAGGTTGGTCGCGCCGCATTGCACGTTGATGCGGGCGCCGTCGTTGTCGCAGTTGATCTCCGTGACGTCCGCACCGAGCTTGCGCAGGGCGTACGGCGCGATCGCGTAAGCCGCGCCGAAGCCGCCATCGACGACGACGCGCAGCCCGCGCAGGTCGGGGTGACCGTCGTACAGCTCCGCGTAGTAGTGTCGCGCCAGATTTTGCGCCACGCGAGCCATGCCGACGGCGGTTCCCGTCGGACGCGCCAGCGCGTCAGAATCCAGCAGCGCCTCGATCTCGTCCTCGAGACGGTCGGACAACTTGAATCCGTCGGATCCGAAGAACTTGATGCCGTTGTCCGCGATGGGATTGTGCGACGCGCTGATGACGACTCCGGCCGCCGCGTCCTCGGCCCGCGTGATGCACGCGATCGCGGGCGTGGGAACGATGCCGACCGATACGGCGTCCCTCCCCACCGAGGTGATGCCGGCGACGATCGCCGCCTCCAGCATCGTTCCGGAAACGCGCGTGTCCCGCCCGACGATCACCGGGCGCGGCTCCGTCTCGTCCGGGAGCAGGCTCGCGGCGGCGCGCCCGATGCGCAGCGCGAGCTCCGGCGTCAGCTCACGGTTCGCGACGCCGCGCACGCCGTCGGTTCCGAAGAGCCGGCTCACTTCGTCTTCCCGGTGCCGGCGACGGAGTGCATCTGCACGCGAACGAGGTTCGGCGCGACGGAGAGTCCCGAAACCTCGTTGCCGCCCGAGTTGACGGCGACGGCGCGCACCATTTCGTCGACGTCCCCCGGCGCGCTCGGCAGCGTGACGTCGGCCTGCACCGCCGAAACCTGTCCGACGACGGAGGCCGGCGCGCGGACAACTGCCGTCTGCGGCTCCACGCGGGCGTTCGCAACGACGATGCCGCCGCTTCGCGTGCCCACGTAGTGCACCGTGACCGGGAACGGACGCTGCTCGATCGGCTCCACGGTCAGCGTGATGGACGCCGGGCTCAGGCTCTGCACGACGACGTCGGGCGCGACCAGCTGTACCGGGACGTTATAGATGCCCGTCCCCTTATTGGCGAGATCGAGCACGGCCTTGATCTGCTCGGGTTTGACGGCCGGCTCGCCGCCTTTGGCGGCAACGGTCACGACGGCTTCGTGATCGGCGAAATGTGCAACGTACCCAAGCGGCAGATTCACCGCCGCGATCGGAATCGACAGCTGCTGGTCGGACGCGGCGGTTCCGGCAGGACTGTTCGCGAAGCGAAAGTACGCCCAGCCCACGATCGCGAGCCCCAAGGCGAGCAGCTTGAGCGAGAAGTTCTTCTCAATGAACTGCATGCGATTCGCGCTCGCGACGGCCCGAGCGTATGCGCAGGCGCAGGTTTGAGATCACGTCGTTGGGGCGGCGGCGCTCGCGCCGCGGCGGCCGCGTGACGGCCAGCAGCATCCGGACCAGCCGCTGTTCGTCGTCGATCGGACGCGACAGCTTCCCGCCGCGGGCGATCGTGATCGAACCGGTCTGTTCGGAAACCACGAGCACGACTGCGTCGGTCTGTTCGGTCAGGCCGAGCGCGGCGCGATGCCGCGTCCCGATTCGCAGGTTCGTCAGCGGCTGCTCCGCCAGCGGCAAGAAGCACCCCGCGGCCAGGATGCGGCCCTCGCGCACCACGACGGCGCCATCGTGCAGCGGCGATGCCGGCGCGAAGATCGAGAGCAGTAACTCCTCGGAGATGTCGGCGCGCAACATCGTTCCGCTCTCGCAATACTCCTTGAGCCCGCTCTGCTGCTCGACCACGATGATCGCGCCGCGCCGGTTGCGGGCGAGCAGCGACGCCGTCCGCGCGATGACTACGATCGCCCGATCCTCCGGGCGTCCCCAGCCCGGCTCGCCGTCCGCGGACTCCATCCGGAAGAAGCCGCCGCGACCGATCTGCTCGAGTGCGCGCCGCAGCTCGGGCTGAAACACGATCGGGATCGTGACCGCGGCGCCCACCACGATCAGGCGCAGCACCGTTCCGAGCATGGACAGGTGGAGCAGATTCGCGATGCCGAGCAGCCCGACGACGACCAGTATCCCGATCAGAATCTGAACCGCGCGCGTGCCGCGGATCAGCAGCAACACGTAGTAGATCAACACGCTGGTCGCGAGGATGTCGATCACATCCGACACGCCGACGTGGCCCAGCGCGCTAGGCGTCATCGACCAGTGCCTCCAAGACGCGATCGAGCCGTATCTCCGGCGCCTGCAAGCCCTCCGCCGCGACCTGGGCGACCGTGGACTTGGGGAGGGGCGCCAGAACCTCCACGGTGCGGCCGCTCGCGAAGCGCCGCAACTCGACGTCGATGAGACCCATCACGACTTCCGCGCCTGAGACGTCCGGATCCCATTCGATCACGGCGCCGCCGGGAAACGGATGGCAGGCGAGAACTCCGGCCGGGCGCCCCGGACCGCCCAGCGCGTCCTGCAAGCTCGGCAAGGCTTGCGGGACGGCCGGGGAAACTGCCAAAGCGATGACCGCCGATTCATACGCCTCGCCACCCGAGACCGCGCGGATGGCCTGCACGTCGAAGGGGACCGCGCTTTCGATCAACGCGTACGAACGGCCGATCTTCGGATGCACGCGCCACGTCGTGCGTCCGCCCTGCGCGCGCACCGCTTCGTCGATCGCTTCGCGGTGCCGCTCGTCGGGCGTTCCGCCGATGCTCAAGGTCATATAAGCCACGCTCCATCGCGCGTTCGTCGTCTCGACCGGAAAAAACTCCGCGTGGATTTCGATCGACGGCGAAACAACGCCGCGCCTCGCGCGGCTGCGGCGCATGAGCGGCAAGCGTTTCATGCCGGTTCCAGGCGATGTCGTGCAGGTGCGCATGCTCGAAGACGGTCAGACGGTCGTCGAACGCATCGAGCAGCGCGGGTTCACCCTCGAACGCCGCAGCGCCGTCGGCCGAACGAAAACGATGGCCGCCAACGTCGACCTGCTCGTCACCGTCACGGCGCTCGCCAATCCGCCGCCGCGTCTCGTCACGCTCGATCAGTTGCTCGCGTTCGCCGAGCTCGAGGGCGTCGTGGCCGGAGTCGTGTTCACCAAGCCCGACCTGGGAGATGCCGGGCTCAGAGCCGGCCTGATGGCGCTGTATCGCGGGCTCGCGTATCCGACGGTCTGCGTCAATCCCAAGTCCGGCGAGAACCTCGAGGCCTTCCGCGAGCTGATTCGCGACCGTCACGCGATGCTCGTCGGCAACTCCGGCGTGGGCAAGAGCACGATCTTTAGGGCGCTCGGCGGCGACGCGCCGGTCGGCGCCGTCTCCCGCCACGGGCTGGGCCGCCAAACCACCACGGCGGGGCGCCTGTACCGTTTCCACACCGGCTTCCTCATCGACAGCCCCGGGATCAACGAGTTCGGCCTGGGGACGATCGACGCGCAGACACTCGCTCCGGCCTTCCGCGAGATGCGCGAACCCGCCGGCCGCTGCCGGTTCCGCGACTGCACCCACCTGCAGGAGCCCGACTGCGCGGTCCAGGCGGCCGTCGCGGGCGGCAGCATCGCGGGCAGCCGGTACGCCAGCTATCGCAAGATTCTGCTCGAACCAAGCTAGCGTGCCAGGCTAGCCCGGCGGTGGACATCGCTTGCGCGCAACTGCTATGATACACGCCGTTGCCGCCACCTCTTTCACTAAAAGGAACCCTTCTTGCCGAACATCAAGGCCGCCGAAAAATGGGTGCAGCAGTCCGAGAGACGCGAGACGCGTAACAAGGCGGTCAAGAGCCGCCTGAAGACGCTCTTCAAGGTCGCGGTCGCGTCGGGACAGCCCGACGCGGCTCGTAACCTCGAGAGCGCGTTCGACGCGGCCGCCTCTAAGGGAATCGTGCACCGCAACAAGGCGGCGCGTAAGAAAGCGCGCCTCGCCAAGGCCGTCAAGCGCGTCGCAGCCGCCCCGGTCAAGAGCGCCAAGACCAAATCCGGCCGCGCGAAGAAATAGACTCGCTTACGGCTCCGCTCAGGGGTCGATGCCGATCGCGACGCGGGTGGCGCGGTCGGCGTTGGCGAGCGGAAGAATCACCGAGCGAAGCAGCTCGCGCAAGGCTGCGGGCTTCGTCGTCCGCAGGACGATTCGGTAACGCCACTCGTTGTTGACGCGAACGATCGGATACGGCGCCGGTCCCAAGACCTCCACGAACTCGGCCTCGCGCAGCAGCGCCGCATAACGCGCCGCGCGCTCCGTCACGCGCCGCCGGTCGCGTCCGATAACTCCCAGGTATGCGAGGCGCCGCGCCGGAGGAAACCCCGCTGCCGTTCGCTCGTGCAGCTCGGCCTCCGCGAAGCCCTCGTAGTCGTGCAGGGCCGCGAAGCGAATCGCCGGATGCTCGGGTGCGTAGGTTTGCACTATCGCCTCGCCCCGCCGGCCCCGGCCGCTGCGCCCGCAAACCTGCGCGATGAGCGCGAAACTGCGCTCCGCCGCGCGGAAATCCGGGAGGTGTAGACCGAGATCCGCGGCCACGACCGCCGCCAGCGTCACGGTCGGATAGTCGAGCCCTTTGGCGACCATCTGCGTTCCGACCAACACGTCGCCGCCGGACTCGAAGGACGCGAGGATCCGCGCGTGGTCGCCGATGCGCGTCGTCGTGTCCGAATCCATGCGCAGCACGCGAGCCTGCGGAAACAGGCGCGCGACCTCCTCGACCACTCGCTCCGTTCCGATCCCCAGTTCGGCGATACCCTCGAATTCGCAGGACGGGCACACGCGCGGAATCCGAGCCTGATAATCGCAGTAGTGGCAGCGCAACAACCGCTCGGCGCGATGCACCGAGAGCGCGACGCTACAACGCGGGCATTCGGGCGAGCTTCCGCAGCGGCGGCAAATCAGGGACGCGGCGCTGCCGCGGCGATTCACGAAGAGCAGGCTCTTCTCGCCGCGCGTCAGGCGTTCGCCGAGCGCCTGCACGAGCGCGCTGCCGAAGATCCCGCGATTGCCGGCCTCGAACTCCTTGCGCAGATCGACGATGCGCACGTCGGGCAGCGGCTGCGCAGTCGCGCGCTCGTGCATCTCGAGACGCACGATCTGTCCGCGCTGCGCGGCGGCGTAGCTCTCCAGCGACGGCGTCGCGCTGCCGAGCACGAGCAGCCCGCGCTCGTAGCGCATGCGCTCGCGCGCGATCTCCACCGCGTTGTAACGCGGCACCGTCTCCTGCCGGTACGACGGATCGTGGGCCTCGTCGACGACGATCAGGCCGACGTCGCGCAGCGGCGCGAAGACGGCGCTGCGCGCCCCGACCACGACGTCGATCTCGCCGCGCGCGCACGCCTGCCAGGCATCGAAGCGCTCGCGCTGCGAGAGCGCCGAGTGCAGCACCGCGACGCGATCGCCGAATGCGGCCTCGAAACGCTGCGCCGCCTGCGGCGTCAGCGAGATCTCCGGCACGAGCACGATGGCGCGCCGCCCCTGAGCCACGACGCGCTCGATGGCCCTCGTATACACGAACGTCTTGCCGCTTCCGGTCACGCCGTGCAGCAGCGCGGCATCGAAGCCGCCCCGCTCCAGCGCCGCGTCGATCCACTGCAGCACGCGGCTCTGTTCCGGCGTCGGCGACGCGGCCTGCTCCGCGGCCGTGCCGGATCGCCGGCTCGGCTTCGGCCGCTCGTAGCGCTCGCGCAACGCGCCCGCTCGAACGGCGCGCGCGATCACGCCGTTGCTGAAACCCGCGAGCAGCGCGTCCGCGCGCGCGACCTCGCCGTTCGCGCGCACGAAAGCGATCAACGCCTCCGCCTTTTTCCCCGCGATCGCACCCTCGCCGGGCGAGAGCGTGCGGACGCGATACTCCGACGTGCGCGGTTCGACGAGCCGCCGCTCGCGGCGCAACACGCCCGACCGCACGAGCGCGCGCACGTGCGCGAGCAGCGCGCCCCGGTCGGCGGCGCGGCGCGCCTCCGGATGGCGCAGCAGCTGTTCGAGCGCGAAGCCGTCGGGAAACTCCTCCCAGATCAGCCGGATCAGGCGCGCCGGCACCGACGGAAAGCGCCGCGGGTTCGGCCGCGCGCCGAGGACGAACGAGTCGCGCATGCGCGGCACCGCGTCCGCCAGCACGACCGCGGTCAGCGCCTCGCCCAGCGTGCACAGGTAGTGCTCGGCGACGAACTTGGCGAGATGCAGGCCGGTCTCGTCAAACGCCCGCGGAACGTCCAGCCGCTCGCGCACCGCCTTGAGCGCGTGCGGAGCTTCATCCGACGCGCGCACCGGCGAGACGACGAACGCCACGGCATCGCCGCTCCCGAGCGGAACGCGCACGACGTCGCCGACGGCCAGGTCCAGCATTCCGGCGTCGTAGGTCAGCGGCAGGTCGAAGCGCGACGAACGGATTGCCGGCAGCGCATCAACCGCGCGCACGCTAGGGGACCTCCGGTTAATCCGCTGCACCGATCGTTTGTGCCGCAAAGCCATCATCTGCGATGTCGAAAGCTCGGTCACAGACTGCTTCGAGTATGCTCCCTCGCCTTCTCCTTGCATCTGGCGGCTTTGCGGCACAAACGATCGGTGCATGGGATTAACCAGAGATCCCCTTGGTACCAGGCGGTTTTTGCAGCCTGCGTAATACGGCGCGCACGGTGGCCGCGGCGCATTCCACGCCGTACTCTACGTCGCCGATCGCGCGCGGCAGGACGAAGCGCTGTCGGCCCGCGCGCGTCTTTTTGTCGTGGCGCATCGCCGCGAGCATCGCGTCGGCGTGGAGCGACGTGTGGAGCGGCAGTCCAAACAACGCCAAGAGCGTCAGCACGCGCAGGTGTTCCGCCTCGCTGAAGCGGCCCGTCCGCAGCGCGACCAGGCCGGCGGCGCGGAGACCGAGCGCGACCGCATGACCGTGTGTGATCCGATAGCGCGATGCGCGCTCGATGGCGTGCGCGAAGGTGTGCCCAAGATTGAGCACCTGTCGCGCGCCGGTCTCGAGCCGGTCGTCCGCGACGCTCATGGTCTTGACCTTGACCGCTTCGGCGACGAGCGCGGACCACGGCCAGCGCGCGAGCGGGTGCGGCGAGAGCTCCTCCAGCCAATCGAAGAGATCGCCGCCCTCGATGATCGCAGCCTTCACTATCTCGGCCAGGCCCTCGCGCAGCGCGGCCTCCGGCAGCGTGCGCAGCGCTGCGACGTCGCAGAACACGCCCGCGGGGTCGCGAAAGCTGCCCGCGAGGTTCTTTCCGTCGCGCAGATTAACGCCGGTCTTGCCGCCGATCGCGGCGTCGACCATCGCGACGAGCGTCGTCGCAACGTGCGCGTACGCGACGCCGCGCATGTACGTTGCGCACGCGAAGCCGAAGACGTCGCTCGCCACTCCGCCGCCCACGCCGATGACGAGGGCGTCGCGCT
>DATDGN010000118.1:0-34251 GCA_036522095.1 Candidatus Cybelea sp. | reverse complement strand
GTTCCCGGGATGCTGCCGGTTCCGTTGCAGGCCGTGATGTCGCCGCCGGAGTCGTGCTGCAGATCCCAGCTCGTCTCGAGCCCAATCGGCAGCAGCTTGATCTTGTTCCCGTTGGAGTCGTAGCCGTAGCCCGCCGTCGTGGCGCCCCTGTAGCCCTTGAATAGATTGTTGAAACTGCGGTTCTCTTGCATGATGATGACGATGTGCTTGATCTTGCCTTTCGACGGACCGCGTCCGAGGAGCCGGGCGAGCGGCGCTACTTGCATGTTCGGCGCGTTCGCGACCGGCAGACCGGGCGAGACGCCGGCGGCGCCGCCGTTGCACGCCGATAGAAGAAACGCCGTAGTCGCGAGCGCAAGCGCTCGGCCGGCGTGAGGGTTGAAGCGCATTCTGAGAACTCCTTTGCGTTACTCCCAGTCCGGGATCCGCGGATCGATGGGTTGGTGCAGGAAAAATTGTTTATCGTACGGCGCATCGATCTTCACGAACTTGCGCGGCGGCTTGGTGAAGTCGAACGCGTCTGACTGCGGCGAGTTCGCGCGCGTGTCGCTCGCGCTCAGCCGCCCCAAGCCGAACTGGTCTTCCGTGAACTTCAGGATGCTGCCGTGCTCGTAATGCACGTGTGAGACGTAGCCTCGCTTGGCATAGGCGGAGATGATCAGCATCGGCAGGCGCAGCCCGAGACCGTCGTAGTCGGCATAGGCGGGGGGCTCGGAATCGTACCAACCGCCGTAGTCGTCCCAGAAGACGAAGATCGCGGTGGAGTTCCAGTACTTCGACTCGCCGACCGCGTTGACCAGCGAGGTGACCCAGGCTGGCCCCGTGTTCGAGCCGCAACCGGCGTGGTCGGAGTTGGCGCACGTCGGCGTGATCCAGCTCACCGTCCGCAGCTTGCCGGCGGAGACGTCGTTGAAGAACTGCGTGTTCGGACCGATAATGTCTTTGTTCCAGTCCGGCCCGTTGTATATGTGGTTGATGGCCTGATAGGCGCTCCAGCCGTCGGTCGTGGACGCCGCGTAAAACGCCCACGGCAAACCGGCCTTGTCGAGCTCGTCGCCCAGCGTCGTGGGATCCCAGCACACGACCTCGTTGCCGTAGGGAATCTGCCGCTGCGGGCCGACCTTCCCGATCAGGTCGCTGGGGCCGCCCGGGCAGCCCCAGTAGCTGTATGGATAGTTGACGGCCGATTCGGCCTGCGCCGAGATGATGTACTGGTGCGAGATGAAGCTGCTCGCGTCGAAGTTCGAGGCGTACATCCGGTCGGCCAGCACCCACTCATTGGCCATGTCGAAGTACGGTTCGGTCTCGGTGCGCGGGACGTACGCGTACTGCGGGTGCGGGATCGGGCAGCTGGTGTAGCAACCTACCCACTCCTGGTTGAAGCCGTTCATGCGGCAATTCGTTCCCGGAATGCTGCCGGTCCCGTTGCACGCCTCGAAGAACGCGTTCGAGCTGTGATCGAGGTCCCACGTCGTTTCCAAACCGATCGGCAACAGCTTGATCTTATTGCCGTTCGTATCGTAACCGTACTTGGCCGTCTTGGCGCCCTTGTAGCCGTAAAACAAATTGTTGAAGCTGCGATTCTCCTGCACGATGATGACGACGTGCTGGATCTTGCCGCTCGACGCCGCGCGCCGGGCTCTTTGCTCCGGCGGCATGAAGCGGGTCGGCGCCGAGCGCGCGAGGGGCAGCCCGGGCGCTGCACCCGAGCCGCCGCCGTTACAGGCCGAGAGCAGCAGCGCCGCCGCGACGACGGAGAGCGGTGCGTGCCGCATCATTCTGCATCCACCACGTGATGGTCGGGCGGCTGGTGCAGGAAGAACGCCCTACCGTACGGAGCCTGGATCGGCACGAACGCGCGCGGCGGCCTCTTGAAGTCGAAGGCGGGGTCCGGAGAGTTCGCGCGTTTGTCGCTCGCCGCCAAGTTGCCCAAACCGAACGTCTCTTCCGCGAACTTCAGGATGCTGCCGTGTTCGTAGTGCACGTGCGAAACGCGCCCGTGCAGAGCGTAGGGTGAGATGATGAGCAGCGGCAGGCGCATGCCGAGCCCGTCGTAATCGGCGTAGGCCGGCGGCTCGGGATCGTACCAGCCGCCGTAGTCGTCCCAGAAGACGAAGATCGCCGTCGAGTTCCAATACGGCGACTCGCCGATCGCGTTGACGACCGATGTGACCCAGGACGGCCCCGTGTTGGAGCCGCTGCCCGCGTGGTCGGAGTTGCCCCAACTCGGCGTCACCCAACTGACCGAACGCAGCTTGCCGTTGGCGACGTCGGTGATGATCTGCTTGGGCGGGCTGATCATGTCTTTTTTCCAGTCCGGCCCGTTGTAGATGTGATTGATCGCCTGATACGCGACCCAGATGAACGGGTACCCCGAGTAGATCTCGCCGTAGAAGGCCCATGATTGGCTAGCCTTGTCGAGCTCGTCGCCGAGCGTCGTCGGATCCCAGCAGACCACCTCTTGGCCGTAGGGAATCTGACGCTGCGGGCCGACCTTGTTGATCACGTCGCTGGGTCCGCCGGGACAGCCCCAGTTGCTGGCGGGATAATCAACCGCCGACTCGGCCTGGCCGGAGATGATGTATTGATGCGAGATGAAGCTGCTCGCGTCGAAGTGCGACGCGTACATCTGGTCGGCCAGCACCCACTCCTTGGCCATGGCGAAGTACGGTTTCGTCTCGCTCTGCGGCACGTAGGCGTACTGCGGATGCGGGATCGGACAGCTGCTCCCGCAGCTGGCGTATTCCTTATCGAAGCCGTCCATCTTGCAGTTGGTGCCGGGTATGCTGCCCGTGCCGTCGCACGCTTCGAAGTACGACCCGGAGCTGTGGTCGATGTCCCACTGCGTCTCCAGGCCGACCGGCAGCAACTTGATCTTCTGGCCGTAGGAATCGTAGCCGTAGCTGGCCGTCGTGGCGCCCTTGTACCCCTTGAACAGGTCGTTGAAACTGCGGTTCTCTTGAACGATGATGACGATGTGTTTGATCTTACCGCTCGAGGGACCGTGCAGGACGCGCTGCAGGCCGGACGCTACGCGCGAGCTCGATTGAGTCGCTGACGGCAGACCGGGCGACACTCCGGCGCCGCTGTTGCTACAGGCTGAGATGAAGAGCACGAGAGCCGTAACGTAAAGCGTCCGGCCCACGAGCGAGATGGATTGCATGAAACGCGGACTCCTTGCAGCAAAAGTAAACTGCTACTCGTTACGACGGCGCAAAAAGAAAATCCCACAGCCGCGCCGGCGCCCGCGTGGCTCTGATGATGACGCCAATCATCTTTTCTCTAGGAACGAGGCGCCCTCGAACGTCATGCTCACGCACGTGCCGCGCGTCGTGTCGATGCGCATCTGGTGCGCGATCGCTCGGATGATGCGAAGCCCGAAGCCTCGGCCCGGGAGCGGCTTGCGCCGGATGAACGAGCCGCGGTCCAATACGTCGACCCAGAGCCGTCCGCCGCGGTCGTAGCGCGCGAGCAGCTGGACGTCGCGGGCGATCTTGCTCGAGCTGCGCACGTACGCGTGCTCCACGACGTTGATCAGCGCCTCACCCGCTGCGGTGGTCACGTCGTCGCGAACGGCGCGGTCGACTTGCAAGGCGTCGAGAAATGCCGTGAGCGCATGCCGGATCGAAGCGACATACTGCGGTTGCGCCGGACAATGCAGGCGCAGCTCGGAGGCGCGCTTCATTGAGTGCCGCTCTGCTCCAGATAGGCCCGCGCCGCGTCTCGATCGCCGAAGATCTTGAACGCGCCGGCCAGTCCGGCGTATTCGACGACCCGAGCGAACTGCGGCGTGCGCACGACCAGTGCCACCGGAATCGCGTCGTGCGCAGAGGCCACGCAGAATCGCAGAAGCTCGGTCAGGGCCACCGAGTCGGCATACGTCACATCCGAGAGGTCGACGAGGACGGCGCGATCGCCGGCCGAGCGCCGCAGGGCCTCGCGGATCTCGTCCTTGCGGCCGATCTCGAGCTCACCGCTCAGGCGGATCGTCTTGATGGAATCGCTTGGGTTCACGCCGTTCTCCGCAGTGCGGCTGCTTCCGGCGCGCCGGCCGCCGCAGGATCCAAGAAGTGAATCGTCAGTATCGCGACGTCGTCGGAGACTCGATGATGATCGAAGATCTCGTCTCGAATCTCCTTCGCCGGATCGCTGCCGGCCCTCTGCGCCGCCGCTTCGACGGCTTCGAGCAAGAGCGACTCTCCCTGCAGAACGTCGTGCGAGTGTTCGATCACGCCGTCCGTGTAAAGCACGAGCATCGCGCCCGGCACGCTCTTGACGCGGTGCGTGGCGTACGCGGCCTCGCCATTGATCCCCAGAGGCAGGGAACCGACGGCGAGGAATCGCGCCGGGCGCCCCGGCTCGAACAACACCGGCGCGGGATGACCGGCGACGGCATAGCCGAACTCATACGCGCGCGCGTCCACGAGCCCTGCGATGGCCGTGATCATGGGGAAGTTTGCGGCAATGAGCTCCGCGTTGACGCGCTCGAGAATGCTTCCGGGCGAGGGGTCGACGAGCGCGCTCGAGATCAGCATCTGCCGCGTCTTGTTCATCGCGACGGCCGCCTCGATCCCGTGACCTGCGACATCGCCGATCGCAAGCAGAACGCGATCGTCGGGCAGCTGGACGGCGTCGTACCAGTCGCCTCCGACCTTCGCCTCTTCCGTGGCGGGCACGTAAGTCGCGCTCAATCGCACGCCGGGCAGCTCGGGAAGAACCTTCTGCGCAAACGCCTCCTGGAGCGTGTCCGCGATGCGCTTTTCCGCCTCGTAGGCGGCGCGTATCTCGGCCGAGCGGCGCCGCTGCTCTTCGGATTTCACGCGTTCCTGCTCGAGCCGGCCCGCCAGCCGGTATTGCTGAATCGTGAAGAGCGCCGCGGCCAAGATCACGGCGACGACGGCGCCGATGGCAAAGAGGTTCGCCAGGCCGATGGCGCGTTCGGCGCGCGCATCGCCTTGGCGCTCGCGGCGAACCAATGCGGCGTCGACGGCGCCGACGTCGGCTCGAAAGCGATCGACAAGAATCTTTCCGTGCAGCTCGAGCACATGACCGTTGCGCCGCCTGACGAGCAGCAACGGGAAGGCAACCCGGTGCAGCCAGCGCACATGCGTGGCCCGCGCGTCGGCGACGAGCCGCGCCGCATCGCGGAGTCCGAGCGCGTTGCCGGCCCGGCCGAGGCTCCGCAGAAGGCCCGGCAGGGCGGCTCGACCGCGGAAGTATGGCTCGAGCAGCAGCGGGTCGCGGATCGCCGAGAAGCCGCGAACTCCGGTTTCCTCGTCGAGCTGCGCGCGCTCCGCTTCCGCCGCGGCGATGCGCGCCGCCCGCACCTGCTCCGCATCGGCGTATGACGCCGTCAAGATCCGAGGTACCAGCACGCCGCCGGCCACGAGCAATCCGACGAGTAGCGCCAAGAAGCCGAGCGTCAGGACCAGCGGTATGGGAAGACGGCGCGTCATCGCCAAGCGCTCTTTCTCACCGCCGCACGACGGCCCTCCGGCGATCAGGAATGGCCCAAGTGCCAACCGTGCTGGTCGCAGCGATACGGCTGCAGTCCTTTTGACGACGGCGGGATTGCGCGCAGCGCGAGATGGCGCGTCGCGAACGCCGCCTTCGGCGCACCGTTTCCCTTATAACAGGAACGCGGGCCGCCGCGCTTGCGCTGCGTCACTCCTCGCCGTCGAAATAATCGAGCGGCTCCGAGCGGAGATTGCGGCGCTCCGGTATCGGCACTCCCCACTTGCCGCTGTCGGGATAGTGCCAGCATTCGCCGATCGGATTGTCGGCGACGACGTACACGACCAGATCCTCGGTTCCGTCGTTCAAGAATTGGTGGGGTTGGCCGGGCTCGAAGATGCACGCGTCGCCCTCGACTACGCGTTCCGTTCCGTCCTCGTGCCGCACGGTGCCGCTACCGGAGATGACGTGATAGAACTCCCACTGCGCGCTGTGCGAATGGTACGGATAGGGCGCCTTGCCGGCGGGGATGCGAAGGATCTCGACGTCGAAGGGATGGCGCTCGCGCAGATCCATCGATCGCGGCTTGCGTCCTAACGCTTCCGATACTTCGATCCCCTCGCCGGCCATCGTCCCCTTTGGCGAAGACCACTTTGTGGGCTCGATCTTTTTCGTGTTGACTATCAGCATGCTCGTTTCGGTCCTCGTTGCGAGCGTTCGCCGGGGCCGGCGCAAGGGCCGCCTCCGCGCGCTCGCGAATTGCGCCCAACCAATGAAGAAGGCTTTGCTCGTCGCCTGCGCGACGGCGCTGTGCGCCGGATGCTCGGGCGGCGTCGGCTCCGTCGGCCTCGCGGATCGCGCGGCGGCGCCGGCGATCGCGGGACCCGCCACCGTCGAGCACGCTCTGTTCGTCGCGGACCTGGGCAATGAGGTCTTCGTCCTGCATGGCACGCCGTACCACGTGGCCCACAAGATCACGCAGGGCGTGCACGGGTCCGACGGCATGTGGGTGGACAAACACGGCAACCTGTACGTTTCGAACATCAATGCAAGAAGCGTCACGGAGTACCCTCGCGGCGGCAGGCTGCCCGCTTGCCGATACAGCGATCATCTCGTCGATCCGATCGACGTCACGACGGACGACGAAGACAACGTCTACGTCGACGACTTCAACGATTTCCGCACGACCGGCTACGTCGACGTGTACGCGCAGTGCCATAACAAGGTGATCGCGCGCCACGCGATCGTGACCGGCCCCGAGGGGGTCGCGGTAGATTCGGCCGGCGATCTGTTCGTGGCCTACTACAACAGTGCGTTCGGCGGATTCGAAGAGTTCGTCAAGGGGAAGAGCAAGCCCAAGCTGCTTAAAGCCGTCATCACGAAACCCGGCGGCATCGTGCTCGACAAGAAGGACAACCTCATCGCGGACGATCAGGCGGGATCGATCGACATCATCGCTCCGCCGTACGCGAAGGCGAAGCTTTTGGTCGGTGGCCTCTACGATCCGTTCCGGCTCGCGCTCAACAAGGACGAGACGCGTCTGTTCAGCGCCGACTTCGGCACGGCCAGCGTTACGATCTACTCGTATCCGGACGCCGACTTGCTCGAGACGGTCTCCGGCGGCAGCATCAAGACCGTAGAGGGCGTCGCCATATCACCCGACGCCGTTTTCTAGGTTCCGTCGTAGGGCTGAGCGAGCGGGCGTGCGAAACTGTCCCGCCCCACTCACGCCACTATGGAGGACTCGCTCGTGAAAGTTGCCTCGTTCTCCGCAGGTCTGGCAGTCGCCGCGGCCGTTCTCTTCGCCGGGTGCTCCGGCGGATCGCAAACCGCGACTGTTGGAGGCTCCGCGCTCCCTCCGGCGGCGCACAGCATCCCCGGGTACATGCTCCCGTCGGGCGTTGACAGCCGCTTTGCCGGCGAGTCGCGTCTATCGGCGCGGTTCTTTTCGCCGCAGGTCGCTCCGGATCGTCACAGGGTCCGGGTTGAGCAGGAGTTCTTCATCTCCGACACCGGGAGCAACGTGTTCGTGTTCAAGAACTCGACCGACACCAAAGTCGGCGACATCACGAGCGGCATCAGCGGCTCGGATGGCGTCTGGGTCGACAAGAAAGGCAACGTCTACGTCGCCAACGTCCTCGGACCAAACGTGACGGAGTACAAGAAGGGCGCCGGGGCACCGATTTGCACGTATTCGGCAAGCTTATCCGATCCGATCAGCGTAACCACGGACACCGCCGGCAACGTCTATATCGCCGACTTCGGACCCGGCTTTGTCCGCGAATACGCGCAGTGCGTCAACACGGTAAAGACGCAGATCTCGATTTCGGGTCCCGAGGGCATCGCCGTCGACGGCAAGGGCGACGTGTTCGTTGCCTTCAGCAGCGGCTTCGAAGAGTTCACCAACGGTGTCGGGACGGTACTCGGGGCGACCGTCGGCTCAACGGGCGGTCTGATCATCGATAAGAGCGGAAACCTGATCGCCGACGACCAGACGGGTTCGATCGATCTCATCAAGCCGCCGTATACGTCGGCGACGGTGCTCGTGAGCGGGCTCTCGGATCCGTTCCGCGACTCGCTCAACTCGGCAGAGAACCTGCTGTTCAACGCCAACCACGGCTCCGGGGGCACGGTCACGATCTACAGCTATCCGTCGATGTCACTAGTGCATACCATTACGACCAGCGACGGCATCGACGGCGCGGAGGGAGTCGGCGAATCACCCAACGCGGTCTTCTGACACGGTGCGTCATTGGAAGCTGTGGATACCGACGGTACGCGTGATGCCCTCGTCGCTGAAGCTCCAGACCTTCTTCGCGATGACGTCGATGCAGCCACTCTCCTTCTGCAGCATCCCCTCGACGATCAGCGTCGGCGACGAGCGGATCGGGCGGCGAAATTCTTCATAGACATTTGGGCGCACGATGACGTTGACGAGCCCCGTCTCGTCCTCCAGCGTGAGGAAAACGAAGCCCTTGGCCGTGCCGGGACGCTGGCGCGTGATCACGAGGCCGCCGACGCGGCACTTGCCGTTGCGCGGCAGCTCGCGCAACTGCGCCGCCGGGACCACGCCCTGCGCGGCGAGCATCTCGCGAAAGTGCTCCATCACTTGGCCGCCGGCGGTGATGCCGGTCGACCAGAGGTCAAACGCCGCGAGCCGCTTCGGCGCCACGGGCTGGAACTCGACCGGCGGCTCGTCGACGTCCATGAGGGACCCGAGCTCGCCGCGCGCCTCGCGCTCGTCAATGCCGCGCAGCGCCCACATCGCCGCGCGGCGCGAGCCGTACCAGGGCGCGAAGGCTCCCGCGATCGCCAAGTTCTCCAGCGTCTCGCGCTGGAGCCGCGTTCGCTGCGCGAACGCCAGCACGCCGGCGAACGGCCCCTGCGCGATGGCGTCTTCCAAGTTCTTCTTCTGCGCTTCGCCTAGCCCGCGCACGAGATGAAATCCCAGACGCAGCGTGCCGTCGCTCTCCACGCGCGACCAGTAGCCGCTGGCGTTGACCTCGATCGGGTTCACCCGCACGCCGTGGCGGCGCGCGTCGTTGACGAGCACCTCCGTCGAGTAAAAGCCCATCGGCTGCACGTTGAGGATCGCGGCCGCAAACACGGCCGGCAGGTGGCACTTGAGATAGGCCGACGCGTACGCGAGGAGTGCAAAGCTCGCGGCGTGCGATTCCGGGAAGCCGTAGTCGGCGAAGCCCTCCAGCATGTGGAAGAGGCGCTCGGCCACGCTCGCGTCGATGCCGTTGCCGACCATGCCGTCGATGAGCTTCCGGCGCAGCGCCTGCATGCGCTCGCGCGAGCGCTTGTGGCCCATCGCGCGGCGCAACTCGTCGGCCTCGCCGCCGGAGAATCCGGCCGCCTCGATGGCCAGCCGCATGCCCTGCTCCTGAAAGAGCGGCACGCCGAGCGTCCGTTCCAAGACGGGCTTCAGCTTCGGATGCGGATAGGTCACGGCTTCGGCCCCCGAGCGCCGGCGGAGGAACGGATGGACCATCTCGCCTTGGATCGGGCCGGGGCGGATGATCGCCACCTGCATGACGATGTCGTAGAAGCAGGCCGGCTTCATGCGCGGCAGCATCGACTGCTGCGCGCGTGACTCGATCTGAAAGACGCCGACCGTATCGGCGCGCCCGATCATCGCGTACGTTTCGGCATCGTCCGCCGGGATCGTGTGCAGCTCGAGATCGCTCGCCACCGCGGTCGGGAGCCAGGCGTCGCCGCGCTCGACGCACCCGCGATACAGCGTGAACGCCTCGCGCAACAGCGAGAGCATTCCCAAACCGAGCAGGTCGATCTTGATCAGGCCAAGGTCTTGCAGATCGTCCTTGTCCCACTGAACGACGGTGCGATCGCGCATCGTCGCCCACTCGACCGGCGCCACGCACACCAGCGGATCGCGCGTGATCAGCATGCCGCCGGAATGGATGCCGAGGTGGCGCGGAAAGCTCGCGATCCGACGGCAGATCGCGAAGAGGAGCTCCGGGCCGGCCTCGTCGGGAAGCTCCTCGCGCGCGTCGTACTCGCGCGCGATCGCGTCGACTTGCTCGAGGCTCAGCCCCAGGGCCTTGCCGACGTCGCGGATCGCGGAGCGCGTCCGATACGTGATCACCTCGGCCACCATCGCGGCGTTGGTGCGGCCGTAGCGTTCGTAGACGTACTGAATCACGCGCTCGCGATCTTGATGCGCGAAATCTATGTCGATGTCCGGGATCTCGCGCCGTTCCTCCGACATGAAGCGTTCGAAGAGCAGGTTCATTCCGATCGGATCGACGGCCGTGATGCCCAGCGCGTAGCAGACCGCCGAGTTCGCCGCCGAACCGCGCCCCTGACAGAGCACGCCCAGCCGCGCCGCCTCGCGCACGATGTCCCAGACGATCAAGAAATAGCCGGCCAGATCCATCTTGGCGATCAAGCCAAGCTCGTACTCGAGCTGCCGCTCTACGCGCATCTCGAGCGGCGCCACGTACCGCCGCGCGGCTCCTTTATAGACGAGCTCGCGAAGGTAGCGCTGCGGCGAGTTTCCCTCCGGCACCGGAAAGAGCGGGAACTGCCCCATCTGGCGTTCCAGCCGAAAACGGCAGCGCCGCGCGATCTCGATGCTGCGCTCGATCGCCTCCGGGTACTCGGCGAAGAGCCGGCGCATCGCCGCGGGAGCCTTGAGATGGAACTCCGCGTTGGGACGCAGCGCGTTGGCGGCCCGCGCGGCTTGGAGCGTCGTGCCCTCGCGTACGCATGCGAACACGTCGGCCACCAGCGCGTCGTCCTGGATGGCGTACACCACGCCGTTGGTCGCGACGTACGGCAGGCGGCAATCCCGCGCGAGCCGCACGAGTTCCACGTTGCGCCGCGTCTCCTGTGGGGTGAGATGCTGCTGGAGTTCGAGATAGAAGCGCTGCTCGAACAGCGCGTGCAAACGCCGCGCTTCCCGCGCTGCAGCCTCCCGGCCGCCGTGCACGAGCGCGCGCTCCACGCGGCCGAACGGTCCGCCCGACAGCGCGAACAATCCAGCGGCGCCGCCCTCGAGATCCTCCATGCGCAGGCGTGCGTCGCCCTTACTCCCCCGCATCTGCGCCGTCGAAATCAGCCGGCAGAGATTGGCGTAACCGCGCTCGTCTTCCACCAAGAGCACGATCCGCGCGCCGTCTTCGAACGTAAGCTCGCTGCCGATAATTGCCGCGACGCCGCGGCGGCGCGCGTAGGTCGAGAAGCGCACCGCTCCGTAGAGGCCGTCGCGATCGGTCAGCGCGAGCGCCGTTAGCCCCAGCTCGGCCGCGCGCTCTACCAGCTCTTCCGGATGCGAGCCACCTTGCAGAAAACTATAGTTCGACCAGGCATGCAGCTCGGCATACATGCTCGATCACTCATACACGCCGCGCAGATACCAGTGCAAGCCTTGGCGATAGATGCGCGCAAACGTTCCATCTTCCAAGACGACGTCGTATTCGTCGCGCATTATCGGGGCCGGCGAGTAGGGACGTTCTGCGATGCGCCACGGTCCGGTGCACTGCCGCACTGTCTGGCGATCGACGATCGCCGGCTCGCCGCCACGCAGCTGCACCGGCACCTCACGCACTTGGAGCAATCGGAGCTGCGGAACTAAGTCGCCCTTCTTTCTTTGTCCTTCGACTTCGCTCGCTGCGCTCGCTTCGCTCAGGATGACACTCTGAAATGGCTCGTAGCTGAAGCGCTCTTCGAGCAGATGTGCTTCGCGTGTCTTGGCGCGAGCGATCCCTTCACCGAGCACCGCCTCGAGCCGGGCGATCGTCACCGCGACGCGCTGCGCATCGAAGTCATCGGCGGAGAAGAACGCCTGCGCTTCTCCTCCTTCCTCGAGTTGGAGCGCCTGCAATCGCAGCCCGACAATTGCGGCTTCGAACGTCGCCCCCCCGAGCTTTGCGCGCAGCATGTCGAACATCGTGCGCTCGTGCGCCGTCGGGATCGCGAGCGGTACGTCGAAAGCGCGCGCATCGGCGTCCTCCAGCTCGACCGACAGGCGCAACGCGCCGGCGCGCTTGCCACAGCAGTCGAGGTCGGCGCAGATGCGCCCCAGCAGCATGCGCAGGGCGAAGAACACCTGGGTCTCGTCGCTCGCGCGCCCTTCGCCGAAGATCGAGGCCTCGATCGCGACGGCGTGAGCGCGCGGCGTAAAGGGCCTGCGATCGACGCCGCGCGCGAGCTCGTGCCAAGTCGCGGCCGGGACGCCGAAGCGGCGGACGAACGGCCCGTGCGGCAGGCGCGCCAGCTCACCCAGCCGCTCGATGCCCAGCAGCCGCAGCCGTTCGATCGTCTCCGGCTCGATGCCGAGCAGCTCCAGCGGCAACGGCGCGAGCATTTCGCTTTCGGTGCCGGGCTCGCAGACGGTTCCGTCGTCGACGTGCGCGGCCGCCAGCGCGGCGATTTTGTTCGATCCCACGCCGAGCCGCGACGCGTGTCCAAAGCGGTCTAGCACGGCACGCGTCTGCGCCATCCACGCGCGCGCGCCGTCGCCGATGCCATGCATGTCGAGAAACGCGCGCCCGAGTCCGGCATCGTCGATCAGCGGCGAGACCGCATCGAGCGCGTCGAGCATCTCCTCCCACAGCGCGAGGCACTGCGGCTCCGTGTCGACCCAGTTCGCGGCGACGTTAACGCAGAGCAGCATGACGCCCGGAAACCAAATGTTTGTGCTTGCGAACGTCGATGCGGAGCTCGAAGCCGCCGAACGTACCCCAGAGACCATGCGTGCCGTGCATCGTAACGCGCTCGAGCTCGCAGTGCAGCCGCACGCCGGCCGCGGCGCTCAGCGACGCGCCCGCCTGCGGCGCCATCACGATCAAGATTCCCCCGCTGCGATGCGCGAGCGTTGCCAGCCGCGTCCAGACCGAATCGCGCAAGGCGATCGCCGGCATGAGCACCAGCCGGCAGATGCGCGCGCGCAGCAATATGTCCACCGCGCGCACGGTCGCGAGCGCCTGGCGGGCGGGCACGACCAAGACGCGCTCGAGACGGACCCCTGCTTCGGCCAGCGCCGGCGGGTAGAGGGCGCCGTCATCGAGGATCGCGACCAGGCTACGGCGCGTCGCGCGAGCCATCAGCCCCGCGGCGAGGCTCCAGCGCCCGGTCGACCCCTCGAGCGTCGCCACGGTTCCGCGCGGCAAACCGCCGCCGAGGAGCCGGTCGAGCTCGGGGAAGGGACTCGGAACGAGCTCGTCGGCCGGTAAAGAAGGCAGCGGAACCGCTGCGGTCAGGCGGAGTTTGAGGGCCTCGAAGGCCCTCCGGCGATCGTCCTGAGCCTGTCGAAGGACTTGAGCCAGCGCCGCCATGGGAGATTCATCCTAATCGAACATATGTTCGATGTCAAGGCGGCTGCCTCGGTATTTTGGGCTCTAGGTCGCTTGGCTTGCTAGACGTTCGCGGCAGTGCGGCGCGGTCAGGTCCATCAGCGGCCCGATCGGGACGATCCGCGTCGGGTTGATGTCGTCGTGCGTGACGTAATAGTGCCGCTTGATATGGTCAAAGTTGACGGTTTCGGCGATGCCGTCGATTTGGTAGAGATCGCGCAGGTAGCCCGAGAGGTTCGGGTAGTCCACGATCCGGCGCAGGTTGCACTTGAAGTGGCCGTAGTAAACCGGATCGAAGCGCACGAGCGTCACGAAGAAGCGCCAGTCGCTCTCGAGTGGCCAAGTTCCGAAGAGATAGCGCCGGTTTTCCAGGCGCGCTTCCATCGCGTCGAGCGTCTCGAAGACGCGGCGCGCGGCCCGCTCGTAGGGGGCCTGCGCCGTCGCGAACCCCGCGCGATAGACGCCGTTGTTGAACGTTTCGTATAAGAGGTCGTTGAGCTCGTCGATCTCGGCGCGCAACTCGCGCGGATAAAGATCGAGCCGCGGATTGCCGGCGAACGCATCGAATTCGCTTTCGAACATCCGCAGGATGTCGTCGTCGGAGTTGCTGACGATGCGCCCGAGCTTTTTGTCCCAGAGCACCGGAACGGTAACGCGGGCGCGGTATCCCGGATCGCTGGCGAAATACGCCTCGCTAAGATACGCCCAGCCGTTGAGCGGATCGGGTTGCGCCGGCATGAACCGCCAGCCGCGTTCGTCACGGATCGGGTCGACGACGGTCATGCCGATCGCGTCTTCCAAGCCCTTGAGCTTGCGGACGATGATCGTGCGATGGGCCCACGGGCAGGCCAGCGAGACATACAGATGATAGCGGCCTGCCTCGGCGGGATAGCGTGAAGCGGCGTCCGCTCTCACCCAGTCGCGAAACGCGTCGTCTTGACGTTGGAAGCTGCCGTCGCCGGTTTGCTCGTGCGGGAATTGCGCCTTGACTGTCATGGAGTTGACAGCCCTATGGGGCCGGATTGAGATACGTCAGGCCGGCGCGCTCCAGGATCGTTCGGCCGCGCCCGGTGAGAATGAAATCCGCGAACGCCCTCGCCTGCTTTGGGTGCGGCGCGGCGCGCATGACGGCCAGCGTATACGTGATGCGATCGGTCAGCGCCGCCTTGCCGGGAAGCGGCACGAACTTGTATCCGCGCGCGATCGCCTCCGTGCGGTAGAAGAATCCCACGTCGGCCTGCCCCGTGTCGACGCGCGCCAACAGGTCTTGCTCGGGAAAGATCTGCGCGGGATTCTGATCGTCGCCGAGGAGCCGCCGCTCGCCCGCGCTGCCCAGCCACATCGTAACGGCCTGCAGCGTATAGGCGCCCTTCGGATCGAGCTGCGGATCGGTGCGCCCGATGCGCAGTCCGGGCGTTTCGAGCGCGCGTTGCAGCGGCGTGGCACGGCCGGCGACCGCATCGAAGAGCGCGGCGTATTTCGATGTGGGCACCCATGCGATGCCGAGGCTCGTGCCCGCAAAGGTCGTCGCTGATGCGACGCGCGCGCCAAGGCCCGAGACGATCTGCGGATCGACGCTGATGAATACATCGGGAGAACGCACGCCCGCGAGGATGAGGTTCGCGAGCGCCTTGCTGCCGCCCGGCTCACCTTCGAAGTCGAGGTGCGTGTCAGGGAGCGCGCTTTTGATCGGCCCTTCCATCGCCGTCACGAGCGAGCCCGCGTAGAGAACCGAAACGGTTCCGGGCTCGGGGTTGGGCGGCGGTGTCAGGGCCGCGACGAGGGCGTAAAGTCCAGCGAGCGCGAGTTTATACAATAGCGCGTTCCCTCTGGGCCGGGCCCATCGTCGAATACGTGGCCGAGATGTGAGTCGCAGCGCTTGCAGCGGACTTCCGTACGATGCATGCCGTGGCTGAAGTCGTCGAGCAGCCGGACGTTCTCCTGTTGCTCGGGACGCGTGAAGCTCGGCCAGCCGCAGTGCGACTCGAACTTCGTGTCCGATCCGAACAGTCGCTGACCGCACGCGCCGCAAACGTAGGCGCCGTCATCGTTCACGTTCAGCAGCGGTCCGGAGAACGGCGCCTCCGTGCCGGCCTCGCGCAAGATGTGATAGCGCTCGGCGCCAAGCCGGCCTCTCCATTCCTCTTCGCTCTTCTGGATGTCGGGCGTAACGTCGTGCTTCATAGTACGCTAGCCATAACGGGCAAAGACGCCAAAACGATGCAGCGAATAGCCCGGCATGAAGCTGCTCTTCGAAATACTGATCTCGATCCTCTTGCACCCCATCGCCATGATCCTCATGTGGATCAACCTGATCGCGCGCGGCGACATGGCGACCTTCAAGAAGGTCGTGTGGTTCGTCGTGAGCATCGTCTGGGGGCTGGGACCGATTCTCTACCTACTCGTAGCAGAAGGCTCGCTGTGGTAAGCGAGCCTTCGGGATTCGAGCGTTACGCCGGCGGCCTGCCGCCTCCGCCTCCGCGCGGAGCGCTGACTGGTGCGCCCATGCCGCCACGGACTGGTGCGCCCATGCCGCCACGGACCGGAGCGCCGACTCCGCCACGCGTTACCGGCGCGCCTACGCCGCCGTGGACGGGCCCACCCACGCCGCCGTGCACGGGGCCGTGCACGAAGCGTCCGCCGCCGCCGCGATAGTAGTACGGATAGCCGCCATAATAGGGGTAGCCGCCATAGTAGCCGCCCCACCAGGGCCAGCCCCAGCCGAAGCCGACGCCGATCCCCCAGCCCGGGTAGCCGCCATAACCGTAGTAAGGATAGCCGCCGTAACCATAGCCGCCGCCATTGCCGTATCCGCCTCCGTAGCCATAGCCGGAGTCGTAGCCGGAGTTGCCATAGTAGGCCGGGGCCGCCACGTCGATTCGGTACGCCGAGAAGACCGGGCCGTTCGCATAACCGTAGATGGTCACGCGCATGCCCTCTTGCAGCTTGAGGCCGGTCGGGTTGATGACCGTGCCGTCGTGCAGTTGGACGTTGTCGCCGTAGCCCTTATCGTCTTGGAGATAGAGCGTGTATTGCCCGTTAAAGCCGGTAATCGAGCCCTTGACCGCCTGCTGCGAAGCGGTTGAGTAGCTCGGATAGGATTGGGCCTCGGCCAGCGACGGGAGAGCGAGGGAAGCGGCCGCGCAAAGAGCAGCGGCCAACCTCAAACCAGTAGACAGGATTGAGAAGCGCATAATCCAGTTTATTATACTCCCAGGTCCGAACTGCCGCGTTAGAAATTGCGCAAAAAGCCTTGCGCCAGGCTTGACCCCGATCGTTAGGTCAGCCGGCCGCCCTGACCGAATCCGGTTACCGGTTGTACGGCGAGGTGGAGCTGGAGCTGCTGGAGCACATTCTGGCGCTGCGTTTCGTCGGGTTCAATCTCGAGCAGATCAGAGAGCTGATGCTGGCGCGGTTCGGTCGCATGGTCGAACGCAACGCAACGGCCGCGCGACTTCAAACATCCGTGGAGCGACGAATCCGACGCGTTCATTAAGAACGCGCTGATTTGCGAATCAGGTGATGGAGCCGTCGACGGGGATTGAACCCGTGGCCTCGTCCTTACCAAGGACGTGCTCTACCACTGAGCTACGACGGCACCGGCGAGTCGGGAGGGCTTACGCCGCGTCGCGCCGTCGCCCCTACTGCATGCCGACCAAGGGTTCCGCCGCTCGCGCCCGAAGGCCCCGCGACCAGGAGGACTCCACCATGCTTTCTTCTCTTTTGCTGCGTCGAGTAGGACTCGGCGCACTTGTGATTAGCGCGTTCGCGTTGGCCGCGATTCCGGGCCAGGCGCAGCAGATGCGCCAACAGATGGCCGATAAGGCCGCCACGAGTGCCGGCAACGCTTTCGTCAGCAAGATCAACGGCGAGAGCTGCGCCGACTTCGCCCAGACGATGTCTCAAATGAAGTCTAAATCCAGCGGCGGCAACGGCTCCAGTTCCATGTCGGCGAAACTCAAGTCGAACACCGAGGCACGCACGGAGTTCGTCAACATCGTCGCCGCGCCGCTGCTTAACAAAATGATCAGCTGCAACATGCTGCCGGGAGGGATGTAATGCGCAGACTCGCCTTCACGGCATTGCTCGCGATCGCTCCGATCGCCGCAGCGGCGGCCGGGTTGAGCCCCTCGGCGCTGATCGCCGGCGCGTCGTCGTACGACGGGAAGAGCGTCACGGTGACCGGCAAGGTCTCGAACTTCCAGACGTCGAGCACGATGATGGGTACCGTCGCGGGCTTCCAGCTGTGCGACTCCAAGTGCATCGTCGTGATCGACCAGAGCAACCACGCACGCTCCAATGGCAGCACGGCAACGGTCACCGGCACCTTTCACGTAACATTCAAAGGACCGCGCAAGACCTTCAACAACGCGGTGGTGATCGGCAAATAAGCGGCATCGAGCGCTAAACGTAACGGGGCCCTCGCAAGAGGGTCCCGTTTTCAATGGTCGCGGTCGGCCTCGATGACCATGAATTCGCTCCACGCCTTGCCGTCGTCGGACATCTCGCCTCGCCAGGTGAAGTGCGTCTCGGAGATGTTGATGTACGTCGCCCGCGTGTACGCGTGGCCCATCATCGGTTCTTTGAACGCATAGACGATCGACTGGCCGTCGAACGCGACGCCGCCGAGCTCTTGCGGCCCGAGATCGCTCCACGTCCCGGCCAGCGCGTCGAGCCATTTGATGTTCCACGTGCCTGTGGCGGCGTCGTAGGCGCGGAAGTTAAGCCCGAGCACGATCGACTCTCCTGCGGGCCCGAACATCCGGTATTCGTCTTCAATAACGTAGCCGTCCAGAATGATGCGGCCGATCCACGTCGCCGCAAACGTCTGCCACGCGTCGCCCGATTTCACGCGCGCCGCGCAGCGCCATTTGCCGACGAGAAAAGCGAACTGTGCGAGCTCTTTGGGCGCGTTGGGGTTGAGCGTCATGGAGCGGGCGGCGGGAATCGAACCCGCGACTCCTGCTTGGAAGGCAGGGGCATTACCACTATGCAACGCCCGCGGAACTGGGCAGGGCTGGATTTGAACCAGCGTAGCGCTTTCGCGCGCCAGATTTACAGTCTGGTGCCATTAACCACTCGGCCACCTACCCCTGATTGCGTCAGGACGCCGCGCTTTCTCGACGGCCATGCGAAAATCATACCCCCCGCCCGGTGCGACCTCGAATGTATCTTTCACGGGCCTTCCGGGTACTATAGAGGAGCAAAGGCTCCCCCGGCAAGGTGATGCCGGTCAACTCTAAAGCCTGTCCTCATGGTGTTCTCATGTGCCCCCCAAGTGGGCACCTTACCATGGGAGCCATAGCAAACTCGCCTACATCTTTTGGAGTCTGTACAGGATGGCTCGCCCAGCGACCATCGCGGTCGCCACCCTCATAGGACTGCTCGTCGCCGGTTGCACCGGCGGGGGCTTTGGGCAGACCGGAGTCTCCCCGCCGTCCGGCGCGAGCGATGGTGTTCAGACCGTAAGCGATGCTGCCGACGCCCTCGACGTCCACCGTGCATCGGCCACCGAGAACGCCAAGGCGGCCATCGGCGCGACCGATGCCGCCGGCTCGTTCGTGCGCGACGTCGGTCGCGCGGAACGCGCCCTCAGCGGCTCGTATAGCGGTGGGAATGCTGGCCCCGGTCGGCCTCGCGGGCTGGCGCAGATCTGGGCAGCAGACGACAAGCGGATCGTTTCGGGATCCTACATCCGGCTGCAGCGCAGCTTCGGCAACGTCACCGACTTCTGCGAGAGCTCGGCCGGGTTCACGACGGCTGGAATTCCATCGCTCGACGTGACTTTCGGCTGGCAGAGCGGCGCCTTCTCGGGCGGTGCTCGCGCGAGCGACGAGCGCGGTTCCGCGACGTGGTCCGCCACCGCCTCGGGTGAGATCATCGAGGGAGCCATCGGCGCCCTCTCCATCAAACGCGCCGCCGGCGGGGGCACGTGTCCCTTGAGCGCGCCGGCGTTCCTGCTCGACGGCGCCGACGCCACGAATGCCTTTTCGATTCCGGTTTCGATCGCGTTCCATCGCGGTCAGCTTTCGAACCTCAGCATTGCGAACGCGACGTTCGCCAACGGTGAGAGCCTCGACGTAACCAGTTCCGCAAGCCGCCACGGCGCGAGCGTGAACGGCGTCATCCGCAATGGCAGAACCCGCTTGGCGGCGTTCCGCACGAACGCGTCCGGCACCGGCACGCTCACGATTACCAGCAGCGGCGCTCAATACGTCGTCGCCGACTGGATCGTCGTCAGTATTTAGCTCTTAACTCCTTAATCCGGTGCCACGCACGCGACGCGCTTCGCGGACGCGAGCGTGACGTGTTTCGCCGACACGGTATTCTTCGACGCGTTGACCGTTGCCGTTGCCTCGTGGCTCGCACTGATCAGCGTGACTGTCTGCGCGTTGGGGTTGGCGGAATCGATGTCGGTGTCGACGCCCGTGGCCTCGGCGACGCGCACGTGCCCGAGCGTCAGCGAGATCCCCGCGAGAGTCCCGGGCGGGCACGCCGCCAAGGCCTGCTTGAAGCTGATGTTCGAGGGTTGCACGGTGACGGTCGTCGGTGCGCCGGCAGCGCCCACCGCGCCGACCAATATCAAAAGCGCGAAGAATCTCATGGGTCGAGGCGTTCGACCGGGGTGATGAAGGGCCTTCGGTTCGCTCTGCGAAGGCACGCCGGTGCTTGTATCGTCCGAACTCGCCGAAGCGATCCGGCGCGCGGAAATCGCCGGCATCCGCTGCGGACTCGAGACGGCCCGGCGCTTGCGACCCGATGCCGGTGTCGCAAGCGTCGAGATAGCCGGCGGCCTCGCGGCCTTCATGGGGCCCGACTCGCCGCTGTCGGAGGCCTTCGGCGTGGGGACGAACGCGCCGGTGACGTCCGCTGAAATCGCCGCGATCACCGAGTTCTACGAGTCGCGCGATAGCACGGCGCGCGTCTTCGTTTCGCCGCTGGCGCACCCCACGCTCGCTGCCGGCTTGGCCGCGGCCGGCTATGTGCCGGCCGAATACGAGAACGTTCTCGCTAGCAACGCGTTCGAGCCTTACGCGCGGCGCGACAATCGCGTCCGCGCGACAGCCGACCTGCATGCCTGGGCTCGCGCGTCGGCCGGCGGCTTCCTCGACGGCGCCGCGCTCACGCCGGAAGACGAGTATCTCGCGCTCACGATCGCGGATTCTCATGGCGTGATTGCCCTGGAGGGTATCGAGGACCGCGCGATCGTCGCGACCGGCGCGATGGACGTGCGCGAGGGCTGCTCCGCACTCTTCGCCGCCTCGACTATGCCCGCGTTTCGCGGGCGCGGCTGGCACCTCGCGCTGATCGCCGACCGCATCGCGCGGGCCCCCGACGCCGGCGCGCGTTTCATGCGCGCGACGGCGCGCCCCGGCAGCACGTCGGAGCGCAACTTCCATCGTTGCGGTTTCACGACCTTATACACGCGCGCGTTATGGGAACGCAAGCGCGACGCGAGCTCATAACTTCAACTTTTCGATGCCATGCGTATGGCACAGTGCTGCTTTAGCATTGTTGCATGAATCCGAAGAAGTTTCGCGGATGGTGCCTGAACGGATGTGGAGACGAGATAAGGAAAGGCGCCACAAAGTATTGTTCCCTAAGCTGCTTTCACTCGGCGAACCGTGGCAACTACAACAGCTTTTTCGACCTGTGTTTGAACGCCTGCGGCAATGCCGTTCCGAAGAAGGGGCGCAAGTATTGCTCGTATAGCTGTTCGCACGCCCATCGAAATCTGTCGAGGCAACAGGCTTTCATAGCGCAGGGTGGCACCTACGGGTTCGTCGGACCGCACTTCCTAGCTCGCGTGCTAAGAAGCCTTTATGGGGACCGCTGTGCGAACTGCGGTTGGTCTGAACGCAATCAAACAACCGGCAGGGTTCCGGTAGAAGTGGAGCATATCGACGGTGATTGGCAAAACAACGCCCTGACGAATCTTACGTTGCTTTGCCCAAGCTGTCATGCGCTTACGCCCACGTTTCGAGGTCTTAACCGTGGGCGCGGCCGAGCACTGCGTCTTGGCGGGCGGGCCAACCCTATTGGACTCACCGCGCGCCCGCCCATCAATGAAACTGCACCCGTCCGAAAGGTCTCTCGAACGGCGCTGCTGCAATTGGCGTTGTTGCCGCCGACGTAGCTCAGTTGGCCAGAGCACGAACCTTGTAAGTTCGGGGCCGTGGGTTCGAGTCCCACCGTCGGCTTTTCTTAAATACGATGCAAACCGTCAAGCCGAAGTGGACATCAGGTGGTCTCGTGCTAGTGTGCGAGCGCTGCCTCAAGGAGCGCATCCCGGAGGAGGACCCGGATGTTGCCGCGCGCATCGGCGACTTCCATCTGCGCAACTGGCTCAAGGAACGGCTCAAGGCAGAGGGCTACTGGGGAGCGATCCGCGCGATCAACACGAGCTGCATGGATGTCTGCGCGCACGGCCGCGTGACGGTCTGTATTGAACCGCACGACGGAGAACCGACGGTGTTGGTCGTGGATCCCATCAATGGCCGCGAAGAAGTCTATCGCACGATTGTCGAGATGCTTGGCGATGCCGGCGTTGCTCCGCAAGCATAGCGGAGGGCGGCGCGGGCGAGCAGACGCGTCGAGTCCAGCGTCGCCAGCGAAGAGTTTGTGTCGTTGATGATCAGCGGAATCTCCGTGCAGCCCAGCACGACCGCGTCGCAGCCGGTGTTCTTAAGGCCGTCGATCACCCGCTGAAAGTACGCGATGCCCTCGGGCTTGAACACGCCGTAGACCAGCTCGTCCATGATGACGCGGTTCATCTCCGCGCGCTCCGGGGCGCTAGGGCGCACGTGGTCGATCCCGCGCGCCACCAGCTTTTCCGGATAGACCTCGCTCTCGACGAGCCAGCGCGTCCCGGTGATGCCGATCCGGCGAAAGCCGCGCCGGACCGCTTCATCGGCGACGACGTCCGCGATGTGCAGCCATGGCAGCGGCAAGCGCGCTGCGATAAACGGCAAGGCCTGATGGAACGTGTTATCCGGACCGATTAAGAAATCCGCGCCGACTGCGGCGAGCATATTTGCGGAATCGAGCATGATCTCGCCGACGCCTTGCCAGTCATCCCGGTCCATGCGTTCGGCGTAGCGCGCAAATGACGGCGAATGCATCGAGATCTGCGGGTGATCGTATGGACCGAGCAGTACCGCACCCTCGGAGCAGATCGTCTGATAGCTAAGGGCGGCGCCCGGTGCGGAGCAGGCGACGATCCCGATGTGCAGTGGTGTTGCCAACGTTTCTACACTAGCACGGGGACGGTGCGGCGCAGGAGAAGACGAACAGCGTGTTGCTCTGACGGCTGCCGCCGGGGACGGGCGCGCCCGCCGGAACGAACAGCCTGTCGTTAATCGCGGCCGCGCCGGTTCCGTGCCGACCCTCCGGCAGGGACAGCTGGTCCACCGACCACGCCTCCGTGTTGGGATTGTACGAGAAGTTGCTGTTGAAAGCGGCGCTCATGCCGGCCTGCTCGCCGCCCATCGCGAAAATTTTGCCCCGATATGCCGCCACGGCCATGCCGCTGCGCGGTGCGGGCAGCGGAGCGCCGCTGGTCCAGGCGTTACGCTTCGGGTCGTAGATGTCGACGTATGCCGTGTTGTGCGCCGGCGTATCGATCCGGCCACCGACCGCATAGAGTCGTCCGTCCAGAGCCACGAGACCCATGTGGTCGCGTCCGACCGGCAACGGCGCACGCGTCGAGTAGGTGTTGCCGACGGGGTCGTACGCATACTGCGTCCCAACGCTATGCGCGTCGCGGCCTCCCACGAGATGGATCTCGCCGCCGAGCACCGCCACCGACACGGAGCCGAGCGCGCGCGGCATCGGCGCGATCGGCGTCCACGTATTTTTGGCGGGATCGTAGACGTTAGCATCGGCGACCGCGGAATTGTTCTGCGCCGCAAATCCACCGAACGTATAGATCTTGCCGCCGTACCCGACGGCACCGACGTGATTCAGGCCGCGCGGCAGCGGCGCCACGTCCTGCCACGCTCCGCGGACTTGCCCTCCATCGCTCGCGGCCGGATGGAAAACTTCGACGAGCGATTGGTCCACGTCGCCGTTGGCGTATCCTCCGATGACGTAGATAGCTTGGCCGTCCGTCGCGACCGCGACCTCGCTGCGCGCGACCGGCAGCGGCGGTCCCGTCATCCAGCCCGCCACGAAGAACGCGATTATGGTCGTGAGTATGTTTACTGGAATTCGAATTCGGCTAGGTTCTTTTCGATCTTCCGCTTGACGCGCTGCAGCGCGTTATCGATCGACTTCACGTGACGTCCCAGGTCGCGCGCCATCTCTTGGTAGCTCTTGCCTTCCAGGTACGATTCCAGCACCTGCGACTCGAGCTCCGACAGATTCTGTCGAATCCGCTGACGGATGTCGTCGGAGACTTCCTGCGTCACGACCAGCTCTTCGGGATCCGACGTCTTCTGCGACGCCATCACGTCCAGAAGCGTGCGCTCGCTGTCCTCGTCGTAGATCGGCTTGTTGAGCGAGATGTACTGGTTGAGCGGAATGTGCTTCTGCCGGGTGGCCGTCTTGATCGCGGTGATGATCTGGCGGGTGATGCAAAGCTCGGCGAAGGCCCGGAAGCTCGAGAGCTTATCGGCCTTAAAATCGCGCACGGCTTTGTAGAGGCCAATCATACCTTCCTGGATGATGTCCTCGCGGTCCGCCCCGATTAAGAAATAGCTCTTGGCCTTAATGCGAACGAAGTTTTTATATTTGTTAAGAAGGTACTCCATCGCGAGGTTGTCGCCCGTCTTCGCGATGGCCACCAGGTCCTCGTCGACTCGCTGCTGGTACTCTACTCCATCCGACACTGGATGGGTCATTGCCATAATTTTGTTTGCCTCGTGGGGTAGACGTGCCGCATGCGCAGGCCGCGGCCCGTCGGGCGCGGCACATCCAGGCTAGTATATAGGAGGGTCCCCCTCCCCCGTCAAGGACGAAGCGAGCACTCCCGTTGCCTTAAGGCTTCGTAAATGAGAATGGCGGCGGCCACCGAGGCGTTCAGGGACGCGACCCGCCCCCGCATCGGTATCCTGACCAGGTAGTCGCACTCTCGCTTAACCAGCTGCGATAGCCCGCTTCCCTCGCCGCCGATGACCAGCGCGAGGTCGCGGGCGAGGTCCGCCTGGGCCAACTCGGTCGCCTCCGGCGAAGCATCGGCGCCCACAACCCAGATGCCGGCCTTCTTCATCGCCCGGATCGCGTCGGCGACGTTCGACACGCGCGCGATCGGGAGGTGGGCCGCCGCGCCCGCCGCGGCTTTGCGCACCGTCGCGTTCACCCCGGCGGAGCGCCGGGCGGGCAAAATCACGCCGTCCGCGCCGGCGGCCTCGGCGGTGCGGACAATGGCGCCGACGTTGTGGGGATCCGTCAGATGGTCGAGCACCACGAGCGTTCGGTTTCGTTCCGAGTTTCGGCGGAGCAGATCGGAGAGCGCCGCGTACGGAAACGGCGGCGCGGTTGCGACGACGCCCTGATGCGCCTTAAACGGCAGCCGCTCGAAGAAGTCGCGCCGCTCGAAACGCACCGGCACATTGTTCTCTTTGGCTTTCGCGAGCAGAGCGCGCAGCGCCGCGTCCTTCGTTCGGTTGCCGGCGACGCGAACTAGACGCAGCTCTTCTCCCGCGGCGAGCGCCTCCGCGACCGCGTGCATGCCGTAGACGAGATCGTCGAAGTCAAGTTCCTTGCGCGCGGGGTAGTGCCGCTGCGTCTTTACGGGGCGCCGGCGACGGTCCAGGTCGTGCCTTCTTTCGAGTCTTTGACCTCAATGCCGCAGCGCTGCAGCGCGTCGCGCAGGCGGTCCGAGGCCGCCCAATCCTTGGCGCGGCGCGCCTCGTTGCGCAGCACGACGATGCGCTCGATGGCCTCTTGCGGGGTGACGTCTTCGAGATTCTCGGGCGCCCCGCCGATGCGCGCCTCGCGCAACGCATCTTCCAAACGCTCGACGAAGTTCGCGGCAAGTTCCACGCGAGGCGCTTCCAGCCAGGAGTCGTTCGGCGCGATGCCGAGCACGCCGAGCCAATAGCCGAGCCGCTCGAACGCGAGCCCCGCTACGGCTGGACTCTCCGCATAACGCGGCGCGTCCGAGACAAACTCGTAGAGCACGGCGAGCGCGGCTGCGGTGTTCATGTCATCGTCGAGCGCCGCTTCCATTCGCGCGTCGAGCTCGAGGCTGCCGGCAGCGTCGCCCCGTTTCGATTGCGCCAGCAGCCGGTACGCCGCCTTAACGCGCGCCAGTCCCAGCGCCGCGGCGGCGATCGACTCCTCGGTGAAGTTCATCACTTTGCGGTAGCCGGTTTGCAGGAACAGCCAGCGAATCGCCTGCGGATCGTGGCGCTGGAGCAGCGCCGATAACGGCTCGAAGTTGCCCAGTGACTTGGCCATCTTGCGGTTGTCGAAGAGCAGCAGCCCACCGTGCACCCAGAAGTTCGCCATCGGCGGCCGCGCCATCAGCGGCTCGCTCTGCGCGATCTCGTTTTCGTGGTGCGGGAAGATCAGGTCCGCGCCGCCGCCGTGGATGTCGAAGCCGGTACCGTCCGGATCGAGCAGCTCGTGCGCCATGGCCGAGCACTCGATGTGCCACCCGGGGCGCCCATCGCCGTACGGTTCGAACGCCCAGCTCGGCTCGCCCGGCTTGGCGAACTTCCACAGCGCAAAATCGAGCGGGTCTTCTTTGTGCTCGCCCACCTCGATGCGCGCGCCGGCCTCGAGCTCGTCGATCTTGCGATTGGCCAGGCGCCCGTAGCTTGCGAAGGTCGACACGCGATAGTAAATCCCGTCCTGCGCCACGTACGCGTGGCCGCCCTCGATGAGCCGCCTTATCATCGCTTGGATCGGTTCGATGTACGCCGTGGCATAGGGCTCGGCGTCGTAGTCCAGCACGCCGAGCTTGCGCATGGACTCCTTGAACTCGGCGTAGTAGCGGTCGACGATCGCGTGGTAATATTCGCCCGTCTCTCTACCTGCGTTAATGCTGCGATCGTCGATGTCGGTGACGTTTTGGACGTACGTCACGTCGTAGCCGCGATGCCGCAGATACCGGCGCAACACGTCGAAGAACAGGAAGGAGCGAGCGTGACCGAGGTGCGCCTGTGCCGACGGCGTGAGACCGCACACATAAATGCGCACCTCTCCGTCGCGCAACGGCGCGAGCGGCTCGACGCTGCGCGTTCGAGTGTTATACAGCCGCAAGGTACACCGACCTCAGATAACCCAGCTCCAGGCTTCTTCTTCCGCCGCCTCGCCCTGCTCGAGCACGGCGAGCCGCTTCTCGAGCTCGGCGAGCCTGCGTTGCATGCTCGCGATCGCGTCGGAAGTCGGATCCGGCATATCGACCCGCGGGCGGTCGGGCACGGCGCGAATCGGCTTGCCGTCCTGCGCGACGATACGCGCGGGAACGCCGACGACGATCGCGTTCGCGGGTACGTCCTTCACGACGACGGAGCCTCCGCCGACCTTGGCGTTGTCGCCCAACACGATCGCGCCCAGCACGCTGGAGTTGACCCCGACGACGACGTTGCGCCCAAGCGTCGGATGGCGTTTGCCGTGCGACAGGCTGGTGCCGCCGAGCGTCACGCCTTGGTAGATCGTGCACCCGTCGCCGATCTCGGCGGTCTCGCCGAACACCACGCCCATGCCGTGGTCGATGAAGATGCCCTTGCCGATCTTCACTCCGGGGTGGATCTCGATGCCGGTACAAAACCGGGAGATGTGCGATAGAAAGCGGGGCAGCAACGGAATGCCGGCTCGATAGAGCGGGTGAATGAGCCGGTGCGCGACGAGCGCGTGGAAGCCCGGATACGACAACACGACGTCCAGCCACCCGCGAGCCGCGGGATCGCGCTCTAGCGGGGCCTTCAGATCGGCGCGGACCTCCTCGAAGAAGCTGCCCATCTCGAACAGTTTAACCCGGCCGGTCAAACGAGGGTTGAAGGAGCGTCGAACCAGGCAGCCTAGGGCGACACCGGACGCAGGAGGGCCACTGCGTGCACCGCGATGCCGCTGCCGTCACCGGTGTAACCCATGCCTTCGCTGGTCTTCGCCTTCACGCCGACGCAGCCGGCATCGGCAGCGAGACACCCCGCGATGCTCTCGCGCATCCGCTGGATGAACGGCGCGAGCTTCGGCCGCTCCACCACGATCGTAGCGTCGAGATTGACGATGGCGAAGCCGGCGTCGCGCACCGCCTTGGCGCACTCGGCGAGCAACTCCATCGAGTCGGCGTCCTTCCAACGCGCATCGGTGTCGGGAAAACGCGAGCCAAGGTCCCCGAGCGCCGCGGCGCCGAGCAGCGCATCGGCGATCGCGTGCGCGAGCGCATCGCCGTCGGAGTGGCCCAGCGCACCGCGCTCGAACGGGATGCGAACGCCGCCGAGGATCAAGGCTCGCCCCTCCACGAGGCGATGCGCGTCGAAGCCGTGACCGATGCGCACTAGGTGACGCCGGTCGGCGCGCGGTCCCGCAGGAGCATTTCCGCGCGGGCGACGTCCGCGGGCAGCGTCACCTTGAAGTTCTCGCCCGTTGCCGGAACGATGACGACCTCGATTCCGCTTTGCTCGAGCAGCGCCGCGTCGTCGGTGACCGCCACGCCGTCGCGGCGCGCGCGCGCGTGCGCGGCGCGCAGCTCGGCGGCGAGCGCGAACTGCGGCGTCTGCGCCGCCCAGAGCGTGCGGCGATCGAGCGTCGTCTTCACGATCCGTAACGGCGCGTCGACGACCTTGATCGTGTCGACGACCGGCGCCGCCAGCAGCGCGGCGCGGCCGGCGCGCACCTCGCGCATCCCCGCGCGCACGTCCGACGCGCCGACCAGCGGGCGCGCGCCGTCGTGCACCAGCACGGCCTCGATCTCCGGCGAGACCGCCATCAGCCCTTTGTAGACGCTGCCTTGTCGCGACGCGCCGCCGCGCACGACGCGCGCGGCGCGGTCCGGTGCGAGCCGCGCGATCAGCGCGCGCATTTGATCGACGCACTCCTCTTCGGTCGCGACCACCAGCTCGTCGATTTCCGGCATGCCCGCGAAGCGCCGGATCGACCACCCGACCATGGGCAGCCCGGCGAGCTCCAGGAACTGCTTCGGCCGCCCGAAGCGCGCGCCGCGGCCGGCCGCGACCACGACCGCGGCCCACTTCACGACGCCACGCCCTCGCGCTTCGGCCGCGCGAAGATCATGCGGCCCGCGACGGTCTGCAACACGCTCGTGACGATCACGTCGGTCTCTTCGCCGATCAAGCGCCGGCCGTGCTCGACGACGATCATCGTCCCATCCTCTAGATAGCCGACGCCCTGATGAAACTCTTTGCCCTCGCGTATCACCTGGACGTGCAGCTCCTCGCCGGGGAGCACGACGGGCTTCACGGCGTTGGCCAGCTCGTTGACGTTGAGCACCACGACGCCATCGACTTGCGCGATGCGATTGAGATTATAATCGTTGGTGATGAGCTTCGCCTCCAGCTCCTGCGCGAGCCGAACCAGCCGCGCGTCGACATTGCCCGGCGCCATGTCGTCGTAGTCGCGCTCGCTGATCTCGACTACCCCGAGCTCCTGCAGACGACTCAGCACGTCGAACCCGCGCCTGCCGCGCGTGCGCTTGAGCGGATCGACCGAATCCGAGATCGCCTGCAGCTCCCGCAGGACGAAGCGCGGAACGGTCAAAATGCCCTCGATGAATCCACTCTCGACGATCTCGACGATCCGCCCGTCGACGATCGACGAGGTATCGATGAGCTTCGCGGCGCCGCCCGTCGCGTTCGCCACGGCGCCGCGCGGCACGGGAACGATCCGGATCTTGGCGCCGACACGCGCGCCGAGATAGGCGGCGAAGATGGCAACGATGAGATACAGCACGATCGCGATGTAGGTTCCGGCGCGTCCAACGTCCGACAAAAACTCGAAGACGATTCCCTTGATCAGGAACGCAATGAGCAAGCCCACGATGAGACCGACCGCCCCGCCCGCGATCTCGGCGGGGGTCAGGCGCTCCATCGCTCCTTCGGCCTGCCGCAGCTGCCCCTCGAAGAGCGCCTGCGCCGGCGGCGCCAGCAGCGCGCCGATAATTGCGCCCACGACCGGCGAGAGGATCAGGAAGGCGAGCTGCAGCGCCTCGTTGGCGAAATGCGGCGAGAAGAGGCTGAAGTATGCCTCCCGACCCAAGAGGAAGCCCGTCACGCCGAAGACGAGGATGAACGCGACGCGCAGTACGGTCTCGGACAGGTTGCCTGGTGCTATTCGAATGACAAAAACGCTCCGCAAACATCGTTGGCGTAGAATCGCCCCCGCCGCGTCAAGCGCACCGCGTCCCCGACACGCTCGAGCAGCCCCGTCCGTGAAAAACGATGGACGACGGGAGCATACTCTTTCATAACGTCGATACCGTAGCGGTTTTTGAAGTCGCCGACGCTAACCCCTTGCGTCGTTCGGAGGGCAAGCATCATTGCCTCGCCGGCGCGCCTGCGCCCCTCCAGCCGCTCGGCCTGCGCCGGAATGGGCTCCCCCGACAGCGCCGCCGCTGCATACGCCTCGAGCGAACGGGTGTGCAGCGACCGCACGCCGTCGCGGTAGGATGCCGCGCCGACCCCCAGCCCCACGTACGCGCCATTGGCCCAGTAATTGAGATTGTGCGCGCACTCGTGTCCGAGCCGAGCGAAGTTGCTGATCTCGTACTGCCGATAGCCTTCGCGCTCCAGCGTCTCGATCGCGATCGCATAGAGCTCGGCTTCGAGCGCGTCGTCGGAGAACGCGCCGGGCTCGCGCTCGCGCCACGCCGCGTAGGGTGTGTTCTCTTCGACGGTGAGTCCATACGCGGAGATGTGATCCACGCCGAGCGCGACCGCCGCGCGCAACGAGCGTCGCCAGGTCGCGGGCGTCTGCCCGGGCACCGCAAACATTAAGTCGAGCGAAACGGAGCGCAGCCGCGCGGCTCGTGCCGCGGCGATGACCACCTCGATCTGTTCGACCGTATGCTTGCGTCCGAGCGTGCGGATCTCGGCCGCCTCGAGAGACTGCACGCCGATCGAGAGACGCGTGACGCCGGCCTCGCTGTAGTACGCGAGGTCGCCGTCGCGCACGAGCTCGGGGTTAACCTCGATCGAGATCTCGCGAGTGCCCGGAAAGCGCTCGCGCAGCCGCCCGATCAACGCGGCGATCGTCTCGCAGTCGTACGCGTTGGGCGTTCCGCCGCCGATATAGAGCGTGCCGGCAGGAACGCTCGTCTCGCGCGATATCTCGGCGTCGAGTGCCGCTAAATAGCGTTGCGCCGCCGACGCACGCAGCGGCCACTTGGCGAAATCGCAGTAGGGACAGAGATATGGGCAAAACGGAAGGTGGACGTAGACGCCCAGCATCTCGAGCCTGCGATACCGGTCACGTCGCCGCGAGATGCGGCGCAATCAATTCCGTGATCTTGCCGACGACGTCGTGCTTGGATTCCTGCACGGCCGCCTTGATCGCATGTTTGATCGCCCTGCGGCTAGCACGCCCGTGCGTAAAGATGCAGTTCCCATGAAGCCCCAGTAGCGGCGCGCCGCCGTACGTCTCGTAATCGAACTTCTTGCGCAGCTGCTTGAGCGCCGGGGCCAGCAGCGCGGTGCCGAGCTTCGTCAGAAAGTTTCCGCCCAACAGCGCGTCGCGCATCACCCGCGCGAGGTCGGCGATCATGCCCTCGCCGATCTTGAGCACGACGTTGCCGACGAAACCGTCGGCGACGATCACATCGGCCACGTTGTGGAACAGATCGCGTCCTTCGACGTTGCCGATGAAACGCACGGGCGCGGCTTCCAACAGGCGCGCGGCCTCGAGCACGAGCTGGTTTCCCTTGCTGCGCTCCTCGCCCACCGAGAGGATCGCGACACGTGGCTGCGGGATGTTGAGCACCGACTTCGCGTAGGCCGAGCCCATGATGCCGAACTGCTCGAGCCACTCCGGCCGGCAATCCACGTTGGCTCCCGAGTCCAACAAAACGGTTGGACCGTTGAGCGCCGGCCAGACCGTCGCGATCGCCGGCCGCGAGATTCCTTCGATCGTGCGCAGCTTGATCAGAGCGATAGCCAGAAACGCGCCGCTGTTGCCGGCTGAGACGACGGCATCCGCCTCGCCGTCTTTGACGAGCGTCACCGCGACGCCCAGCGACGTGCCCGCGCACGACCTCACCGCGGTCGACGGCGACGAGTCCATAGCGATCGCCTCGGGCGCGTGAACGACCCGAACGCGCTCCGCGCCTGGCCCGCGCAGAAGCGGGCGGACCCGCGCTTCATTTCCTACCAGGAGAATTTCGGCGTTGAACTCTCGCGCGGCCAGCAGCGCGCCCGCGACCGTTTCCGCCGGCGCGTGGTCCCCTCCCATCGCGTCGACGGCGATACGCGCTTTAACCTCCACGGCGGCCGGTCTTTGGGAGCCACCCCCCGAATCCTTGCCTCTCGTCAACATTTTGGGCCTTGCTCCGAGGCCCGAGGCCGTGGTACTATCTGCCGGCTATGGCGAAGCGCTGCGAAATTTGTGGAAAGGGTCCCAAGGCGGGCAACAACGTCAGCCACGCGATGAATAAGACGAAGCGGCGCTGGCTGCCCAACCTCCAATCGGTGCGCATCGACGATCACGGCGTTCATCGCACGGCGCGCGTATGCACCGGTTGCCTGCGCTCCAAGCGAGTTACCCGCCGAGCCTAGAGGGCTTTCTTCTCACCAAAGTGATCCCAGCCGGAGCGCTCGAGAGGCGCTCCGTTCCATTCTATGCCCGATCCCGGCCGCAAGATGCCGACGCGGTGCAGCACCCGCCCGAAACGCGCGGCGTAGCGCCCGGCTAGATGGGCGAAGGCGCGCGGCCGCACGGCGACCAGCAGCTCGAAATCTTCCCCGCCTGCGAGCGCGAATCGCTCCGGGTCTTCGCCCCGCGCCGCGGCCAGCGCGCGCGCCGGCTCGGCCACCGGAACGGATTCCAGCGTCGCCCCGCAATCGCTCGCGACGCAGAGGCGGTCGAGGTCGGTCGAAAGGCCGTCCGAGAGGTCCATCATCGCGTCGACGTTGCGGCTCGCGCCAAAGAAGCGACCCTCGGCGACGCGCGCCTGTGGCCGCCGAAACGAGCGCAGCGCCGCCGCCTCCAACTCGTCCCCTAGCGGCTGGCGCGCGCGCGTCAGCTCGAGGCCGGCGCGCGCCGCCCCGAGCGCGCCGGTCACCGCGAGCACGTCGCCCGGCCGCCCGCCGGATCGCGATTTCGCGTCGGAGGCGCGAACCTCGCCGACGACCGCGATCGCGATCGTCAACGCGTCCGATCGCGAGAGATCGCCGCCGACGATCGCGAGTTTGGCGTCCGCGGCGCACGCGGCGAGGCCGCCGTACAGCTCCAGAACCTCGGCCATATGCAACGCCGGCGGCAGCCCGAGCGCGACGGTCGCGAGGACGGGTCGCGCGCCCGTGGCCGCGAGATCGCTCACGTTCGCGGCCATCGCGCGCCAGCCGGCGTCCTCGAGCGTCATCGCGTCGCGCGTGAAATCAACGCCTTCCACCAGCATGTCGCTGGAGATGGCGCTGCGATGCGAACGCGACGGCTGCCACAGCGCCGCATCGTCGCCGATCCCCGTCGTCAGCGGCCGGAGCGCCGCGATGATTTCGTCTTCGGTCACGTGAGGAGCGCGCGGACGCGGCGTACCTCCGCCGCCGGATCCGCCGCGCCGAACACCGCCGCACCCATCACCAGCGCGTCCGCGCCGGCCGCGACGAGCTCGCGCGCGTTCTCCGCGCCGACGCCGCCGTCGACCTCGATCAAGCATGCTGGATTGCGCCGATCGACCAGCGCACGAGCCTCGCGGACCTTTTCGATTGCGTGCGATATGAACATCTGCCCGGAGAATCCCGGGTTGACGCTCATTACGAGCACCGTGTCACAGTCTTCGATCACGTCTTGCAGCATCTCGACGGGCGTTTGAGGGCAGATCGCGATGCCCGCCTTCGCGCCGATGTCGCGCAGATGGACCAGCAGACGCTGCGCGTGCGGCGTTGCCTCCAGATGAAACGTGATCCGATCGCAGCCCGCCTCGCGGAAATCGTCGACATACCGCTCCGGCTCGAGGATCATCAGGTGCGCGTCGAAGACTCGCGTTGAGAGCTTGCGCAGGTCCGCGATGATCTTCGGACCCCACGTGATGTTCGGCACGAACCGCCCGTCCATCACGTCGAGATGCAGCCACTCCGCCCCGCCCTCTTGCACGCTCTCGATCTCCTTCGAGATGCGCGCAAAATCGGCGGCCAGCAGCGAAGGCGCGATAATGGTCATCTCAGAACGCCGCTCCGGGGGTCGGCGATGCTTTGACGTTGTAGACGCGCGGCGGCTCGGTGCCCAGACGCGTCTCTCCCACGAGCGTGTCGTTGACGTACATATCGAGCAGCGACGTGCCCACCGTCGTCACGACAAGGTCGAGCTTCTGTCCAGGCTCCGCGAAGGCGTGGTAGAGATCGTAGCGGCCCGTGGCGTCGGTGACGGAGAGCCGGACGTCGAGCTGCTGGCCGTTCTGGACGTTGTCCGGCTCCGGAACCGATACGAGCACGTGCGCCTGGCGAATGATGTATCCCGACTCGTTGGGACCCGCGCTAACCTGCACCGCCACGGGATCGAACGACGCGACCTTCGCGTTGGCCGGAGGAACCTGCCGCGCCACGATCCCGTGGGGCGGCGCGTCCTTGCCCAGCGGCGTCCAGACGACTTGGCCCAGTTTGATCCCGGCCTTTGCGGCCAGATCGCGCGCCTGATCGATGCTAAGGCCGACGAAGTCCGGCACGGGTATCGTGAGCCGCGCGCCGCGGCTCACCACGAGCGCCACGACGTCGCCCTCGTGCACGCTGACCAGCGGCGCCGGATTCTGCGCGGCGACGTGACCCTCGGGTATCAGGTCGCTCTTCGCGTACGTCACCTTGCCCAGCTGCAGGTGCGCGCGAGAGAGGTCCAGCTGCACCTCGCGCATCGATTGATA
>DATDGN010000117.1:0-6014 GCA_036522095.1 Candidatus Cybelea sp. | reverse complement strand
GGCGCGCCGGCTTCGTACGCTTGGGTTCCTCCGACGGGAGGGTCAGGCTGGGCGGCGGCGGTTCGATCGCGGGCGGCGCGGCCGGGACGCGCGCGATCGCGCGCGACGGCTCCGGCGGAGCGGTTACGCCGGTCGGATGGGCCGCCCCGTCGGACGAGACCTCGAAGATGTGCCGATCCGGCATCGGGCCGCCCTGTGCGTGCGCGCCGCCTCGGCCGCGCCGTCCGCGCCGGCGACGCCGGCGACGGTGTCCACCGCCCTCTTGAGGAGCGGCGGCGGCTTCGGGTGCGGGCGGCGGCGTGAACGTCGTCTCCTCGGCTCCATCGCGGCCGCGGCCGCGTCCGCCACGACGACGCCGGCGGCGCTTGCGCCGGCCCTCGCCGTTCTCGGAAACGGCGTGCTGCACGGCGCCCTCGGCGATGATGATCGCGTCAGGCTGCGCCTCGCCGATGCGCTCCGCGCGGATGGCCTTGTCTTGCGCCTCTTCCTCTTCGGTGATGGATGAGATTCCGATCGGCGGTCGCGACGCGGACTGCCGGGCCGCGTCTTCCGCGAGCTCGCGTAGCTGGCGCGTCTGCTCCGCCGCGGTCGGCTTGACTCGGCGGGCGGCGCGGCGGCGGCGCGGCTTCGCGCCGGCCGTCACTAGCTCGGCCATCACGTAGTCTTGTTCGTCGTCGACGTCCAGGATGCGGATTCGCACGAAGTTGCCGGCGTTGTTAGCGGCGTTTTCGACCTCGACGACGCGGCCTTCGACGACGGCCGCGGCCGACGTCGCGTTCGGCAGCCGGCCCGGGAGCAGCTCAGTTTCGTGCTCGTCTCCGACGCGTACCGCGTGTGTGCGCTGCTTATCGAATCCCGCGACGAGTTCGACGCGCGCCTTCTCCGGATGGATCATCGTATCGACGCGCACGTGGATCGGGCGGCCGATCGAGCGCGCGAGCTCCGCGCATTCGTCTTCGTACCAAAACTCCATCTGCACGGCGACCGTCGGCGCGACGTGTGCGACCACGTCGCCCGTGGCGCCGTTGTGCGTCTCGCTGCGGATCTGGCGGAACGTCTCGATCGCGACCGACTGCGACGACATCACGCTGCCCAGGCCGTTGCACGTCGGACACGCGCCGCGCAGCTGAGCGCCGAGATCCTTACCGACGCGCTTGCGCGTGAACTCGAGCAGCCCGAGGTTGGAGAACGACTGAATCGTGGCCCGCGTGCGATCCCGCCGCAGGTTGTCCTCCATCGTCTTGACGACCTTGTTGCGCGACGCGTCCGACCCCATGTCGATGAAGTCCACGACGACGATGCCGCCGATGTCGCGCAGGCGCACTTGCCGCGCGATCTCCTCGGCCGCCTCGATGTTCGTCTTGAGGATCGTGTCCTCGAGGTTGCGCCCGCCCGTGAACTTGCCGGAGTTGACGTCGATGACGGTGAGCGCTTCGGTCGATTCGATGACGATCGACGCACCCGAAGGCAGGTTGATCTTGGGCCGCATGAGCTTCTGCAGCTCTTCCTCGACCTTGTAGTCGTCGAAGAGCGAGCGCCCGGAGTTATAGTATTCGATCCGGTTGATGTATTGCGGGCCCAGCAGCTGCAGGAAGTCCCGGACCTTGCGGTACTCTTCCTCGTCGTCGATCAGGACGCGCTCGACGTCCGCCGTGATGAAGTCGCGCGCGGCTTTATAGACGAGGTTCATGTCCTTGTGCAGCAGCGACGGCGACGAGGCGCGCTTGTACGTCTCGAGGATGCCGTGCCACATGCGGATCAAGACGCCGAGATCGGCGATGAGCTCGGCCTCGCTCACGCCGGCCGCGGCCGTGCGCACGACCGTCGCCATGCCCTCGGGGCGAATCCGCTTCATGATCCCTTTGAGGCGATTGCGTTCGTCGGCCGAATCGATCTTGCGCGAGACGCCGGAGTATTTGCCCGTCGGCATCAGGATCAGGTAGCGGCCGGGCAGCGAGATGTTCGTCGAGATCCGCGCGCCCTTGAGGCCACGGGGTTCCTTGACGATCTGCACCAGCACGTCGTCGCCGCGCTTGACCTTTTCGCCGATCGTGAAGCCGCTGCGGCCCGTCGTGATTTCCACGTCGCCGATGTTGAGCGGCTGTTTGTTGATGTCGTCGACGTACAGAAACGCGTTGCGGCCGAGGCCGATGTCAACGAACGCCGCCCCCATGCCCGGAAGCACGTTCTGTACTTTGCCCTTGTAGATCGAGCCGATGACTTTTTCTTCGCGCTCGATGTAGAGTTCGGCTAAGTCGCCGTCCTCGAGTATGGCGACCCGGTTTTCCCAGGGGTCGCTCGAGATGAGTATCTCGCTCGCCAAATTGTCCTCAGTTTTCGAGCCCGCCTCTCGCGGCGCAGAGCGCCTGCCCCGGCCGGCTCGTTTTTAAAAAATCTTTGCAAAAAGGCTTTGCCCGCGGCCCTTCGTCCCCGCGACGGAGCCTGCCGGCAAGCCTGGAGGTCTTGTTCCGGCCCCCCGTCTAGCGACCCTGCCCGCCGCAGGCGGGTTGCGGCGAGCTGCGTAGAGCGCCGCGTGGCCGGCGCAGGACGTTCCTGCGGGAGGGCTTCGACAGAGCCCACCGGGGGTTGGCGACGTTACGCGTTCCCTAGCACGTCGCGATCGCGCCGCGAGTACACGTTGAGCAGGATGCCGATCGCGGCGAAGTCGGTCAACAGCGCCGATCCGCCGTACGACATGAACGGCAGCGGGATGCCGGTGATCGGCATGATGCCGATCGTCATGCCGACGTTGATCAGGACGTGGAAAAACAGCATGCCGACCAGACCGGCCGACAGCAAGAAGCCGAAGCGGTCGCGCGCGGCCAGCATCGTGCGGATTCCGCCGTACAGCACGGCGGCGTACAGCGCGAGCAGCAACGCGGCGCCGGCAAAGCCCCATTCCTCCGCCAGCACGGTGAAGATGAAGTCGCGCGAGTGCTCCGGTACGAAATTGAGTTGCGTCTGCGTGCCGTGGTAGAGCCCGCGGCCGAACCACTCGCCGTTGCCGACGGCGATCTTCGACTGGTCGAGGTTATAGCCCGACCCCTGAGGATCGGCCTTCGGATTGAGAAAGACGAAGAGCCGCGCGCGCTGGAAAGGCTTGAGCACGGCGTTCGTGCCGATCGCGGCGGCGGCGACGACCAGCAGGGCGGCCACGTAGATGCCGAAATCGCCGAGCTTGGGCAGCGCGAAGAAGAGCACCACGGTCAGGATCGCCAGCAGCACGAGCGACGTGCCCAGATCCGGCTGCTTGAGGATCACGAGCGCGGGAATCGCGACGGTGAGCAGCGGCTTCCAGAGATCCTGCAGATTCTCGTAAGTACCGCGGCAGAGGACTGCCGCGAGCGAGATCGCGATCACGAGCTTCGCCGGCTCGGAGGGCTGAAACGTCCCGAGCGGACCCAGCGAGATCCAGCGCTGCGCCCCCATCGCCGAGTGCCCGCCGCGCAAGATGAAGAGCAGCAACAGCACGTTGATCGCATAGAGCGCCGGCGCCCAACGCTGCCATGTGCGATAGTCGACGAACGAGATGCCGATCATAACGCAGACGCCGAGCACGAGATACAGGATCTGCTTTTGAAACTCGCCCGCGCTGCCGGGCGAGTGCAGATCCGCCGAGCGGATGCACACGAGTCCCACGAGCGCGATGAGCAGCCCGCCCGCCGCGAGCCACCAGTTGAAGTTGCGGAAATACCGCCTTGTATCGCTAGTGAGTGCTAAAACCGCCACGATACGTTTTCCAAGGACAAGATCATGGCTCCTCGGGCACCGGGTCCGGACTCGGCGTTGCAATCGCTTCCTTCGGGAACTCCATGGTAGGAAGGATGAGGATTTCGGCGATGTGCCCGCCGTCGTCGAACTTGTAGAGATAATCGAGTTTTTTCTCTTTGGTTTCGACGGCGAACATATAGGTCGTCGTGGGCTTTCTGCGATCGACGCCAAGAAGCGCGTACGTTCGTGGACCGTATCGAGAAAGCGCGCGCAACGCGGCGCGATGACTTGGCGTGAAAGCGGCGCGAGCATCCTCGTTGAGCGCGCTCGCGTCGATCCGGCCGGCGACGGCGTCGTCGAGCCAGCGCGTCGCCGACCGCACCTTTGCCGGATCGGCTTGAGGCGGCGGCGGGGGCGTCGCTTGCGCGGGATCTACCGAGGGCGATTGCGGTACGAGGATCTTGTAAATGGCCTGCACCGTCGTGTTGTAGCTGTAATACGGCGCGTTGGAGAACACGATGATCGAGAGCTTGTCGTCGGGAAAGCGGGCGTCTTGTGTCGCCGATCCCGTCGTGTTTCCACCGTGCCAGATGAAGCGGTGCCCATTCGGCATTGTTCCCAGGCGGATTCCCATGCCGTAACCCGCGCCGCCGGGAGTCGAGGCCCCGGGCCCCGGCCCGAACATCTGGGTGAGCGAGCGGCGCGAAAGAACCTTGCCGCCGTCCAGCGCCGCATTCCACTTCTCCAGGTCGTCGACGTCGCTGACGAGCGCTCCGGCAGCACCGAACCAGCTGTAGTCCCAGTACGGTGCGCGCTCCCACGGCCCGAGCGCGAAGCTGCTGTATTCGCCCGCGACGTTCGGCGCCGCGTTGCCCGATAGCCGCAAATAGGTCGCGTGCATTCGGAGCGGCGCAAAAAAACGTTGTTGCAGGAAGTCGCGCAGCGACATCCCGCTGACGCGCTCGATCACCATTTGCGCCAGCTGGTATCCCGTATTGCTATACTGCCACCGGGTGCCCGGCGGAAAATCCAGGGGCAAGTTCTTCACCAGGGCGACGGCCTGCGCCGGCGATCCGGGCCGACGCACGATTTCGAGAAGGCGCGGCGCCTCAACATAGTCTGCGTACCCGCCGCTCATCGTCAAGAGCTGACGCAAGGTCACCTCGCCAGAGTGAGGCATCGCCGGAAAGTATTTCGAAAGCCGGTCGTCGACGCTGAGTTTGCCGTCGTCCTGAAGCCGCAGGATCGCGGCGGCCGCAAACTGCTTGGTGTTCGAACCGATCATAAACGGCGTCGAGGAAAGCGGCGGCGACTTCGACTCTACGTCGCGATACCCGAAAGCGCGCAGGTAGACGGTCCGCCCGTTGCGCTCTACGGCAATGACGACGCCCGGCGCGAAGCGGCCTGAAACCGAAATGCTGCCGATGCGATCGATCGCTGCCGCTTGAGCCGGGCTGAGCGAACCTTGTTGCCGCGCCGGCTCGGTGGCCGCCGACGCTCCGATTGCGGTTGCGACGAACAGGGACGCGTAGAATAGCTTCTTCACGATCAGTTGTGGCAGACTATCGCGGCGCCGACCGACCTTGGATCGTTCCAGAATTTCTGCATATACTCGAAGGCGCACTGCGAGTTCACTAAGCTCTGATGTCCGTCGACATCGGCGATGAGAAACACAGCGCCGGGAATCTGTTTGTGGATGGACATCGCGTTCGTCAGCGTCGTCGAGGTGTCGTGCGCCGGATTCGCTACCATCACGTTGCGGTGCCAGCCGACGCGAAGGACGTGCGGCGGGTTGGTGGCGGGGTGCGCCCATCCGGTGCAGTCGAGGGAGCCCGGGCCCATGTGTGCCAGCGGCGTCGAATCCCAGTACCTCCACGCAAATCGCGGCGCCTCTCGGCCAACGATCTGCCCGCCGGCGACGAGCTTATCGTAGTCGTTCTCCGGTCCGTAGTCTGCGCATACGACGCCCGCGTACAAGCCGGTCTGCCCGGCGACAAGCTGCGGATCTTCCGGCTGATTTCCCCTCGCTTCCGACGAGGCTTTCGTCAGCGCGTTGAGCGTCGTCATGTCGCCGCGACTGGCTTGCGCGATCATCTTCGTAACCGCCGGCCAGCCGATCGTGGGATTTTGACCCGCGGCAAACATCAGCGGTACGAGGAGCTTCGTGACGGGTACTTTGCGTACGGCGGCGTCGTACGCGGCTCCAACGTTCCGGCCGTGCAGGGCACAGCTGGTGGTGCGACTGCACCATGCCGACATGCGTCCGAAGGCTTCGTTTATTGCGAGAATCGCGCGCGCCATGT
>DATDGN010000116.1:0-3045 GCA_036522095.1 Candidatus Cybelea sp. | reverse complement strand
GACGCCAGCACCGCGCGGGGCGGCGGTCCCCATTCGAGGAGGCTGACGTTCGGCGGGAGCGGCCCCTGCAGCCGCGCGGCGTGAACGCCTCGAAGAACCCACAACACGCGGAAGGTAGTCGCGTCGAACGCGTCGCGCATCGCCGCCAACTGTTTCGCATCGGGAACCGCGACGGTCCCGAGATTGGCGTATACGACCGGCGGTCCGTCCGCCAGCCACGCGGCGTCATCGCTCGACAGCGGCGGCACCGCGCGCGACCACATCGGACCGACCATCGTCACCGTCGGCGGCAGGGCCCGCTCGTACTCGAATCCAAACGCATCGTCAACGATGATGCGCGTGGCTTTGAGGCGTCCACCCATGTCAACCGGTGGCAAACCACGAGCGTGACGAAGTTGGTTGAGACGGCGTTCACCGGAGAGCCGTGCGATGAGCGGCTCCAAAAACGGAGCGACGCCCGCGAAGATCCGCTCAAGCATTCCGACCTGCTGAATAGATCGGCCGGTCATCGCCAAGGGCACGTGAGGCGCGGGCGACAGCACCGCCATCGGCAGCATATGCAGGAGCGCGGAGTTGTTGACCACGAGCGGGATCTGATGTTCCTGTGCGGCGCAAATGCCGGCGGGCGAAAAGAGATCTGCAACGATCATGCGCGGACGATCGGTCGACAGCGCGGCCGACAGCGCGTCGAACATGCGCGGCCACATCTCCAGCAATCCGCGGCTGAGGCGAAACGCGCCTCGTGCGACGTTCGGGTCGCGCGACGCGTCCTCGAGAACGCCGTTCATCGCGGTGCATAAATTCTCGTCGGTGCCGAGATCGATGAACGACAACTCCGGTGCCTCGGCGACGACGTGGGCGCGCGCGGATGCGAGGCTCGCGACCGCGACGCGAAGTCCGCGAGCGTGAAGCTCGCGGCTGAGCGCCAGCAGCGGGTTCAGATGCCCGACGAACGGGACCGAGACAATCAGGGCGTCCATCACCGCCGCCGCCCGGGTTCCAGTTCGATGATGTCGGCGGCGCGCCGCACGCTGCCTTCGTGGGCGAAGGCTCGCCGCAGACGTGGCATGCTCCGCGCGAAGGACGGATCCGAGAGGACGCGCACAATCGCCTTGTTTAGATCCTCGGGATCGAATCGGGTCTTGTCGAGCCACACAAGGTGCCCGCGTTGGCCACGCGGTCCGCCCAGTCCCTGATCCACGAACATCGGGATGCCGACGATCGGCATGCCCACCGCGAGCGACTCGTAGACGCTGCTCGTGCCGCAATGCGAGACGAAGGCGCATCTTCGGATGTCGGAGGACAGCCATCCGCGAAGACACCAGGGTTCGATACGAAAGTCAGGCGAGGTTCTGCGCACGATTTCCGCCGCTTCACCGCGAAGCACCCAGAATGTTTCGAAAGATCGAAGTCAGGGCCATTTGTCGATGGGGGCGCTGTGGTAGCTGGAACGAGGGCGGGACTCACCTCGGCCTTCAGGCCGAAGCACGCGTGATTAGGATACGGGAAAAGTCTTTGCCGGGCAAAACGTTCGATCGTACCAGGCGACCATGTCCTGAATGCCGTTGTGCAGCGAGATACGTGGTTCGTAGCCGTTAGTCAGGGCGCGCAGCCGCGTCGGATCCGCGCTTTTTCTGGCCGCGCCCTCGGGCTTGCTGCGATCGAACACGATTCGCGGCCACCGGCCCGTCGCCTGGCAGATGATCCTCACCAGCTCGGCGACCGTCGTCTCGTTGTCGTACGCGACATTCACCGGCTCCCCGGAGGTCGAGCGCTCCGTGACGCGCAGGATCAATCGGGCCGCGTCCGACGCGTGCAGCAGATTGCGCGTCTGATTGCCCGATCCCCACACAACGAGCGGATCTTCGCCGTCCAGGATGCGTTTGACGAGCGACGGCACCAGGCTCGCCTTTTCGTCCGCGCGCCAGCGGTAGTTGCCGCCGTACAAATTGCACGGACGGACGACGGCGATCTTCATCCCATGCTCGCGGACGTAGTAGGACGCGGCGAGCTCCTGCACGCGTTTCGCCCAGCCGTACCCTTCGTTCACGCGCTCGGGCCAGCCGGTCATCGGCGGCAGCTCCGGCGTCGGCACTGGCGCCTCGTCGGCATACACGCACGACGAGCTAACGACCGTGTAGCGGCCGACGTGGTGTCGCCGCGCGGCGTCCATCGCCTGAAGACCGACGAGCACGTTCTCGAACAGCATCGCCGAGTGATGCGTGCCGCTGTATCCTATGCCGAACGCCGATCCGGCGAGGTTCAGGAAGACATCCTGGCCGCGCGTCACGCGAGCGCACACCGTCGCGTCGCGCAGGTCAGCGACGTCGATGGCGATTTGGGACGACACGCCGGCGAGGCTTTCGAGATCGCCGTTACGGAGATCGTCGATGACGGTGACGTGTGCGCCAAGAGTCGCCAATTCGGGGACGACGTACGAACCAAGGAAGCCGGCGCCGCCGCCGACCGCGACGCGGCGTCCGGCCCAAAAGTCTGCATCGGGCAATGAGGTCTCGGTCATGCGGACGGGAACATATCACGGCGCAGGTGTAACTTCCGGCGACTGCTCGATAGTATCGCGCATCTCGCTGTCAAATTGGCTGACGGTCTGGGCCCCTATAGCCCTGCTGCTCGGCGACGGAAGCGGGGATCCACGGTAAGCCGTAAGGTAGCCGATGACGCTTTAGGAATTCTAGGCGCCTTCTGGATGACAGGATGGCAAAAACGAGGACGGCGACCTTCCGTTTTCGGCGCGGCGATCCACAGCCTAAAACCACATTTGGTCCGTAGCACCTTCGATTGCTGCCGCGCTGACACGATCGAGGGGCGCCTTCATGCTGCTGGGTAGCGGTCTAGCAACTTTAACAACCCGCGGGCAACGCCACTGTCCGCAGGGAATACGCAGGGTCGCATCAGCCTTCAACCCGCTACCAGGATGCAGGAGAGTCTGGTGCGACCAACATCGGCAGGCGGCTTAAAAGGATATCTCATCCGCCTCCACCGTGGAATCGCCACATCTGTCCACGACGTACTGCTGGAACGCAT
>DATDGN010000115.1:0-21831 GCA_036522095.1 Candidatus Cybelea sp. | reverse complement strand
GTATGGACTGCCGCCGGCGCTCTCCGGACACAACCAGTACTGGCTCTGGGGAACGCGCGGCTTCGACGGTAGCGTCGTCATCGACGTGCACGGCGACTGCGACGAGCATCTCTTCCGTGACCGCCGCGTCGCCACACGCTTCAGCAACGAATGGGGAAGGCCGTTCGAAAACGGCTTCGACATCTCGGTCTGCGGGGGAATCACGACGCCGCTCGCGGCGTACTGGCCGAAACTACGTCGCTATATTTGATCCTTCGACAAGCTCAGGATGACAAAGTTTGCGTTGCGGATCGATCGCGTCGAGCAACTGCGGATGAACGCGGTCGGCGAGCCGCCAGGGGCGCAGCGGCGACACGATGTCGTGCGAGAGCGGCAGACCGGTGATGCGCACGAGCTCGACCGCGCCGGGACGCTGACGGCGCCAGGTCTTGTAAAGGCGCCGGATCGCATAGTTGTTCACGGCGATCTCGGCGGCGTTGGTGACGATCGTGAAGTGTCCGGCGAGCGGCCCGATCGTGCGCGCCTGCTCGAGCAGCGCACGCGCGATGCGGTGCATGTGGCCGATCGCGTGCGTGGGATAGCGGGGATAGCCGTTGGCGGGTCCGCGCTCGCGCAAGATCGGGTTCCACCAATGAAAGCGATTCGGAAGGCGCAGCAGCTGCTCAGCGACGGCGCCCATGAACCGGTTCGGAATCATCGCGACGCCGAGAAAGGGCGAGATCGGGACGCACCGGTCGATCGCGTAGTGCTGTCCGATCCAGGCCGTCAACATACCGCCGAGCGAAAACCCCGCGAACGTGACGCGTTCGCCCAGCTCCTGGGCGACGGCTAAGTACTCGGTCGCGGCCGCGTACAGCTCCTCGGCGCGCAGGCGCGCGAGCGCGGTCGAAAGCGGATTAGCGTGACCGTGATGCGGCAGGCGCGGCACGATCACGTTGTGCCCCCGCTCGAACAGATCGCGCGCCACCCGTTCGAACTGCGCCGGCGTCGTGCTCAGCCCGTGCAGCAACACGATCGCACGGGCCGTGCGCGCGCCGTGGACGTGGGCGATCGTGCGTCCGGTGGGGGCGAGAGCGGGATAATCCCGCGCCACCAAACGGTCGAGCAGCGAAAAGCAGGTAGTCAAGGAAAAGTCCTTAACAGCACCAGCGTGTATCTCCTTTCAGAGCATGCACGCGAAATGATCGCGGAAGAAGAGCGGTACGGCGCTCACAACTACGCTCCGCTCGACTTGGTCGTCGAGCGGGCGCAGGGCGTTTGGCTGTGGGACGTTGGCGGCAGGCGCTATCTCGACTGCGTCAGCGCCTACTCGGCGCTCAATCAGGGACACTGTCATCCGCGAATCCACGCCGCGCTCGTCGAGCAGGCACACAAGCTGACGCTCACGTCGCGCGCGATGCGCAACGATCGTCTGCCCGGATTCCTCGAGACGCTGACGCGCCTCACCGCGTACGACAAGGCGCTCCCGATGAACACCGGCGTCGAGGCCGTCGAGACGGCGATCAAGCTGGCGCGGCGCTGGGCGTACGAACGCAAGCGCGTGCCCGCCGACCGCGCCGAGATCATCGTCTTCTCCAACAATTTCCACGGCCGGACGCTCGCGGCGGTCAGCGCGAGCACGACGGAAGAGTATCGCGCGGGCTTCGGCCCATTCGTCCCCGGATTCGTGGCGGTGCCGTTCGGCGACGCGGACGCGCTCGAACGCGCGATCACGCCGAGCACGTGCGCGATACTGATCGAGCCGATTCAGGGCGAAGGCGGTGTGAACGTGCCGCCCGAGGGCTACATCAAACGCGCGTGGGCGCTCTGCCGCGAACACGACGTGCTGTTCATCGCCGACGAGATCCAGACCGGGTTAGGTCGCACCGGCGATCTCTTCGCGTGCGATTACGACGCCGTTCGGCCCGACGTGCTGGTCGTCGGCAAAGCTCTAGGCGGCGGGTTCTACCCGGTGTCGGCGGTCCTCGCGAACGACGACCTGATGCGCCTGTTCGAACCGGGCAGTCACGGCAGCACGTTCGGCGGCAACCCGCTCGCTTCGGCGGTCGCGCAAGCGGCGCTCGACGTGGTCGTCTCCGAAAATCTTCCGGCCCGCGCTCGCTATGCCGGTGCGCGGCTCATGCAGGGCATACGCGCGGTCTCTTCACCCTTGATAACGGAGGCCCGCGGCCGCGGCCTACTCGTCGGCATCGCCACGACGGTCCCCGCGAAGTACCTCTCCGCAGCGTTGCTGGAGCGCGGCGTCGCGGCCAAGGACTGCCGCGAGTACGTGCTGCGCATCGCCCCGCCGCTGGTCATCGACGACGAAGCCATCGCCTATTTCCTCGAGCGCTTCGCCGACGCGGTCGGGTCGCTCGCCCCCCGCTCTTGACATTCCCCCGGACGGGCGTGATATGGTTGGCGGGCCGAAGCAGCGGCTCGTTCCGCTCACCGGATGCCCACGGGCGATCCGGTCTTCACTTTAAGGGACCCTCGGCCGGTTCCGTGGTGGGGTTGCTCCGGCAGCGCCTTTTTTGTTTGGAGATGAGCTCATAGCACGACCCCTACGCGTCAACGATCAAATTCGCATTCGTGCGGTTCGGGTGATCGACGAAAACGGACACCAACTCGGGATACTCCCAACCGAAGACGCGTTGGCGCGGGCGCGAACCGCGGGGCTCGATCTGATCGAGGTCTCGCCCAACGCGCAGCCGCCCGTATGTAAGATCGCGGACTACGGACGGCTCAAGTACGAGCAATCGAAGAAGGACAAGGACGCTCGCAAGAAACAACGGCACTTCGAATTAAAAGAAGTGAAGCTGCGGCCGAAGATCGAGACGCATGACTACGAGACCAAGGCGCGGATGGCCGAACGGCTACTGCTCGACGGAAGCAAGATCAAGGTGACGATCATGTTCCGCGGGCGCGAGATCACGTACACGTCGTTCGGGCGCCGGCTGCTCGACCGCATGGCCGAGGACTTGGCGCCGCTGGCAACGGTCGAGCGAGAGCCGCGGCTCGAAGGCAAAAACATGTTCATGATCATGGCGCCGCGCATGACGCCGACGGGTCCGCCGAAGTTTTCGACACCGCGCGAACGGGATCACCAGCCGATCGTGCACGAGACACCAGCGAAGGAGCGAACCAGTGCCTAAGATTCGCACTCACCGGGGGACCGCGAAGCGCGTGAAGGTCAGCGCGACGGGCAAGGTGACGCACCGTCATCAGTTCGACGGCTGCGGCCACATCCTCAGCAAGAAGTCCCGCAAGCGCAAGCGCAAGTTTCGTAAGGATCAGCCCACCGCAAAGGGCGATCTGAAGCGCATCGCGCCGACGATCCCGTACCTGGTATAAGGGAGGCTCGACATGGCACGCATCAAACGCGGCGTAAACGCTCTCAAGCACCGCCGCAAGGTCATGAAGCTGGTCAAGGGCTTCCGCGCGTCGCGCCACCGCAACTATCGCGTCGCCAACGAGGCGTTGCTGAAGTCGCTGGCCTACTCGTTCCGCGACCGGCGCGTCCGCAAGCGCGACTTTCGCTCGCTGTGGATCAGCCGAATCAACGCCGCCGTGCGCCGCGAAGGCCTCTCCTATTCGGTCTTCATGCACGGTCTGAAGAAATCCGGCGTCAGCCTGAACCGCAAGGCCCTCGCGGACCTGGCCATCTCGGACGAAAAGGCGTTCGGGATGCTCTTGAACCTGGCACGGCAAGCCGCCCAAAAGTAATCCTAGCGCGCAGGCAGACGGGCGCTAGTATATAATGGTGGCGTTATGAGACGTTGGGGTTCCGTCTTTGCGACGGCTCTATTCGTCGGGTTCCTCGCACGCGCGTCCGTTCTGCCGGCCTGTTCGCAACCCGGGCTCGCGTTGACGCCCTCGGTCGCCGCTCGGATCGACGGTATGGCACGGGACGAGATACACGCGGGGCGCACGCCGGGCCTTGCAATCGGCGTCGTCGAGGACGGCCGGCTCGTCTACGCGCGCGGATTCGGCTTCGCGACGATCGCACCGCATGCCGCGATGCTGCCCGACACGGAGTTTTACGCGGGCGGCCTCACGATGGAGTTTACGGCCGCCGCGATCCTATTGCTTGCCCAGGACGGCAAGTTAAGCCTCGACGATCGCGTGAGCAAGTACGTCCCCGAGTTTCATTTGGGCGCCGACGTCACGATCGCGCAGCTCCTGACGCAGACCTCCGGGTTCCCCAGCTATACGGCGATACCGAAGATCGCATCCGACCTGACGCGCACGATCAAAATGAACGACCTGCTCGCGATGGTCGACGGGATCAAACCGGCGGCGCCTCCGGGCGCCGTCTACGCGAACAACCCTCTCAACTATCTCATCGCGGGCCTGATCGTACAGCGCGTCAGCGGCGTCCCGCTCTCCGACTACCTCGAGCAGCACATCTTCTTGCCGCTCGTGATGAATCACACGTTCCTCGCGGGGGATAACGGCATCGGCGCACACGCAACCGGTTACACCAAGAGCGGGAGGGACTTCGCGGTCGCCCCGACGTGGGATCCAGCCTGGCTCGACGGCGATTCCGGAATCGTCTCCACGATTTACGATCTCGCCAAGTGGGACATCGAGATGCCGGTATTGCTGCGCGTGGATTCCGTTCGAACGATGTTCAGCCCAACCGCGAGCGCCGGGCCCACGAAGTACGGCATGGGATGGGTCATCGATCGGCGCGGCGGCAAGGAGTTCGTGTGGACGAACGGCGAGATCTCAGGCTATCGCGCGATGAACGCGCTGCTGCCGGAACAGCAAGTCGGGGTGATCGTCCTCTCCAACGTCGACTCGCTGCACGCGCGCTCGGTGACGATCCCCGAAGAGCTTGGGGCCCGCATCTTGGATCTCTTGGTGCCGCCCGCTACGGCCAACCTGGACAACGCCGTCGTGACGCGAGCCAAAGAGTGGCTCGAGCGTCTCGCGTCCCGCCATCTCGATCGCTCGCAGCTGACGCCGTCCTTCAGCGCCTACATGAGCGACGAACTCATTGCGCGTGAAGACTTCGCGGCCCTAGGGCCGGTTCAATCGATCGCGCCGATATCGAGCACCGTCGAAACGAACGGCGATACGCTCTACGAGTTTTTAGTGGTCTATCCTAACGCGCAGTTTCACTACCAGTTCGAGGTGACCGCCGACGGTAAGATCGACGGACTGAGTTTGACCGCCTAGGAACCTAGTCGTCTCCGTCGGCCAACCGCCGTCCCGTGGCCTCGACAACCTTGCCCAACATCGTCACGGCCTCGGCGCGCGTCGCGTTGCTGAACATGTAGCGCAGCCGCTCGTCGGCGTCTTCGACGATCAACACGGCTCGGCGGCCGCCGCGCACCGCATCGATCAGCGAGCCGAGGTAGGCTTCGTCCTCGGGCGCCAACACCGAAGGATCTCCGCCCAGACGGTTGTGCTCCAACAATCGTTTCAGCACGGCATCAATGTCGCTCGGTATTTCCACCACGTACCTCCAAGATCGATTCCAGCCGCGTCGGTAGCAACGGCGACGGTGCGGAAACCTCTCGTACAGTAACTATCGACCAAAATGACTTCCAAATTCATCTTCGCCGCCCTGCAGCCAATACAGGGCCAGCAGGGTTTTTGCGTCGACCGATCCTTCAGCGACCAGGCGCCATGCCGCCTCACGCGTGCACGTGCGGACCTCGATGCGTTCGTCTTCCTCCGTGGCCGGCGCGCCCGCGGTGAGCTGATCGGCGTGAAAGAAGTGCATGATCTCAGAGCAGAAGCCGGGAGTCGTCCAGACGGAGCCGATCGGCCGGATGCGGCCCGCGAGGTAGCCGGTCTCCTCGCGCAGCTCGCGCCGGGCTCCGTCCGCGGGACTCTCGTTGGGGTCGGACGATCCGGCGGGAATCTCCCAGAGCGCCGCGTTCGCCGGGTGCCGGTACTGGCGCACCAAAACGATCGTGTCCGGGGCGGGCGTCGCGACGATCGCGACGGAGGCGCCGTGCTCGACGACGTCGACGCGGTGCTCGCCCCCGTCCGCGAACCTCAGCTCGTCGACGCGGACCGCGAAGACGCGGCCCTCGAAGCGGCGGCGGGAGTCGATCACCCGAGGCGCTTCTTCCATCGCCAAGCCTTGGCGGAACAGCGGAATGGGGCCTCGTAAGGACCGCCAATGGCGAAGTCGTCCATCCTGGCCGAATTCGGCTGGCTTGCCTTCTTCCTCGTCGTTTTTGCCGCTGCGGCCTACGCGCTGCTGCGCTGGCTCGTTCCGCACCACTTCAACGACAGGATCGCCGTGGCGCTGGCTGCCATTATTGCGGGCCTCGTCATGATCTTCACACGCGCCGCAGCATCCAGGCCGGCGCGACGGCGCTAACGTGCCGGTGCGACTCGGAGTTCACGCCGAGCGGCTCGCCGGCGTGCGCGCGCTGCGATCGCCCAAGGGGCGCCGCGCCCAGGGGCGCTTTGCATTCGAGGGCGTCACCCTCTTGGAAGAGGCCCTGGCGAGTCGCTTCCCCGTCGAGGAGATCTACTGCACCGCGTCCGCGTACGACGCCACACCACGGATCCGCGAGCTCGAGTCATCCGGCGTCGCGGTCTGCATCGTGGACGAACGCAGCGCCGCGCACATCTCGGACGTGCGAACGCCGAGCGGCGTCGTGGCCGTGGCCGCCATGCGTCTCCTGCCGGTCGCTGAGGTTCTAGGCGGCGCGACGCTCGTGTTGGTGCTCGCCGACGTCAACGATCCGGCCAACGCGGGAACGCTGCTGCGCTCGGCCGACGCCTTCGGCTGCAACGGCGTCGTGTTCGGGAGCTTGGGCGTCGACCCGTACAATCCGAAGGTCGTGCGCGGCTCGATGGGAGCGATCTTTCGTCTGTGCATCGCGAGCGCCGATCCGCCGGCACTGTCCGCGGCCGCCGACTACGCCGGGCTGCGCCTCGTCGGACTCGCGGCCGACGGCGCCTGCTTGGAGGGTGAGCAACTGAAGCGCCCTGTGGGAATTGTCGTAGGCAACGAACGGCACGGGCTGGGACGCTGGGCGAGCCTGTGCGAGCGAGCGCTCGCGATCCCCATGCAGGGACGCAGCGAGAGCCTGAGCGCGGCGGTTGCGGGGTCGATCGTGCTGTACGAAGCGACACACACTTGTTCGCATCAAGGAAGCGCTCTGCGGGCTTGTCAAGAGAGTGGTCCCGAGCCAAAAAGTCAAGACTACCGGTGCTAAAAGTCGCATGGTATACTCAGCCCATTCCGCGACAGGGCCGCCCCGGAGCCGACGGCTCAGAAGGAGACAGCAAACGCTATGGCAACGTCCTATCTCTTCTGGAGGCTTTTCGCCCAAACGGGTTCGATCGACGCCTACCTGGCTTACCGAAGGCTAAACGCGGCGCCCACGACAACCTAGATTGGGGATCGTTCGCAGAGATAGTTACAAAAACCGATTTTGGAAGCGCCCGGTAGAATGAAACGACCGGGCGTTTTGCTTTGGCTGATGACACGATGACGGATTTAACGCAGCTACTCGCGGATTTACTCAAACGCTTCGCGGCCGATGTGGACGGCGCCGGCGGCGCGCACGCGCTGGAAGACGTGCGCATCGCCTACCTCGGCAGAAACGGCGAGGTGACGGCAGTGCGCCGCACGATCGGCACGCTGCCGCCGGCGGAGCGGCCCGCTGCAGGAAAGGCGATCAACGACGCAGTCGCCGGGATGGAAACGCGATTGCAGGCGGCGCAAGCGGCCCTGGAATCGAGCGCGGTCGGTGCGGAACTCGCCGCTTCGATCGACGTAACGTTCCCGGCGACGGCGCCGCAGGTTGGTTCGATCCATCCGGTGCGCCGGATCATCGAGGAGAGCTGCGACTACTTCATGCGCCACGGCTTCGCGGTGGTCGTCGGCCCCGAGGCGGAGCCGGACTACTACAACTTCGACGCGCTGAACATCCCAAGCGACCATCCTGCGCGCGAGAGCTTCGACTCGTTTTGGCTGACCGACGGCGTGCTGCTGCGGCCGCACACTTCGCCGATGCAGATTCGCACGATGCAGCAGCACCGGCCCCCGATCGCGATCGTGGCGCCGGGGAAGTGCTTTCGCCGCGACGCCGTCGATGCGCGGCACCTCTTCCAGTTTCATCAAGTCGAAGGGCTGCTCGTCGCGGACAACGTCCATTTCGGACACCTCAAGGGCATGCTGACCGGATTGTGCCGCGAGCTGTTTGGCCTGGACCAGCGCGTTCGCTTTCGCCCATCGTACTTTCCGTTCACCGAGCCGAGCGCCGAAGTGGATACGACCTGCCCGAAGTGCCATGGCGACGCCTCGGGCCCGCGCTGCAATCTCTGCGGCGGCTCGGGGTGGATCGAGCTGGGCGGATCCGGAATGGTGCATCCCAATGTTCTGCGCGAGGTCGGTTACGATCCCGACGTGTACTCCGGTTGGGCCTTCGGCTTCGGCGTGGAACGCCTCGGCTTGCCGCGCTACGGGGTCGACGACATCCGCCGCTTCATCAACAGCGACCCCGATTTTCTCGCGCAGCTGAGTTGACCTAAGGAACCTCTGAAGGAGTCCATGTACCGATCGTTTGAGCCGCAAAGCCGCCAGATGCTAGGAGAAGGCGACGGAGCATACTCGAAGATGTCTGTGACCGAGCTTTCGACAACGCAGGTGGCGGCTTTGCGGTCAAACCCTTCGGGCAGCGGCAGTTTCACCGCATACCTTTGTTGCGCCCTCGGTCACAGAGGGAACGGCTATGCTTCCTCGGGCGCGCCTCGATCTGCGGCGAAACTGCTCGCTGCGATCGGTGCAGCGACTCCTTCAGAGGTTCCTTAACGCGTGCGCGTACCGATAAGCTGGCTGCGCGAGTACGCCGCAGTTCCGGGCGATACTGAAACCGTCGCCCAGCGCCTGGCGATGCTCGGCTTCCCGGTCGCCGACATCGAAAAGCGCCCAGCGATCAGCGGCGTCGTCACCGGCCGCATCGCGCAACTCGAAAAGCATCCCAACGCCGACCGCCTGCAGGTCGCGCGGGTCGACGTCGGCGCCGCCGAGCCGCTCACGATCGCTACCGCGGCCACCAACGTCGCGGCCGGCCAGTTCATCGCCGTGGCGACCGTCGGCGCGCAGCTTCCCGAGCTGCGGATCGAGCGGCGCACGATGCGCGGCGTCGTCTCGCACGGCATGCTGATCTCTGCCGAGGAGCTGGCGCTGCCCGCGGAGTGGTTCGAGGACGGGATCCTGCAGCTCGACCAAGGGACGCCGCTCGGCGCCGACCCCGTCGAGCTCTTCGGGCTCGGCTGCGACGTGCTGGACGTCGAGATCACCGCGAACCGGCCCGATGCATTGTCGATCGTCGGACTGGCCCGCGAGCTGGCCGCATCCTACGGCGTCGACTTGCTCTTTCCCAAGCTGCGCGACTCATACGACGCGACGGAACCGCAGGGCGAACAGCCGCGCGTGGTGCTGCAGTCCACGGATTGCCACCGGTTCGTCGCGCAGCGCTTCGACGGCGTGCGGGTAGGGCAGGCGCCGGCCTGGATGCGCATCCGGCTCGCCCTGGCGGGCCAGCGTCCGATCAACAACGTCGTGGACGTTTCGAACTACGTGATGCTCGAGACGGGACAGCCGCTGCACTTCTACGATGCCGCCCGCATTCAAGGAGGCACGCTCACGGTCCGCAGCGCGCGCGACGGGGAGAAGGTCGTGACGCTCGACGGCGTCACGCGTTTGCTTTCGCCGTCGTCGCTCGTGATCGCCGACAACGCCGCGCCGCTCGGCCTCGCGGGCCTCATGGGCAGCGCGTCGGGCGAGGTGACGAGCTTGACGACCGCGATCGTCGTCGAGGCCGCCAACTTCAGCGGCCCGCGCGTGCGCCGAATGAGCGGCGCGCTCGGCCTGCGCACCGAGGCGTCGGCTCGTCACGAGAAATCGTTGGCGCCGGCGCTGACCGACTTCGGCGCCGCGCGCGCCGCGCAGCTCCTGACCGAGCTCGGCGCGACCGCATATCCCCCGCGCGCCTTCGGAGCCGACGTCGTAGCGCCCGCGGCGGTTCGGCTGCCGCTGCGCGACGTGGAGCGGCTGCTGGGACTCGCGATCCCGCGCGAACGCGTCGCCCAGCATCTCGAGGCGCTGGGTTGCGCCGTGGAGCCGGCCGGGTCCGGCGCGCTCGCGGTCACGGCGCCGGCGTGGCGCCGCGACCTCACGATCGCCGCCGACCTGATCGAAGAGGTCGCCCGGATCGAGGGATACGACCGGATCGAGGCCGTCGAGCCGCCGGTGCCGGCGCACGCGATCTCCAGCGCGGCGTTCGATCGCGAGCGCCGCCTGGCGCACGCGCTCGAGGCGCTGCGCTATCGCGAGATCATCACGCACTCGCTGCGCGGCGCCGCGTACGGCGAGGCTCCGGTGGAGGTTCGCAACCCGCTCTCGGAAGAGCAGCGTTTTCTCCGCGCCTCGCTGGTTCCGGGGATGCTGGAATACTTCGCCGCCAACGCGGCGGTTCGAGTTTTCGAGATCGGCGACGTGTTTCGCTCGGAGGGCGACGCCGTCGCCGAACGGACTGCGCTCGCGTTCGGCTTTACGTCGAGTGCGGATTCCGCGCGGCCATGGCGCGACGAGTCGTTCCTGCGCCTGCGCGGCGACTGCGAGGCGCTGCTGCGAAAGATTACGGGACGAGCCGTCGTCGCGTCGCCCGGCGGCGGAGCGGAGTTCCATCCGGGCAAGCGCGCGGCGCTGACGGTCGAGGGACGCGAGGTCGGCGAGCTCGGATGCGTCGACCCGCGCCTGAGCCGAACGTTCGGGTTATCCGGCAACGCGTACGTCTGCCTCATCGACGTCGCTGGGCTGCCCGAGTACGCGGTGCCGCACTATCGCGTGCCGTCCAGGTTCCCCTCGACGTACCGCGACATCGCGATCGTAGTGCGCGACGACGTCAGCGCGCGCGATGTCGAACGGGCCGTCGCCGTGGCCGCCGGCCCGCTGTGCACCGGCGTGCACGCTTTCGACGAGTACCGCGGCCCGCAGGTCGCAGATGAACACAAGAGCCTCGCGGTGCGCGTCACACTGCAGCGCTTCGACGCGACGATCACCGACGAGGAAGCCGACGCGGCGATCGCCGCCGTTCTGGCCGCGCTCGGCGAGCGGTTGGGAGCGACGATTCGGACGTGATCGCCGGCGTCGCCTGGCCCGACATCGTGATCGCCATCGTGCTCGGTATCGCAACGTGGAAGGGATATTCGCGCGGATTCGTCTCGGAGCTGGGGGGTGCGGTCGCGGTCACCGCGGCGCTGGTCACGCCGTGGTTCTACAACGGCTTCCTGGATTCGCAGATCGAGGCCGTCACGAAGCTCGGGCCCGGTTCGTCGCACGTCATCGGCATGTTCGGCACCGGGCTATTGACCTACGTGATCCTGCTGATCGTGGCGCGCCTGCTGGGCGCCATCGCGAAGCTCCCGGTGCTCGGGATCGGCAACGCGCTGGGCGGAGCATTCGTCGGTCTCGCCAAGGGCGCGATCCTGTTGTGGCTCGTGCTCTTCGTGTCGCTCTTCTTTCCGCTCTCGCCGGACATCCGCGCGGGCTTGCACGACTCGCATCTCGCGCCGTACTTGGTGACGTACGACGCGCCCCTCGACGACGCCATTCTATCGACGATCCCGTGGTTTGCGCGACCGTTCGTGCTTCCGTACTTTAGGCGACACCACTTGTAACGCGACCCGCGAGGGCTTCGATCGCGGCGCCGGTCGCCGCTCCGGGCGTTACGTCATGGCCGAGATCCAGCAGCGTGAGCTCGATCGCGCCGATCGCGCCGAGTAGGTCCACCTCGCGCACGTCGCCCATCGTGCCGAAGCGCAGGATCTTCCCGGCCAGCTCGCCCTGGCCGCCGGAGAAGACGACGCGATGTTGCTCGCGCAGCCGCGTCAACAGCGCGGCGACGTCGACGCCTTCCGGCGGATAGGCCGCGACGACGGTCGGCGAGTGGGCGTCCGGCGCCGATACGAGCGTGAAGCTGAGCCGCTCGAGAGCGGCGCGAACGGCCGCGGCGTAGCGCGCGAAGCGCGCCCACGCGCCCTCCATCCCACCGGCGTGATAGTGCTCGAGCGCGACGTCGAGCGCGTAGAGGATCGATATCGGAGGCGTCCACGGCATCTGGCCGTGCCGCGCCGCCTCGCGCGCGTGGCGCAGGTCGAAGTAGAAGCGCGGTGATTTTGCGTGCGCCATGCGCTTCCACGCGCGGTCGCTGGCGGCGACCATCGCGACGCCCGGCGGCGCGGCGAAAGCCTTCTGCGACGCGGCGACCACGACGTCGTAGCCCCACTCGTCCATGCGCAGCTCCGATGCGCCGAGCCCGCTGATCGAATCCACCAGCGTCAACGCGCCGTGAGCTTGCAGGATCGGCGCGAGCACGGCCATGTCGTTCGCAACGCCGGTAGACGTCTCGTTGTGCGTGAGCAACACGCCCGCGATCTCGCGCTTCGTGTCGGCCGAGAGGCGCGCCTCGAGCGCCCGCGGCTCGAGCGCCGCGCCGACCGCGGTGTCGAGCGGCTCGACCGCGCAGCCGTAACGCTCCGCGATCGCCGCGAAGCGCTTGCCGAATACGCCGACGGCGCACGAGAGCACGCGGTCGCCCGGGGTAAACACGTTGGCGACGGCGGTTTCGAGGGCGCCGGTGCCCGAGCTGCCGAGCAGCACGACGTCGCCTTGCGTGCCGAAGATCGGCTGCAGCGCGGCCGCTATGCGGCGGAGCAGCGCCGCGAACTCGGGGCCGCGGTGGTCGATCAGCGGGCAGGCCAAGGCTTCGACGACCGGCTGAGCGAGCATGACCGGACCCGGAAGGAACAGCAGTTGCCGCGGCATCAAATATTGCTTCGATGGACGTCGCGAGCATCCGCCTTACCGAGCTCTCGTCGTGCGCGGGCTGCGCGGCCAAGCTCGGTGCGGCAGAACTGCGTCGCGTGATGGAGCGCGTCTCTCCCGCGACCAACGAGCGCGTCCTGGTCGGCTATGGCAGCGGCGACGACGCCGGCGTGTACCTCGTGCGCGAGGATCTCGCGCTCGTGCAGACGGTCGATTTCTTCACGCCGATCGTCGACGATCCGTACGATTTCGGCCGCATCGCGGCGACCAACGCGTTCTCGGACGTCTACGCGATGGGCGGGCGCCCGCTCACCGCCCTCAACATCGTCGCGTTTCCGGAGGATCTCGATCTCGCGATCTTGGCGCGGATTCTCGACGGCGGCGCGGCGGTCGCACGCAGCGCCGGCGTCGCGGTCGTCGGCGGGCATACGATCAAGGATGCGGAGCCGAAGTACGGCATGGCGGTCAGCGGCGTCGTCGATCCGCGGCGCATCGTGACCAACGCGGGCGCGCTGCCCGGCGACGTGCTCGTGCTCACCAAACCGCTCGGGACCGGAATCCTGACGACGGCGCTCAAGCGCGGCGCGATCGCGGACGACGATCTACGCGAGGCCGTGGATTGGATGACCGCGCTCAACGACCGCGCGTCCGAAGCGATGCTGGCCGCAGGCGCGCACGCGGCGACCGACGTCACCGGCTTTGGCCTGCTCGGCCACGCCGACAACCTGGCGCGCGCATCGAACGTCCGTCTCGTTTTCCACTCGAGCGCGGTGCCGTTTATGGCGCAGGTCCTCGATTTGATCGAGGCGGGAATGGTACCCGGCGGCACGCGCCACAACGCGGAAACGCATGCGGCGTTTACGACTTTCGCCGACTCGGTGCCTGACGCGGTGCGCATCGGACTCTCCGACGCGCAAACGTCGGGCGGGTTATTGATCGGCGTCGCGCCGGACGGCGTGGACGACCTCGTCGAAAGCTTGAAAAAGAGCGGCGCCCTCGCTGCCGCGATCGGCGAAGTGCGCCAGGGTGCCGGTATTGAGGTGCTAGGTAGCTGAACCCGCTGCCTTACGAGAGAACCCGTTAGTCGGCCCATCCATAGCCGGAGCTAAATTACGCGCATCAATTATGGAGTCGTGAGCAATGCATCCAGTAGGCCGAACTTTCCTCGCGCTTGCTACAACGGTGGCTACGCTTGCGCAATCGCCCTCGTCTCAACCAGGTGTACCGTGGACGCTAGCGCAGCGGCAGCAAGCTCTATCGCGTGCGGAGCGAGCCTTAACCACTTATTTTTATCCGAATAAGATCACCGCTCTTCGGGGTGTTATCGAGTCAAATCGACAATCGCTCCTTGAAATCGTAGACCAAAAGACGTTTGCAACGATGCTCACTAGCGAATTGCAGAAGACCTCGGGCGACAAGCACATCATCGTATGGTATTCGGACAGTCCAAATAGCCAGAGCGGGTCCGCAACGCGCAACGTCAAAACTGAGCTCATAAAATTCTTCCGGCACATCGGCTACGGAGTCAATTCTGTTATACGCTTAACCGGGAACATCGGCTATCTCAATCTGGGAGGCTTCGCCAATATGCCGGAGGCAAAATCGACGCTCGACGCGGCTATGACGTTGCTTTCTCCGACCGATGCACTTGTAATCGATCTACGAGGAAACGCAGGCGGAGACTCGGATACTGTAGCTTATCTACTAGGCTACTTCTTCGAGCACCCAACCGAGGTTACGGGCGCGGTCGTGAGAGAACATGGAGCGCTTCATACCGACCGTGACTTCACAGCCGCAATAGTGGGTGGTCCGAAGTATCTTGGCAAGCCGCTCTACATACTGCTCGATCACCAGACGATCTCGGCCGGCGAGATGTTCGCGTATGACCTCAAGACCTTGCATCGCGCCCTCGTGCTCGGAGAGCGTAGTGCGGGCGCCGCGATGGGCCTTGGCGCGCCGCCGTTTTACCTCACGGACCATCTGACGATCAGCGTCCCAAATGCACGGACGCGAAATCCGTATACCGGCACCAACTGGGAGGGGACCGGTGTTGTTCCTGACATCTCTTCCAAGAACGCATTACTTACTGCGTACGAACGCGCGCTCCAAGCGGCGAACGATAAATACGATCCGATGAACGAACTGACGGGAGCGCTAAAGGACCCCGCCTCCGCACTGCGCGCGTCCTTCCCGACGGTTGGTCCGTGAGGCCGTAAGCAGCCTTAGTGCTTAATCGGTCGCCTGCGAGCCGAGGCGCGCTTTATCACGCCGTTGCGGCGCTTCGCATGCCCCGATCGCGCGCGCAGCGGCACGACGTTGTTGGTCTTGCCGTCGGCACCCAGCGGAACCGGCGAGATGAGGCGCTTGCCCAAAGCGTGATGTAGAACTTCCGACAACTCGTCGACCGGCACGAACGTCATGCTGTCGCGCACTTCCTTCGGAATGTCGTCGAGGTCCATCTCATTGCGGCGCGGCAGCAGGATCTTCGTGATCCCCGCGCGTTTCGCGCCGAGCACTTTCTCTTTCAGTCCGCCGATCGGCAGCACTTGCCCCGTCAGCGTGATCTCGCCGGTCATCGCGAGGTTCGGGTCGACCTTGATGCCGGTGAGCATCGAGGCGATGGACGTCGCCAGCGCGATGCCCGCCGACGGACCGTCCTTCGGCGTCGCGCCGGCGGGAACGTGGATGTGGATGTCGTGCTTCGAGAAGTAGTCCTCGGACAGCCCGAGCTCGCCCGAGCGCGAGCGCAGGAACGACACCGCGGCCTGCGCGCTCTCCTTCATTACGTCGCCGAGCTGCCCTGTGAGCACGAGCTTGCCGGTTCCCGGCATCGACTGCGTCTCGAGAAACAGGATGTCGCCGCCGACGGGCGTCCAGACCATGCCCGTCGCGACGCCGATCGATGCCACGCGCTTGCGCACCTCGTTGAAGAAGCGCGGCTTGCCGACGTACTCGGCGAGATTCTCCGGCTTCACGCGCGCCTTGTAGCGCGGGCTCTCGGCGATCTTGCGCGCGATCTTGCGGAAGGCCGTGCCGATCTCGCGCTCGAGATTGCGCACCCCTGCCTCGCGGGTGTAGTCGTTGATGATCACGCGGATCGCCGCGTCGCTGATCTGCGCCTGCGTCTCGCGCAGCCCGTTGTGCTGGCGCTGCTTCTTGACGAGATAACGCTTCGCGATCTGGAGCTTCTCCAGTTCGGTGTATCCCGAGAGCGTGATGATCTCCATGCGGTCGCGCAGCGGCGGCGAGATCGTGTCGAGGTTGTTGGCCGTGCAGATGAAGAGCACGGCTGATAGGTCGAACGGCAGGTCGAGATAATGGTCGCGGAAGTTGTTGTTCTGCTCCGGATCGAGCACCTCGAGCAGCGCCGACTGCGGGTCACCCCGAAAGTCCGCGCCGACCTTGTCGATCTCGTCGATCATCATCACCGGATTGCGCGTGCCCGCGTCGCGAATCGCGCGCACGATCGTGCCGGGCATCGCGCCGATATAGGTGCGGCGATGGCCGCGGATCTCGGCCTCGTCGTGAACGCCGCCCACCGAGAGGCGCACGAACTTGCGACCCATCGCCCGAGCGATCGACTGGCCCAGCGACGTCTTGCCGACGCCGGGCGGCCCGACGAAGCACAGGATCGGGCCGGTGAGCTTCTTCTTGAGCTTGCCGACCGCGAGATACTCGATGATCCGGTCCTTGATCTTGTCGAGATCGTAGTGATCCTCGTCGAGCGTCGCGCGCGCCGCCTTGATGTCGATGTGGTCGGCCGTCTCGACGTTCCACGGCAGCGTCACCAGCCAATCCAGATACGTGCGGATCACGCTGTATTCCGGGCTCGCCTGCGGCACCTTCGAGAGGCGATCGAGCTCGCGGTCGGCGGCCTTCTTCACGTCGGGCGGCATCGCCGCGGCGTCGATCTTCGAGCGCAGCTCGTTGGTCTCGGCCTGCTGCGGATCGACCTCGCCGAGCTCTTCCTGGATCGCGCGCAGCTGCTGGCGCAGATAGAACTCGCGCTGGTTCTTTTCCATCTCGCGCTGGATGTCGCTCTGAATCTTGTGACCGAGCTCGACGACTTCCAGCTCCTTGGTCAGCAGGAGCGTCAGCTTGCGCATGCGCTTGGCGGTGTCGCGCTCCTCGAGCAGCGCCTGGCGGTCGGCGGTGTCGAGCCGCATCGTCGACGCGACGAAGTAGGTGAGCACCACGGGGTCGGTGATGTTCGCGACCTCCATCTCCATCTCGCGCGGCGCCTGCGGCAGGTAGGAGAGCAGCTTCTGAAAGAGCCCCGCGAGGTTGCGCTGCATCGCGACGAGCTCCTCGTTCTCGACCGTCGTGTCGGGGAGCTCGGCATACGCCGCGACCATGTAGGGCGACACTTGCGTGAACTGCTCGATCCTAAAGACCTGCTGGCCGGCGACGATGCAGCGCAGCGTGCCGTCCGGAACCTTGAGCATCTTCTGGATCACGCCGATCGTTCCGACGCGATGCACGTCGTCGGGTCCCGGGTCTTCGACCTCGCGGTCTTTCAGCACGGTCAGGCCGATCGGCTTACCCTCGCGTAACGCCTCCTCGACCAACGCGATACCCGGCTTCTTGACGACCGCGAGCGGAATGACCGTGTGCGGGAAGAGCACGGCCTCCTGCAACGGCAGAATGCCGATCAGGTTAGCGGAAGCGACGTTTTGGTTCGGCTGTTCGGCCGTGGGCGTTTCGGCCATGCGATTATGAATGGGTCCTCTTGACGACGAGTTGCAGCTCCGTGCGCGAGGTCGGCATATACGCCGTCACCGCGATCGGCGCGACGACGACGAGCAGGCCGTCCTCGTAGCTGGCCGCGACGCGGTCGTACTCGATCGCGACCGGCAGTGGAATTCGCTTGACGAAATCGCCGCGCGCGATCTCCTTCTGGACGAACGACCCGCGGCGCCAGCGCGCCGTCTGCAGGCGGCGCCCCGTGATGACGAGGCTACGCTCGTCGAACGCGACGCTCAACGTGTCGGCGTCCGCGCCGGCGACCTCGACCACGACGATGACGCTGCGCTGATCCTCGTCGACGAAGACGTCGGCATTGGGGGCAAACGCCCCCAAGCGAGCGCGAACGACGAATTCCATCGGGGTTACAACACGCTATCCTGGCGCTCGGATTCGACGCTTGCCTGCTACATGCTCGGGTCGGGCAGAACGCGCCCGGGCGGCCAGACGATGCAAGGCGCCAGCGCGATCCGCAGCGCGCCGAACGCGTCGGGCGGAATCCGCACCGGGAAGAACTGCGCGTATTTCGTCGCTACGCCGTAACGGCTCTGTGGCGGGAAGCTCGTTATGTTCTTCGTCGTGACGTGAGTGGCGGCCAGCACGGTGTTGATCGCCGTCGCGGTCGCCGGCGACGTGTATTCGGCGCTGCGCTCGCCGAGCCAGGTCGTACCGTTCTGCGTCGTGTAGAGGAAGCCGACGATCGCTCCGGGCATCATCGTCGCCGTCGAGACGACCTGGTCGATGCGCACGACTTGCATCCCGCGCGACAGCGGCGACTGGAGCACCTGCGGAACGGCCCGCGCCGAATCGAGGCACGCGCCATCCTCGAGCGGCGGCTGGGCGGCGACGGCGGGAGCCGGAGGAGCCGGGGGCGGCGCTTGCGCCACGGTAGAAGCGAGTGTAGTGAGGAAGAACACGGCTAGTGCAAACATACCCGCAAGGTTCGCCTAAACTTCTGCGCCGCCTCGGTGCCCGCGACGCCACCCTTATTGTGATGGGCGGGATCGTCGGATCGGGCATCTTCATGAACCCATCCGTCGTCGCGCGCCACGTGCATAGCGGAATGCTCGTGATGCTGGTCTGGGTGCTCGGCGGCGTGGTGGTACTGCTCGGCGGAGGCATCTTTGCGGAGCTCGCGGCGCGACGGCCGCACGACGGCGGAGTCTACGCCTACATGAAGGATGCCTTTCACCCGTCGCTGGCCTTCATGTATGGATGGACGCTGCTGCTCGTCTCGCAGAGCGGCGGTGCCGCGGCCGCCGCGGTCACGTTCGCAAAGTACTTCGCTCCACTCACCGGCTGGCAGCTCCCGAGCGGGCTCGTAGCGGGGATCGCGATAATATTCTTTACGGCAATCAACGCATTGGGCGTGCGAACCGGGGCGACGACGCAGAATCTCTTCATGATCCTCAAGATCGTCGCGATCGGCGGTTTCGTCGTCGTCGGCCTCGTTGCGCCGCACGCCGCGGCAGCTCCAACTCCATCCGGCGCTTTCGCCGGCGGGGCGTTTGCGGCTATCGGCCTGGCTCTCGTTCCGGTGCTTTTTGCCTACAGCGGCTGGCAGACGGCGAGTTTTATGACGGCGGAGCTCAAAGAACCGCACGTGACGCTGCCGCGCGGCATCGTTGCCGGCGTCGTCGTCGTCATCGTCCTGTATCTCGCCGTAAACGCGGTCTGCCTGCGCACGCTCGGGGTCGACGCGCTCGCCGCCACGAGCACGCCGGCCTCCGAAATTGCGCGGCTCGCATTCGGGCCGATGGGTCTGCGGGTGATGGCAATCGTCATCGCGCTGTCGACGCTAGGATTCTTGAGCAACCAAATTTTGACGTCGCCGCGCGTCTACTTTCAGATGGCCGCGGACGGCACGTTCTTCAAGCAGCTCGCGTGGGTGAACCGGCGAACGCATGCGCCGGTCATAGCGATCGTCGCCCAAGGCTCGATCGCGCTGATCATTTCATTCCTCCCATACGAGCGCATACTGAACTACGTCACCTGCATCGACTACATCTTCTTCGGCTTGGCCGCGATCGCGCTCATCGTCTTTCGCAATCGCGACGCTCACAATGCCGCGGCTCCTAAGCCCATCATCCGGATGCCGGGCCATCCCGTAACGACCCTACTGTTTCTCGCCGTGGCGTGGGGCGTTGTCGGCGACGTCATGATCACCTCACCCGAGACGACGATCGGCCTCGCGATACTGATCTCGGGCCTGCCGGTCTACTGGTTCTTCGCGCGGCGGGGGGCGGCGACTCGCGAAGTCCCCACTTGAACCAATTCGGATAGGATTCGCGGCAGCACCTCCGCCGCGGTGCCGCGCAACGCGCAGTCAACGCGTTCGCTGATCGCCGTCGCTTCAGGATTGATCTCCGCGACAAAGGCGCGCCGGTTGTAGTGCGTCGCCAGCGCCGCGGCCGGATAGACGACCGCGCTGGTCCCGACCACGAGGATGACGTCCGCGCGCGCGGCGGCACCCGCGGCGGCGAGCCACGCCGCCTGCGGCAGCGGCTCGCCGAACCACACGATGTCGGGCCGAAACAGCCCGCCGCAGTCGTGCTGGATCTCGCTCAACGGTAAGCCGCCGTCGGGTAACGGGCGGCGCGCGTCGCATCGCGCACAGCGAACCTCGCGCAGGCTTCCGTGGAGCTCGAGCACGTTGCGCGAGCCGGCGCGCAGATGCAGTGAGTCGACGTTCTGCGTCGCCAGCGTAAAGTCGGCGACCGCGTCTTCGAGTTGCGCGAGCGCAACGTGACCTGGGTTGGGCTGCGCGAGCCGGTGCGCGGATTTGCGCTCGTTGTACCACGTCCACACCAGCTCGGGGTTGCGCGCAAAGCCTTCCGGCGATGCCAGCTCCTCCACGCGGTGCGTGCGCCAGAGCCCGCCGACGCCGCGAAAGGTCGGCAGGCCGCTCTCGGCCGAGATGCCCGAACCGGTCAGCACGAACACCGACGACGCCGCGCGCAGCGCCGCGACCATGGGAGCTACGGTGAGGATTTGACTTTGGCGAGGAAGTTGTAGAACGAGCCGCGGATCGTCGCGGTGCCCGAGATCTCGCCGTCGGCTGAAAGCGTGCCGCGCACGGTGAATCCGCCCGGAGCTTGCAGGGTGAGCGTCACGTGTCCCTCGCTCACGCCGCCGCTGACGGCGATCGTGCGCCCGTACAGCGGATCGGGGCGCGTCGATTCCGACACATACGTGCCGCTGATGATGCCGTGGTCGAACTTGAGCTTCATTGTGCCGGCGTACGGCACGCGCGAGGCGCCGAACGTCGGCTGATACGCCGCGACGTAGGTCGCCTGCCACACTCGCCCGTGCACGACGACGGCTTTCGCGGGAAGCGCCTGCACCGCGATCAGCGCGACCAGGAGCGCGCCTGCGCGGAGTTTCATTTCGACGCCGCCGCCTCCATCATGCGGTCCCACTCCTCGCGGTCGATTCGCAGAGCGTCCTCGTCGAGCTGCGCGAGCGGCGTGGCCGTGAGGTGCTCGCGCTCCGACAGGTCGCGTTCGTTCGTGTCCACGTACAGAAGGCCGGTGACGAACTCGCCGCGGTTGCGCGTCTCGTGGATCGTCTTCAAGGCCGCGATGCCGTCGGTCGGATCGTAGTCCACGTCGAGCTTGCGCAGCAGCACGTGGGAACCATCTTCGAGCTCGACGTCGCGAACGGTGCCGGGCTCGTAGTCGACGTTGATCTCGCGGCCGCCGGCGATATAGTCGGCGGTGTGCAGCACGACGTCGTGATCCTTCACGTAGGCATAGCTCTTCGTCGAGCCCTCGTGGTCGTTGAACGTGACACACGGGCTGATGACGTCGAGAATCGCCGTGCCGCGGTGCGAGAAGGCCGCCTGCAGCAGCGGGACGAGCTGTTTGCCGTCGCCCGAAAACGACCGTGCGACGAAGGTGGCGCCGAGCTCGATGGCCAGGCCGCAGATGTCGATTGTGGCGTATTCGTTGGCCTTGCCGCTCTTCTGCGTCGAGCCTACGTCGGCGGTCGCGGAGAACTGTCCCTTCGTCAGGCCGTAGCAGCCGTTGTTCTCGACGATGTACGTGCAGTCGACGTTGCGCCGGATCATGTGACAGTACTGCCCGAGTCCGATGCTGGCGGTGTCGCCGTCGCCGCTGATGCCGAGCACGAGCAGCTCGCGATTGGCGAGCTTCGCACCGGTCGCCGCCGAGGGCATGCGTCCGTGCAGCCCGTTGAATCCGTGGGCCTGCTCGACGAAATACGCCGGCGTCTTCGAGGAGCAGCCGATGCCGCTCATCTTCGCGAGCTTGTGAGGTTCGACGCCGTATTCGTAGAGC
>DATDGN010000114.1:0-6763 GCA_036522095.1 Candidatus Cybelea sp. | reverse complement strand
GGGTTCGATCCAATTTCCCTTCTCCGAACCCCTGCCGCTGGATCTGATCGGCCGAATCGTGGAATTCCGCCTCGCGCAAGAAAAGCGATCCTAAGTGACAGTGCTTCCGCGCGCGTTCCCCCTCGTGCTCGTCGCAGCCCTGGCCGCCTCGCTCGGGCCGGCGCACGCTCAGAGCGTCGCTCCGCCGACGACGCGCGACGGCCATAAAGACTTTGATTTCCTCTATGGGACCTGGCATACTCGCTACCGGATCCTGAAGAGACGTCTGAGCGACAACCATCAATGGTACGAATGCACCGGCACCTCTGTGGTTCGACCGTTCTGGGGCGGATACGGCAATCTCGAAGACGGTGACCTTCGCTGCGCCGGCAGCCACATCGTCGGCATGACGCTGCGCATGTACAGCGCGCAGTCGCATCAGTGGTCGCTCTGGTGGGGCACGAAGACGCGCGGCCTAGTCCCCCCGCCGCAGGTCGGACACTTCGACGAGCACGGCTCCGGCGAGTTCTACGCTCGCGACAAGCACCAGGGAAAACCGATCATCGTGCGGTTCAAGTGGACGCTGCTGCCCGGCGAGCACCCCTACTTCGAGCAAGCCTACTCGCCCGACGACGGTAAGACATGGGAGACGAACTGGACGTGCACCTATACGCGCGCCTGATCGCTCCGTCATGGGGTCCGCGTGACACGCGAACCGAGCGAAACGTGGCGCTGCAAAACGGCGTCGACTTGCGCTTACTGAAACTCGAGCGGCGCCGATGCGGACTGCGTGTCTTTCCCGCACGTTACCGTGCCGGTAAGTGTCGCTGAGCCCGAGTACTTCGGTCGCGGTCGAGCAATCGCATAAAGCACGAAACCTCCCGCGCTGGTGAGGTGGATCGTCTTCGAGAATTTGTCGATGGTCTTCTTGCCGGACGCGATATCCCAGGCGAGCTTGCAGTCACCGACGTAACTGATGTCGGTATACGAGATCGTGTACTGCCAATACCTCCCCGACAACACGTAACTCGACGGCCCCGTCATGCCGATGTTGTCGCTGGTCGAAGCTCCCTTCACGCAGTTGATGCAGGGTACGCCACCCTGGTTGGGGCCATTGGCGACGAAGTTCATCAAGAAGGCTCGAGCGCCGGCATTCGGGTGGATGGCGAGCGGCCGAAACACTTCGTGGCCGCCGTCTGCGGGCGAGGAGAGCATCGGCTGGGAGCCGGTCGAGGGCGTCGTGCCGCCTGGATTCGAAGCCGCACACGCGGCCAGCGCAGCGGCAAACGCAACAAAGAGAACCGTCCGAGTAATTACGGGCATCACTACCTCCCTAAGGCGCAAGTAACGTCGCCGCCTACTACGCCGCGACGACCGCCCGTTACTGCACGGAGCGGATATACGTTACGGCCGAATGCCCGTTGGTATCCTTGACTCGGATCTGTTCCGTATCCAGGTGGGAGCACGTGCTCCCCTGGGGAACGACGGTCCAGGCTCCGCCCGTCATGATCGGCGCCTGAACGACCCAGCACGCCCCGACGATCGTCTGCGCGCTGAACGCGCCCGTGTAGCCGTCCTCGACCGCGAAGAGCTCAAACGATTTCGTGATCGACTGATCTGCCGGTTGCGAGGCCGTACCGTGGGGCGTGAGTTGGATCACGTTCGGCATGTAGTTGGAGTGCGTGCACGCGGCTAATCCGCCCGCGGCGGCGAGGCTCAAAAAGACGCCCTGCGCCCTTTTCATACCGGGCTCTTATTACGAGAGGCGCCGGTTGCCGCCTGTCAAAGCTACCGAGCCTGGACCACTCTCCGGCGCACCGCGCGGCTGGGACGTCGAAGCCCAGGGACCGTGGGGGAGCGCCGCCGGTGCGCGTCATTTCCAGCCGTCACCCATAACGGCGTCGGCGACCTGATCGAACGAAGCTGCCGCCACGCGAGTGCGATAGAGGAGGCGAGCGAAGCGGATCACGATCGGCGGACCGAGCGCGTCGTGCGCGCCGTCGCCGCTGTGCAGCGAGTTCTCACCGAAAGCGCGGACGCGCAATGAACGTCTTGGTCTTGGGCGGCACGCGCTTCTTGGGACGACACATCGTCGCGACCCTCGCCGAACGCGGCCATCGCGTCGTCTGTTTCCATCGGGGAAGCACGCGCTGCGCCCTTCCGAGCGCCGTCGAGGAACGATTCGGCGATCGCAACGCGGATCTGAGCGCCGTTGATACGGAGCGCTGGGACGCGATCGTCGACGTCAACGCCCTCGAACCGGAGCAGGTCGAACGCTCGCTGCGTCTGCGGGCCGATCGCTACGTCTTCGTCTCGACGGTCAGCGTGTACGCAGATTTCTCGGTGGCGGGCATCGCCGAGGACGCCGCCACGATCGAGACGTTCGATCCGGCGGATGCGGCCGTGGCGTACGGCGGAAAGAAGGCCGCGTGCGAACGGCTCGTACGCCAGCGCTATCCGCAGAACGCAGCGATCTTGCGCCCCGGACTGATCGCGGGACGCTGGGACTACACGGGACGCTTCACGTACTGGTGCGAGCGCCTGATGCGCGGCGGATCCGTCCTGGTTCCTGCGCCAGCGGATCGCCGCGTGCAGTTCGTAGACGCCGCCGATATCGCGCGTTTCGCAGAGACCGTGGTGACACGCAAGGTCTTCGGCGTGTTCAACCTCGTCGGGCCGGCGCGGCCGACCTCGATGCCGCAGCTTCTGCGCGAAGCCGCGTTCGTGGCGCGCGAGCTCGGTGCGCCGCCGTCGCGCTTGTCCTGGATCGACGGCGCGCTGCTGACCGAACGAGGCGTCGAACCGTGGACCGAGATGCCGCTCTGGGCGCCCGGCGACGAGTGGAGCGGTCTGCTCGAGATCAGTAACGCGGCAGCGCTCGCGGCCGGTCTCGAGCTGCGCCCGATCGCGGAAACCGTGCGGGCCGTGCTGGATTGGACGCAGGCGGAACATCCGCCGAATCCGGCCGGGCTCGACGCCGGGCGCGAGGCCGAGCTACTGAGCCTGTCCTGAGCGTCTCTATGGTTTCACCTGTTGTCCCACCCAGTCCACGACCTTGTCAGAGCACTCCAGCTCGATATGTGAGACTGGAAACGTCTTCGCTACTACGGGAAACGGGATATCGTCGGATTTGGCGGCCAGCGTCTCCACGACTCCGTCCCACGGCAGGGTCACGCCGCTGCCCTCGACGAGCACTTTCTTGAAGTAGTCCTCATTCAGCACGCACACGCCGTACACGTGCACGAGACACATCCACTCGGTGCCCGCCGCCTCGATGAACGTTGGTCGCGGTCGCATGTGATGGATGCCGATTAATATCGACGTAAGCTCGGTGGAGTTCGGGGCGAGCGACGCGATCATTCCGCTATCGATGGCTTTGTCGACGTTGCCCGGGGGCTGGTCCGAGAACGTGTCGAGAACGCCCAGCACGAAACCCATCCGCCAACCGTTCTCCTTCTTTGCAAGCGGCGTGCCGCGGAGCGGAAGCGGGCCGCCGAGCAGCACGACGTGACTAGGGCGGGACGTGCGAGGGAGGCGGGGGAGCGCCGCCAGGGTCACCAGCGTCCCGTAGCTATGTGCCTCGACGTCGAGCGACTTCACGCCCGTCTTCGCGACGGTATCCAAAAACTTTTGAAAGAGCGGACCCTCGACGCTGGGCGGATTGAACCAGTCGTAGTCCCAGCCCAAGATCTGCTCGTAGCCGCCCGCGTTCGCGATTTGCTGCGGGCACGGCGACGGCGTCGCCGGAAACGACTCTTCGACGCTCGAGAAGATGCCGTGTATCAGCACGAGCGTCGTCTTTCCGGCGAGGATCTTACCGTCTTTGCTCCACGCCTTCCCGTCCCAGTATCGCGGTCCAGGCGGTTGCGACCGATAGTGCTCGTTGTCGACGCCTATCCCCATCGCGACATACAGCGCGCCGTCGAGCAGCATCGCCGGCAGCTCGGTGGTCACATTGCGATTGGCGGCGTCAACGCGGTCGAGCGAGACGAAGCGTATCTTGCGGCCCGTCGCATAGCCGATCTCGATCAACGAGGCGTGCCCGGCTGCAATCAGCCGGGCTTGTCCGGCAGGGTAGCGTAGGGTCAGACGAAGACCGGGACCCGCTACGTTCGTCTCGTGCGGGGGCGTGGCAAACCTCACGCGCAAAACGCCGGGCAGCATCCGCCACGCGCGATTGGGCGCGCGCAGCTCCGCGTACGGATCTTTCGCCACGACGATGCGGGCTTGCGATCCGAGCGAAAGCGACAACGGCGTGGCCGTATCGCCGGACGCGCGGTACGCCGCGGCTTCCGGCGCGAAGGAAAAACCTCCGCTCTGCGGGCGGCTGCACGCAGCCAAAACCAAACTCACGGCGCCAAGAGCAATCGCCGCCGTCGTGTATACCGTGCATGACTTCAACATTCGGTGTGACGTTCCCGAAGCCGGCGAGCGTTTCCTCGATACGCCGGTGCGGTCGCTAGCCCAGCGCGGACCACTCCGCACGCGAGATCCCGTACACGTAGATCGGCTTGCCGAAGCGATTGTGCTCGAGCCGCTTCAGCCGCCGCATGCCGTTACGTAGCGCCACGGCGATCGACGGACGATTCTGAGTCACGATGAACGATACGACACGATCGACGCCCAGATGGGCGAACGCCCAGTCGCGGCAGGCACGCGACGCTTCCGTCGCATAGCCCGCGCCCCAGTACTCCGGCAACAGCATGTACGCGACTTCCACGTCCGCCCGCACATCCACGTCGTCCCAGTGGAGCAACCCGACCTGGCCGACGAACGCGCCATCCGATCTGCGTTCGGTTGCCAGGAGAGAGTAGCCGAGCCGCGCATACGCGCCGCGCACTTTCTCGAGCACGCGACCGGCATGAGCGCGGTCGTATACCGCGGGGTAGTAGCGCATCACGCGAGGGTCGCCCATCAGGCGAAAAACGAGATGCGCCTCGTCGGGTCCGAACCGGCGCAGGCGGAGACGTTCCGTCTCGATCGCCTCGAGGGCCGGCGCCGGCGACGCTATTTTCGGCTCGCGAAGAAGCCGTTCGTATTGCCGGCGGAATCCACGTAGTAACCGACGATGTCGCCGCTCTGATTGATTCCCGTGATGACGGTCGTTCCCACGGCGTTGGGCTCGTCGATCCGCTGCCACGCTATGGACTCCTTCAGCGGGTTGGTAAGGAGGAACCCGTGGGTGGCGCCCGAGCTGTTAGAGTACGATCCGACGATTTGATCGTAAACGGTGACGCCCAGAAACTTCGTATCGGTCGCGCCGGGATAGGCGAGCTCCGTGTACGTTCCCCGGCGCAGCAGGAAGCCGACGGCGTGCCCGCTCTTCTGCAGATAGCCAACGATGTCGCCATGACCGGTGATGCTCGTCGCGACCGCATTGTCTCCGCCGGGCGGTGAGAGTGCCTGGTATTTGTTCGTCATGATGTCCAGCGTGAAGGGTTCCTTGACGCCCGAGGAGTTGGTGTAGAAGCCGACGGCGATGTCCGCGCTGTCCACGTCCAGCAGCTCGGTAACCGACTTGCCCTTTGGCATGCCGTTGGGATGCTTGTAGTTGGTCCAGATTCCGCCGACGAACACCGCCCCCAAGACGTTGTTTTGTGAATCGCGGAAGAATCCCACGAACGTGCGCTTGTCGTTGAGGCCGGCGAGCTCGGTGTCCACCGCGCCGGGATAGCTCTCTTTTCGGAAGTTGTTCTGCCCGTAGGGAGCTACGACGATATATCCGGTGCTCGGATCGCTCGCCGAGCCGCTGCCGTAGAATCCGGTGAGCTTCGCTCCGTCGTTGATCCCTAGAATCTCGTTGAACTTTGGATCGGTCTGATTGTCGACCGTCATGAAATTGTAACCCGGCGATACCGCGGGCATCGGCGCGAGCGGAGCCGGCGCAGACGCGCTGGTCGTAGCGGGACCCGCGCATGCTGCCAGGCCGGCGAGCAGCGTGCCGAGCGTGATTGCGGCAAAGGCGCGTTCGTTCAGCATGTTAACCTAGGTTACCGATCGGTCGGGCTGCATCATGATCTACAATCATGACACCGATTGTGCCATGAATCAATAACGTTAACGCGTCAACATTGCCGTTTGCGGGATAAAATTTTCAGCACCTGCGCGTGAAGGTGTAGCCTCCGCCGCGCATGTGCTTGCCGTCAGATGACATCGCCAGCGTGTGTTCGCCGTAGTAGGTGAGGACCACGGTCGTGCCCTTGATGATCCAGTTGCCCGAGACGCCGTCGCTATCGGTCATGTTGCCGTTGAGGTCGGCCGTGAGCGTGAGTCCCGGCTTGTCGTCCGCGACCCAAGTGCCCACCAGGTTGACGGTGCTGCAGCCGGTCGGCACGGGCGTGGGCGTCGGCATCGGCGCCAGCGCGGTAATCGCGCCGCCGTAAAACTTGTGGGCGACGTCCAGGCAGAGCGTGTCGGCGGCGAATGGATTTTCCGGGAGCTGCACCGCGCAGGTGAACGTAACGATGTAGCCCTGCGAAAACGCGTAGCAGCGCACCGTCGCCGCCGCCGTAGGCGCGCCCGCCTGCGGATTGTGCGCGGTAGCGATCCATTCGCCGCTGCCCGGGCTCGACTCGGTCGCGCCCGCAAGGAAGGCGCTCAGCGCGGCCTTGGCCTTCGCGCTGCACTCTTGCGCCGAGCCGGTCGGACTCACGTGCCGGATGCCCACGGACATGTCCACGGCCGCCGGCGCGGGCACGCCGAACGCGACCGCGCAGAATACTGCGGCCGCTGCGAGCGCCGACCGCCGCAGGCCGCCGCGGGTCACGGCTCGCCTCCGAACGCT
>DATDGN010000113.1:0-6092 GCA_036522095.1 Candidatus Cybelea sp. | reverse complement strand
GGTCCAAACCGCGAACGCGCTCGCCGGCCCGTCCGCGAGCCCTGCGGCGCGATGGTTCCGTCACGCCGCGCGCGCCGGCCGCGACGACGACCTGGTCGTCTACGTCGCCGGCGCCGTGCGGACGCCGGGCCTCTACAACTTGCGACCGGGCGACCGCGTCGCGCGCGCCGTCGCGCTGGCCGGCGGGATGCGTGCCGCGGCCGACGCCGCCGGCGTGAACCTGGCACAGCGCCCCGGCGACGGCGACGAGATCTACGTCCCCGTCCAAGGCGAGAAGCAGCAGCGCGCGCGCTCGAGCGGGCCGCGCGGACGGCGCCGCGCCTCCCCGCCGCCCGGCGGGAGCGTCGACGTCAATCGCGCCGGCGCCGCCGAGCTGGCGGCCGTCCCGGGGATAGGGCGCGCGGTCGCCGCGCGCATCGTGGAGCTGCGCGAGCGCGAGGGCGGCTTCACGTCGTTAGACGAGCTGCTCGACGTCGCCGGGATGACCCAGACGCGGCTGGAGCGCGCCCGACCGTACCTACGTAGTCCGTGACGCGGCGCTAGCACGCAAGGGGTACGCGGCGGCGGACGCGCATTGACAACGCCTGGTGGGTATGCAGCTGCCCGAAAAGGTGACGCTTCCGAGCCTCGTTCGGAATGCGCTCGCCCTGCCACGCGCCCAGGTCCTGGTCGAGCGCGTTGACGGGGCGTGGAGCCCCACGTCCGGCGCGCAGCTGGTCGAGCGCGTGGAACGCGTCGCCTGCGCGATTCGCGACGCAGGGTTGAGCGCGGGCGACCGCGTCGCGCTCGTTTCGCACAACTGCGTCGACTGGATCGTTGCCGATTTCGGCGCGTTGTTCGCGGGCTGCGTCGTCGTCCCGATCTATCCGACGCAGGCACTGGACCATCTGAGCTACATTCTCGAACATTCCGGCGCGCGGCTGATCTTCGCCGACACCCACGCCACCTTCGAACGCCTGCACGCCAGCGGCGCGGCGCTGCCGCGCGTCGTGCGTTTCGATTCCGGCGATGCGGACGGGCTTGGGGCCTTCGAGGCGCGCGGCCAGGAGGTTCGCGCGGCCCGTCCCGAGCTTCCGGGCGCCTACGAGGCTACGCTCGTGCCCGACGACCTCGCGGTTCTGATCTACACGTCCGGAACGACCGGTAGACCGAAGGGCGTGATGCTCACGCACGACAACCTCGCCTTCGATGCCGCCGTCTCGCTCGCGTGCGGATTCGAAGGCCTCGAAGGAGAGCGCGACGTGATCTCGGTCCTCCCGTACTCGCACATCTACGAGCACACGCTGATTTACATCTACCTGCTCGCGAAGGTGCGTTACTTCATCTGCCGCGATCCGAGCGAGCTGCTGAGCGACCTGCGCGAGGTCCGGCCCGCGGAAATGACCGCCGTACCGCGGATCTTCGATCGGGTGATGGCCGGCATCCAGGGACAAGCGCTGCGAGCCGGAGGTTTGCGCGGAAAGCTGATCGCGTGGGCCCTCGAAGTCGCCCGCGACTACATGACGGCCCAGACCTTCGGCGGCGGAGCGGGTGCGTGGCTCGCGCTGCGCTATTCGCTGGCAGAACGGCTCGTGCTGCGCAAGCTGCGCGCGGCGCTCGGGCTGGATCGGGTTCAGTTTCTAACCAGCGGAAGCGCGCCGCTGCACGTAGATACGGCGATGACGCTGCTCGGGCTCGGCGTGCCCGTCATGCAAGGCTACGGGCTCACCGAGACGTCGCCGATCGTTTCGGTCAGCCGCCTGTCGCAAAACGAATACGGCGCCGTCGGGCGACCCATCACCGGCGTCGACGTGCGCATCGATGACGACGGTGAAGTCATGGTCCGCGGCCGCAACGTCATGCACGGTTACTATCGCGATCCGGAGGCGACGGTGGAGGCGATCGAGGACGGCTGGCTGCACACGGGCGACGTCGGCGAGATCGACGCGCGCGGTTTCTTGCGCATCACCGACCGCAAAGGCGAGATCTTCAAGACCAGCACCGGCAAGTGGATCTCGCCCGCGCGCATCGAGGCGAGCATCAAGCGGTCGGTCTTCGTGGCGCAGGCGATGGTCACCGGGCGGGGGGAGACTCACCCCATCGCCTTGATCTGCCCGAACTGGCCGCTGCTGCGCCTCGAGCTTCCGGCGCTCCCCAAGGAGCTCACCGCAGAACGGCTCGCCGAGCGAGACGACGTGCAGGCGTTTCTGAATCGCGAGGTGCGAAAGCAGACGCTCGGCCTGGCAACCTACGAGCAGGTGCGGCACGTCGTCGTCATTCCACACGAATTCAGCGTCGAGGGCGGCGAGCTTTCGCCCTCGATGAAGATCAAGCGCCGCGTGGTCGAGGCGCGCTATGCTCGCGAGATCGGTCGCGCGTACCGCGCGGAGTCTCCGGTGCTCGCGTGACGACGGCGGCTCCCGCGTCGCATCGCGTCGACGAGGTCATTCGCGGTCCGATCAAGAGCAAGACCATCTTCCCTGCGTTGCTCCTGCATTTCATCGCGCAGCGGCCGGACCACGGGTACGGCCTGATGCAGCGGATCGACGCGGTCTGCGGCGATCTCGTGGCCGTCAACACCAACAAAATCTATCCGCTCCTGCGGCGGCTCGAGGAGCGCGGCTTCGTCACGGCCGCTTGGGAGCACCCCACCAAGCGTTCGCGCCGCGTCTACGCGATCACGCCGCAGGGCGAGGAACGCCTGACGCGCATCAAGTTTCTGATGCTGCCCTATCTCGACTCAGTCGCCGCAGCGATCGAGCGGCTCAAGTCCGAGCTCTACGGCTCGCCTTTGACCGAACTTTGATAGCGACGCCGCGACGCTCCGGCAGGAGCGCCGCCGCGTGTCGCCGATACTTGGCGTTCGCATTGAGGATCGTACTGCTCGCGCTGCTGGCGCTCGTCATCGGCATGCCGGCCCGCGGCTTGTCGAAGGCGCCGCCCGTCCCGCCCACGACGCCCGACGCGGTGACGCACCATCGCCTCACGCTCGGCGGGCGCCCGCTTCACTACACGGCGCGCGCCGGAACCATCACGCTGCGCAACGGCGACGACCAGCCGATTGCGCGCGTCTTCTACACCGCGTACACGCTCGACGGCGCCGGCCCCGCAAAGCGCCCGGTTACGTTCCTCTACAACGGCGGCCCGGGAAGCTCGACGATGTGGCTGCGGATGGGCTCGTTCGGACCGGTTCGCGTCGTTACGGCCGACGGGCAGATCACGGGACCGCCGCCCTATCGGCTCGCGGACAACCAGTACAGCCTGCTCGACGCGACCGATCTCGTGTTCATCGACATGCCGGGCAGCGGCTTCGGGCGCATCATCGGCGCCGGAACGCGCAAGGACCTGTGGGGCGTCGATCAGGACGCCTCGGCGTTCGCGCAGTTCATCCAGCGCTACCTCAGCGCGTTCGGCCGCTGGAACTCGCCGCGTTTTCTCTTCGGCGAATCGTACGGCACGATGCGCTCCTGCGTGCTGGCCAAGGACCTGCAGGACCGAGGCGTTTCGCTCAACGGCATCGTCCTGCTGTCGTCATTCTTGAACGCGAACATCGACTATAACGACGGCGCGCCGGTCGGCGGCGGCGATTGGGCGTATATCTTATATCTCCCGACCGAGGCCGCGACCGCGTGGTACCATCGCGCGGTGCCGCGGCGCACCGGCCTCGACGCGTTCGTCGCCGAGGTGGAGAGCTTCGGACTCACGGAGTATCTCGACGCGCTGGCCGAAGGCGCGCAGCTCGCCCCGAGCCGCTTCGACGACGTAGTCGCGAAGCTGCACGCCTACACGGGACTCTCGGAGGACTACATCCGGAAGTCTAACCTGCGCATTCCGTACGATCGCTTTCAAAACGAGCTGCTGCGCGGCCGCGGCGTCACCGTGGGACGCATCGACTCGCGCTTCAAGACCTACGTGCTCGACAGGCCGGAGATCTCGCCGGATTGGGACGCGCTCGACGCCGCGATCGACTCGGTGTTCGTCTCGGAGAGCAATCGCTACTTGCGCCAGGATCTGCGCTACAACACGCCGCTCCTGTATCGCTCCGACATCTACGCGCTGATCTATACCGACGACGAGACCTGGGACTTCAAGCACGGCGCCAGCACGCAGTCGCTCAACGTGACGCCGGACCTCGCTCAGGCGATGACATACAACCCGCGACTGAAGGTCTTCTCGGCCAACGGGTATTTCGATTTCGCGACGCCCTTCTTCACGACGGTGTACGCGCTCAACCACCTCTATCTCGCGCCGGCGCTGCAGCGCAACATCACGTACGGGTTTTACGACTCCGGGCACATGGTCTATCTGCACGTACCGGCGCTGGCGCGCTTCCACGCCGACCTCGAGCGCTGGTACGCGCGGGTGCTCGGCCATGCGTAGCGCCGCGCTCGCGCTCTTGGCGGGCGCGCTGCTCGCGGCGGCGCCCCGTCCGGCGCCGGCTCCCGCGACGGAGCCGAACGCCGATGCGGTGACGCAGCACACCATCGCGCTCGGCGGCAAGACGTACGCGTATACCGCGCGCGCCGGGACGATCGCGCTCGACGACGACAAGGGGCACGCGACCTGCCGGATGTTCTACACGGCCTTCACCGTAGACGGCGCCGATCCGCGCACGCGCCCCGTGACGTTCCTCTACAACGGCGGCCCGGGAAGCTCGACGATCTGGCTGCGGATGGGCTCGTTCGGACCGATGCGCGTGCAGGTGGGCGACGCCCGGCCCACGCCCAACGCGCCGTTCAACTTGATAGACAACCAGTACTCGCTGCTCGACCGCACCGATCTCGTGTTCGTCGATGCCCCCGACACCGGGTTCAGCCGCATCGTGTCGCCGGGCAAGCCCAGCGACTTCTTCGGCGCGGACGCGGACGTGAAGGCGTTCGGGCAGTTCGTGTCGCGCTACATCACGACGTACGGGCGCTGGAACTCTCCGAAGTTCCTGTTCGGAGAGTCGTACGGAACGCCGCGATCCGCGATGCTCGTCAGGTCCCTGCAGCGCCAGGGCATCGGCATCAACGGCGTCGTGCTGCTCTCGTCCATTCTCGACTTCAGCCTCGACTGGGACATCAACTTCTCGCCGACGGCGATCGGCGGCGGCGACTGGGCGTTCCCGCTCTATCTTCCGACCGAAGCCGCGGCGTCGTGGTATCACGACCGGCTCCCGGGACCGACCACGACGCTGCCGGCGCTGCTGCCGCAGGTTGAGGACTTTGCGATGCACGAGTACCTCAACGCGCTCGCGCAGGGCGCCAATCTATCGCCGGCCGCCTATAACGACGTCGTCGCGAAGCTGCATCAGTACACCGGCCTCTCGGAAGGATACATCCGCCAGTCCAACCTGCGCATTCCGTACCGGCGCTACGCGACGCAGCTGCTGCGCAACAGCGGCGAGGCGACCGGACGCTACGACGCGCGCTACACGTCGTTCATGCTCGATACGCTGAACGACGCGGCCGATTTCGATCCGGTGGACGCGGCCATCGACTCGGCGTTCGTCGCGGGCGGCAACTACTTCGTTCGACAGATCCTCGGCTATCAGACGGCGCTGATCTATCGCCCGACGGTTAGCGTCTTCCGGCAGTGGGACTGGAAGCACAACGGCAACCTGCCCCTCAACACCGCGCAGGACCTCGCGAGCGCGATGACCTTCGATCCGAACCTGCGGATCTTTTCCGGCAACGGCTACTACGATCTGGCGACGCCGTTCTGGGCGACGGTCTACACGCTCAACCACCTGAACGTCCCGCCACAGCTGCAGCGCAACGTCAGCTACGGATTCTACGAGTCCGGGCACATGGTGTATCTGCACCCGCAGGCGCTCGCACAGTTCCACGACGACCTGGAGCGCTGGTACACCGAAACGCTCCAAGCCGGGCGCTAAGGCGCCCGTGATCACGCTCGCGGCGGTGGTGTTGGCCCTAGGCGTCTCTCTTGCGGCTGCCGGCTCGGGCAACGGCGCGCCGGCTCCCACGGTCGTGAAGTGGAATCTCTCGGCACAGGAGGTCCGAACCTCGTGCCCTGCTTCCATAGCGAGCGCGCGCAATGCCCTCGACGCGCTCGCGAAGTCGCGGAAGCCGCCGAGTCTCACGGATACCCTATTGCCGCTGGAGAATCTC
>DATDGN010000112.1:0-16931 GCA_036522095.1 Candidatus Cybelea sp. | reverse complement strand
CAGGCGATGAAGTCCTGCCACGTATGCGGTTTCGTAGTAATCATGCCGGCCTGGTGCCAGGCCTCGCCGTACCAGCCGCCGCCGCGCGGATGGCACACGGCGAACACGCCGCCGCGCTCGAGCCAGGCGATGCGCGTGGCGCTAAACCCCGGGTTGAGCTCGATGCCGTACGCGCCGTAGCCTTCGAGATAGGCCGGATGCGAACCGTCGAGCTCGAGGCCCTTGCGATAGACGATCGACAGCGGCACCAGCGTCCCGTCCGCGCTGCGTGCCTGTACCTCCGACGACGTGTACGGCGATGTGTCGATGTTGGCGATCGCCTTGAGATGCGTGTCCGTCACGCTGCCCTGCGCATCGACGGTGTAGTAGAGCAGCGAATGCGTCCAGCCCGTCAGGCCGAAGACCGCGCCGGCGACGCGCGGATCGGTGGATATCGTGTTGATCGAGCCTTGGAAAGGAAGCTTGACGTTCGTCGAGGCGCCCAGCGCGCCGTCGGCGCCGAGCGACACGCGCGTGATGCGTCCGAAGCCGCCGTCGCGGGAGAGGACGTACAGGCCGTCCGAGGCGACGCCGAGCTGCTCGACGACGGAGCGGCTCGCGGGGATGACGACCTGCGCCGCGGCGACGTTGGGCGCCGCGAGCGACGTTGCGACGATCTTGAACGCGGGCGCGTTTTTATGCGTCTGCAGATAGATCGTCGACCCCTTGAGGTCGAAGCCGGTGACGTCGTCGTCGGTGGTCGCGACCGGTTCCCAGGCAGTCGTCGCGTCGACCGTGCCGGCGCGCGCAGCGTAGATCGTCTGCTCGTTCTGCACGCCGTGCCCGATTACCGCGAGCGTGTAGTCCGAAGCGGGCGAGTAGACCATGATGGGAAAATCCGTGAGGCCGAACGGTATCTTCGGGTTCACGCCGTATCCGAACACGGCAGGGTCGCCGTCGGGATCGCGGCCGAGCACGTGAAGATACGAAACGGCGCGCGTCTCCTTGTCGTTCTCCGACTCGCCAGGTTTCAGCTGCGGGAAGCGCACGTAGTAGAACGACTTGTTATCGGGCAACCAGCTCGTGACGCCGAAGTAGTATGCGCGGTCGATCGCGTCGGGAAGCACCTGGCCCGTGGCAGTTTCCACGACGTGGATGACGGCGGCCTCGGAGCCGCCCTCCGAGATCCCGTAGGCGACGCTGCTGCCGTCGAGCGACGGGAGAAAATAGTTGATCGTGTAGTGCTTGCCCGTTGTCGCGAGCGCCTGGGGGTCGACCAGCACGCGTTCGGCGCCGCCTGACATGTTGCGCACGTAGAGCTTGGGCGAGTTGTCGCCGGGACTGAGCTTTTCGTAGAAGTAGTACGGCCCGTCGAGCGTCACGCCAGTGACGCTCGCGCCCGCGTTGTCGAGCACCTTGATGCGATCGAACAGCTGCTGGCGGGCTGCGCCGAGCCGGCCGAGAACCGCGCGCGCGTACGCGTTCTGCTCCTTGAAGAAGTCGATGACCACCGGATCCTTCATGTTTTCGAAGTACCGGTACGGGTCGGTGACGGACGTGCCGTACGTCGTCTCGGCGACGGGCCGCGTCGGCGGGACCGGCGGCGGGCTCGGGAACGTCTGGGCCGCCGGCGCGGCGTGAAGTGCGCCGGCCACCGTGAGCCCGAGGGCGAAGACAAAAACGAAAAGAACGCAACGCAACATGGGTCCGTATTTGTTGGCGTGGCTCGCGCCGCCCTTTATGAAGGATGACAACGGTGGCAAGGTGTGCAAGGTGAGCGCGTGAAGACCCGCGCCGAGAAATATGCCGAGCTGCGCGCGAAGACCGAACAGGCGAAGGTCCCCGCCGGGCAGGAGGCCGTCGAGAAGCAGCACGAGCGCGGCAAACGCTCCGCGCGCGAGCGCGTGGAGGCGCTGGTCGACGAGGGATCCTTCGACGAACTGGACCGCTTCGTCGTCCACCGCAGCAACGCGTTCGGGCTGGACGAAAAGGAGTTTCTGGGCGACGGCGTGATCACCGGGCGCGCCACCCTCGACGGACGTCAGATCTTCCTCTTCGCGCAAGACTTCACTGTGCTCGGCGGCTCGCTCGGCGAGGCGTTCGCGGAGAAGATCTGCAAGGTGATGGATCTGGCGCTGCGCACGGGATCGCCGCTCGTCGGCATCAACGACTCAGGCGGCGCGCGCATTCAGGAGGGCGTCGTCTCGCTGGGCGGCTACGCGGAGATCTTCTGGCGCAACGTGCAGGCCAGCGGCGTGATCCCGCAGATCAGCCTCATCGCCGGGCCGTGTGCCGGCGGCGCCGTGTACTCGCCGGCGATCACCGACTTCATCCTGATGACCGAAAAGATCTCGCAGATGTTCATCACCGGCCCCGAGGTCATCAAGACCGTCACCGGCGAGGAAGTATCGTTCGAGGAGCTCGGCGGTGCGATGACCCATGCGACGCGCAGCGGCGTCGCGCAGCTGGTCGCCACCGACGAGGATCATCTCGTCGAGCTGACACGCGCTCTCTTTTCATTCTTGCCGCAGAACAACCGCGAGAAGCCCCCGCGCTTCGACTGCGACGACGATCCACAGCGTGTCGCGAGCAAGCTCGACGACGTCGTGCCCGACTCGCCCAACAAGCCCTACGACATGCAAGAGGTGGTCGAGGGCGTGGTGGACTACGGCGACTTTCTCGAGATCGCGCCGCTGTACGCGCAGAACATCATCTGCGGGTTCGGGCGGATCAACGGCGAGACGGTCGGGGTCGTCGGCAATCAGCCCAACGTGCTGGCCGGCGTACTCGACACGCGGTCATCGGTGAAGGCCGCGCGCTTCGTGCGCTTCTGCGACGCGTTCAACATCCCGCTCGTGACGTTTGTGGACGTGCCGGGGTTCTTGCCGGGGACCGATCAGGAGTACGACGGCATCATCCTGCAGGGCGCGAAGCTGCTCTACGCGTACGCGGAGGCGACGGTTCCGAAGATCACCGTCATCACGCGCAAGGCGTATGGCGGCGCGTACGACGTCATGGCCAGCAAACACATCCGCGCCGACATCAACCTCGCGTGGCCGACGGCCGAGATCGCGGTGATGGGCGCGGAGGGCGCCGTCAAGACGATCTTCCGGCGCGAGATCGCCGCGGCGAGCGACAAAGACACCAAGATGCAGGAGCTCGTCGACGAGTACACGGAGCGCTTCGCCAACCCGTACATCGCCGCGCAGCGGGGCTACGTGGACGACGTGATCGAGGCGAGCCGGACGCGCGGCGCGCTGGCGACGGCGCTCGTGATGCTGCGCGACAAGCGCGTGCCCCGGCCGGACCGCAAGCACGGCAACATTCCGTTATAAGCGCAAGCGAGGAGATAGCGATGCCCGACGACATCGAGGTCGAGACCGACAAGCTGCAAGAGCAGGTGGACGACGCGCGCGAGAAAGGCGAGCGCGCCTCGCCCTGGCTGCGCTACGTGGGGCTGGGTGCCGCGATCTTCGCGGTCGTAGCCGCCGTCTCGGCCCTGCGCGCCGGCGACCTCATCAACGAGGCGACGATCAATCAGATCAAGGCGTCGGATACGTGGGCCGAGTACCAGGCCGCGCGCTCGAAAGAGCACATGTACACGATCGCGATCGACAATGTGACCGACGGCGGGTCGAAGAACGTGGTTCGGCTGCGCGCCTATCGCGCCGAGGTCGCGAACGAGGTCTCGAAGGAGAAGCCGCTCCAGACCGAGGCGCGCCGGCTAGAGGAGGAATCAGTCGCTCAGATCGAGCGGCACCACGCGTTCGAGTATGCGGTCGCGCTGCTGCAGGTGGCGATCGCCTTGGGCGCCGTGGGTGCGCTGGCTCGCTCGAAGCTCGCATGGTACGTCAGCCTAGTAGCGGGCGTGGTGGGCATCGTCTTCTTCGTTAGGGGATTCATGTTGTGAAACTGCTCGACGGAAAGCGCGTGCTCGTCACGGGAGTCGCGAATCGGTGGTCCATCGCGACCGGCATCGCGCGCAGGCTGCACGAGAACGGCGCGCAGGTCGCGCTCGCGTACCAAGGCGAGCGAGTCAAGGACGAGGTCGAGAAGCTCGGCGCCGAGCTGGGCGGTGCTCCCGCCTTCCAGTGCGACGTTTCGAACGACGAGTCGCTCGCGGCGCTGCGCGAGGCGCTCCTCGATCGGTTCGGCAAGATCGACGCGCTCGTCCACTCCATCGCGTACGCCAACAAGGAAGACCTCGCGGGCAAGGTGTTCGAAACCTCGCGCGGTGGCTTCTCGCTCGCGCTCGACGTGTCGTCGTACTCGCTCATCGCCTTGGTTCAGGCGCTGCGTGAGGCGCTCAACGACAACGCTTCCATCATGGCCCTGACCTATCTCGGCGCGACCCAGATCGTTCCCAACTACAACCTGATGGGAATTGCCAAGGCCGCGCTCGAGGCGGCGATGCGCTATCTCGCGTTCGATCTCGGCGATCGCGGCATCCGCGTCAACGCGATCTCCGCGGGACCGATCAAGACCGCGAGCTCGCGTCAAGTCGGCGGGTTCTCGCGGATCCTCGACGTCGTGCCCAAGGTCGCGCCGCTGCACCGCAACGTCACGCCCGGGGACGTCGGCAATATGGCCGTCTTTCTCGCCTCCGATCTCTCGAGCGCGGTGACCGCCGACGTGCACTTCGTCGACGCCGGCTACCACGCGATGGGCCTCTTCGCGCTCTAAATGTTCGGTAAGATCCTCATCGCCAACCGCGGTGAGATCGCGGTGCGGATCATTCGGACCGCGCGGGAGATGGGCATCGAGACGGTCGCCGTTTATTCCGACGCCGATCGTGGAGCGCTGCACGTCGAACTGGCCGACGCGGCGTGCGCGCTCGGCGCCGCGGCGCCGGCCCAAAGCTATCTGAACGCCGAGAAGCTGATCGACTGCGCGCGGCGATCCGGCGCGGAGGCGATCCATCCCGGCTACGGGTTTCTCGCCGAGAACGCCGCCTTCGCGCGCAGCGTCGTTGAGGCGGGTCTCACGTGGATCGGGCCGCACGCCGACGCGATCGACGCGATGGGCGACAAGCTGCGCGCGCGCCATCTCATGCACAAGGCGCGCGTGCCGATCGTGCCGGGAGCGACCGAGAGCGTGCCCGACGTGCACGCCGCGCGAGCCGCCGCGGAAGCGTACGGGTTGCCCCTCGCGCTCAAGGCCGCGGGCGGCGGCGGCGGCAAGGGGCTTAAGATCGCGCGTTCGATCGACGAGATCGAGCCGGCGTTCGAGACCGCGCGGCGCGAGGCCGAGGCGTACTTCAAGAACGGCACGATCTACGCCGAGCACTATCTCGAGAACCCCAAGCACGTCGAGCTGCAGATCCTCGCCGACAAGCACGGCAACGTGGTGCACGTCGGAGAACGCGACTGTTCGCTGCAGCGGCGGCACCAAAAGCTGTGGGAAGAGACGCCCGCGCAGGTATCCGACAAGGTGCGCGAGGCGATGCGCGAGGCCGGCATCCGCGCCGCGAAGGCGATCGGCTACGACTCCGTCGGCACGATGGAATGCCTCGTCTCGAGCGACGCGTTCTACTTCCTGGAGATGAACACGCGCATCCAGGTGGAGCACACCATCAGCGAGATGATCTCCGGGCTCGACCTCGTCCGCGAGCAGATTCGCGTTGCGGCGGGCGAGCGGCTCGGCTACGGGCAGAGCGAGGTGCGCTTTCGAGGCTTCGCGATCGAGGCGCGCGTCAACGCTGAGGATCCCGCGCAGAACTTCCGGCCGGCTCCCGGAACGATCACCGCGTACCGCGAGCCGGGCGGCCTCGGCGTCCGCGTCGACTCCGCCGCTTATCCCGGCTGGACGATCCCCGAGCAGTACGACTCCCTCATCGCCAAGCTCGTAGTGTGGGCGCCGGATCGCAACGGGGCCATCGCGCGGCTGCGCCGGGCCCTCGATGAGTACGCGATCGAGGGCGTGCCGACCACGCTGCCGCTGCTGCGCGCGCTATGTGACTACGCGCCGGTGGCAGACGCTACGTATGGCACCGCGACCCTCGAGGCGTATGCGCAGACGTGGCGGGAGGCGGTCGCCAACGGACTCGCACCGTCTGCGCGCAAGCGCCGTGTGGCCTCCGTCCCCGCTCGGGCTGCGGCGCGCCGGCTGGCGCCGCGTCTGGGCGCGATCCACAAGCGCAGCGCCTCGGCAAGCGGCAACGCGGTGATCTCGCCGATGCATGGAATCATCGTCGACCTCGAGCTCCGCGTCGGCGACGCGGTCGTTGAGGGTCAGGTCGTCGCCGTGATCGAGGCGATGAAGATGATGAACGAGATCCGCGCTCACCGCGCCGGAACCGTGACCGCGATCCACGCCGGCCCCGGCTCCAGCGTCGAGAGCGGCACGCCGCTGATTACGATCGCGGGCGACGAGAGCTCAGGCGGGAGCGAAGCCGGGAATCCGTAGGGCCGAACGGTCGACCGTCAATGTATTCGAGCAGCCCGCGTTTGCGCCGAGCGCTGCGACTAACGCGTCTGCGAACGAGCCGAGCGAATCCTTAAGGGCCGTCATCGCCGCGAATACCTGCTCCTCGTTCTCGACGACGAGGGCGTCGATTTGGAGAATGAGTTCCACCGCGTGGGCGATCTGCTTTCGCGTTAGACCGTAGCTACGTTCGAGAACCCAGACCGTTTCGACCATCGCAAGAACGCTGACGAAGCCGGGATCTGCGTGCGTTAAACGCCTCTCGATGATCGCAGTCGCTCGAGCCGATTGGACCGGTTCGTCTTGGGTAAGGTAACGAACGAGAACGTTAGTGTCGAGCCCGATCATCGCCGGCGACGCGGCGATTTCGCCGCCGCGCCGGCAGCGATCGCTTTGTTCATTTGCTCAATCGTCACGCGCCCGCGTTTTGGCGGCTTTAGGATGCCCTTTAGTGCAGTCACCGGCAGCTTTGGCAGCAGCACGACCGTGCCGTCCGGATGGATGAAAAACTTGACCCTATCGCCGGCCTTTAACCGCAGATGCTCCCGGATAGGTTTGGGGATTGTGGCCTGTCCCTTGACGGTAATCGCTGATTCCACGTCTCAGATGTCCTTACTTTTGCTATAAAGTAATACCACATGCTCGCGGGCAGGTCAAGGTACGCCTCCGTGTCGCCCCTCGACGGCTTCAGGGTGACAGAGCGGGTGACAGGGCGCGGGAGGCGTGGATTGTTTGGCCGTTTTGGTAGAGCGTCAGTCCATTGACTCCGCCCAACGCGTTGCGGCCGAAAGCGATCCGCGCTTCGACCACCTTGAGATAGAACTCGTCCTTCGCCGAGGCGTAGACTTGCACGGCCGGCTGCCCGGTGAGCTGGACGTAGAGCGCGTCGCCGCGCAGCGTCACCGTGAACGCCCCGCCGTCGAGCGGATACGTGCCGACGTATTGCAGCAGCGTCGCGCGATCCAGCGCGACCACCGGCGGAAACGCCGGCGGGAGCTCCTCGACGACCGGCTTGCCCTGAACGTCGAGCCGCACGGCCGGAATCGTCTGCCCCGCCTGGATCAGGCGCAGCCCCACGATTGCTTCGCCGGCGCGCGAGAATTTGAACGTGGCGTCGACCATCTGCGAGTAGTACGTGTCAGAAGCGACTTGCTGGTAGGCCGCGCCGAGCTGCGGCAGCAGCGCGATGGCCAACTCGTTGGGCTTGCTCATGTTTGCGACGCGAAACGTGAATCCGCCGCTCGCGTTGCAGTAGACGCCGTCGTACGACTTCGGATCGGTATCCGACGCGGGCACCGACGCAGGGCATGCCGCGATCGGATAGCTCGGCAACAAGACGTGGGCCGCGATGTCGGACACCGCGGGGCCGTTGCTGAGCACGACCACGCCGGTCTGGCGGTCGCGCGAGATCGCGAAGTCGGCGTGAAAGCCGAGCGTGTCGCCGTTGTGACCGATCACGCCGGTCTTGGAGTTGATGTTCCACACCAGGCCGATCTGGTGGCCCAGCTCGCCTGGAGCGCGCGGCCGCTGTGCGAAGAGACAAACGCGTGTAAGCGGCCCCTGCCCCATGTTGCAGCGCAGGTATTTCAACATGTCGCTCACGCTGGAGATAAGGCCGCCGGCCGGCAGGACGGATTGGAAGTGCCACGTCGGCACCGCATCGCCGCCGACCTCGTGACCCGCGGCGAGCAGCGCCGGGTCCTGCGCCGGCCACACGGCGAACGTCGACTCGGTCATGCCGAGCGGGTCGAGCACCATTTCGCGCACGAGCGTCGTGTAGGATACGTTCGCGCGGTTGGCGAGCAGCTGGCCGAGCAGACCAACGCCGTAGTTGGAATACTCGTACGTGGCGCCGGGATCGCGCGTCAGCGCGTAGCCGTTGAGAAACGCATACATGTCGGCGACGGTGTAGTCCGCGTAGGGGTCGTCGCCGGCGACGTCGCTCATGTTCGTCGGCAGCCGCGGCAGCCCGGAGCGCTGCTCCGCCAGATCGAGCAGCGTGATCGCTTTGCCGTTCTTGCTCGGAGCGCGAACGCCCGCGGGCAGATACACCGAGATCGGATCGTTCAGCCGAACCTGCTTGCGCAGCACCATGGCGGAGAGCGTCGTCGCGGTGAACGTCTTGGTCACGGAGCCGATCTCGAAGAGCGTGTGCGCGCCGACCGCGCGGCCGTTTCCGGCGCTGCCGGCGACGTAGACGCGCGTGACGCCGCGATCGATCACGCCGACCGCGATGCCGGTGCCGGGCACCGCCGCGGCGCGCGCGTCGAGCGCGGCCTGCAGCGAGAGCGCCGCGAGAAGCGGCGCGACGCAGCTGAGCATGCGTGCGCCTTGGCGCCCCGGCGGCGGGCGCCCTGCCCGAGCGCGGCGTAGTACGCTGGCGATGGCGCGCGATATCAACGCTTCCGGCATTCCGCTCGAGCCCGTCTACGACGAGGTCGGCGGCAAGCCGCACGAACTCGGCGAGCCCGGCGCGTTTCCTTACGGTCGCGGCGTCCGGCCCGACATGTATCGCGGACGCCTGTGGACGATGCGCCAGTACGCCGGCTTCGGCACGGCGGCAGAGTCGAACGAGCGCTACCGCTATCTGCTCGAGCGCGGGCAGACCGGTCTCTCGGTGGCGTTCGATCTGCCGACGCAGCTCGGCCTAGACTCCGACGCGCCGCTCGCGCGCGGCGAGGTCGGCAAGGTCGGCGTCGCGATCGACTCGATCGACGACATGGAGACGCTGCTCGCGGGCGTTCCGCTCGATAGAGTGACCGTGTCCATGACGATCAACGCGCCCGCCGCGATCCTGCTGGCGCTCCTCTTGGCCGTCGCGCGACGGCGCGGCATCCCCTTCGATAAGCTCGGCGGCACAGTGCAGAACGACGTGCTCAAGGAGTACGCGGCGCGCGGCACCTACATCTATCCGCCCGCGCCGTCCATGCGCCTCGTGACCGACGTGATGGCGTACTGCGCGCGCGCGGTGCCGCAGTGGAACACGATCTCCGTCTCGGGCTACCACATCCGCGAGGCCGGCTCGACGGCCGTCGAAGAGATCGCCTTCACGCTGGCCAACGCCAAGGCGTACTTGTGCGCGGCGCGCGACGCCGGCATCGCGCTGGACGAGGTGGCGCCGCGCATCTCCTTCTTCTGGAACGCGCACAACGACTTCTTCGAGGAAATCGCCAAGTTTCGCGCGGCGCGCTATCTCTGGGCGCACATCTCGCGTGACGAGTTCGGCTGCCACGACCCGCGCTCACACATGCTGCGCTTCCACGCGCAGACCGGCGGCTCGACGCTGACCGCGCAGGAGCCCGAGAACAACGTCGTGCGCGTCGCGCTGCAGGCGCTCGCCGCGGTGCTGGGCGGTACGCAGTCGCTGCATACCAACGGCAAGGACGAGGCGCTCGCGCTGCCGACCGCCGACAGCGTCAAGACGGCGCTACGCACGCAGCAGATCATCGCATACGAGTCCGGCGTGGCCGACGTCGTCGATCCGATGGCGGGATCGTACTATCTCGAGACGCTGGCCAACGAGTTGATCGAGCGGGCGGCACATCTGATCGGCGAGGTGGACGCGATGGGCGGGAGCATCGCCGCGATCGAGAGCGGCTGGATGCAGCGGCGCATCGCGGAATCCGCCTATCGCGCGCAGCAGGCCATCGAGCGCGGCGAGCAGGTGGTGGTCGGCGTGAACCGCTTCGCCGAGGCTTCGGACGCAGCACCGATCCCGCTGCAGCGCGTCGACGAGCGCGTCGAGCGCGAGCAGATGGAACGCCTGAGAGCCTTTTGCGCCGCACGCGATCCCGGCGCAGTCGAAGCGAACCTCGCGGCGGTGCGTGCGGCTGCCGCCGGCAACGAGAACCTCATGCCCCGTTTCGTCGACGCGGTCGACGCCGGCGTGACGCTCGGCGAACTGTGCGACGTGCTGCGAGACGTGTTTGGGACGTATCGCTCCAAAGAGGTCGTTGCTTAGTGGAAATCGATCACGTCGCGATCGTCGTCAAGGACCTCGACGCGACGCTGCGGCTGTACACGCAGACGCTCGGCTTCAAGGAGATCTATCGCGAGGTCATCTACGATCAGGGCGTCGAGGCGGTTGGGCTGGAGGCGGGCGAGTCGCACGTGGAGCTGCTGCTTCCCTTGGACGAGAAATCGCCGATCGCGCGCTACCGCGGCGACGCCGAGACGAGGCTGCATCACACGGCGTATCGCGTCGCCGACATCGAGCGCGCACTCGAGGAGCTCAAGGCGAAAGGCGTTCGACTGATCGACGAGCATCCGCGCAAAGGGGCCAACGGCAGCAAAATCGCGTTTCTCCATCCGAAGGCGACGGCGGGCGTGCTCATCGAACTCTGTCAGCCGCATCCGGTACGTACTCACCCCTAAGCGGGAAAGCCTAACGACTGCTTGATTTCGGGAACCCTGTATCGGCGCCGGCGCGCGCTGCTCTGGTCGACGCTCGCGTCGGCCGCAATCCACCTCATCGTCTTGACGCTGCTCTTCTACGCCGCGTCGCGAATCTTGATCACCCGCGGCACGAAGGAGATCGTGTCGCAAACCAACGTCACGTCCGTCGAGCGGCTCGTCCATCCGCGGAAGGCGACGGTGACGCCGCAGCGGCATCGGACGATCCGGCGGCAGGAGTCGGCGCCGGCGAAGATCGAGCCCCACGAGCTGGCGCGCGTCGTCAAGACCGCCGCGTCGCCGGAGCCGCGGCAAAGGCTGAGCGCCCCGTCGAACATCGAGCGCGACACGGCCGGTTACGCCAAGGAGGTCGCCAAGCTCAACGCGCTCGACGACCCGCATGCGATCCCGACGATCGATCCCGGAACGCGCGAGTCGACGATGAAGAGCTACGCCTTCAACGTTCCATCGTCGCTACGCGGTTCGGATGAGGGCAACGGCATCATCACGCCGACGCGGGCGTGGCACGAAAACGGCCGCGACTGCTACTACGGACGCTACGAGTTCACGTATCCGGACGGCGCGATGGAGAGCGGCAACATCGTGTGGCCGTTCTGCTTCGATCCGGGCTCGGATCCGTTCAAGGAGCCGCCGCACCCGATTCCCTTCCCATTTCCGCCGGTCGGATTCAGGCTCGCGTCAGACGAGCAGCTGCCACCGATCGAGAAGTCCGTGTACCGGCAGTGGGCGAGCGAGACGGGGGCGCCGTCAGTGCCGTAACAGCGGCGTCTGCGCGATCCCGTTGAGCACGAACTGCACCGCGAGCGCCGCGAGGATGATGCCGAGGATGCGGCTGATCACGTGGATGCCGGTCTTGCCGATCACACGCAGCAGCAGCGCGGAGCCGCGCATGCACAGCCACGTGACGAAAAGCGCGACGACGTAGGCCGCAGTCACGACGAGCAGGTCTGCTTTGTCCCCGTGGGAGAGGTTGACGAGCAGCAGCACCGTCGCGATCGTTCCCGGGCCGGCGATCATCGGAACGGCGAGCGGGAAGACCGCGGGGTTCTCGCCCTCGGCCGCCTCGCGCTCCTCGGCCTCCGTGCGCTTCGCGCCGGTGGGACGCGCGAACAGCATGTCGATGGCGATCAAAAACAGCAGGATGCCGCCGGCGATCGTGAACGCGGGCAGCGTAATGCCGAGATAGTCGAGAATGATCCGGCCGACGACGCCCATGAACAGAATCACGCCGGTCGCGACGATCACGGCCTGGTCGATGATTTGGTTGCGCCGCTGCGGCGACATGCGCGCGGTCGAGCCCAGCGTCATCGGGATCATGCCGATCGGATCGATGATCGTGAACGCGGTCGCGAACGCGGTGGCAACGAAGCGGACGTCCATCGGTGCCGTGCCTACTCGCGCACGGCCTTGCGCACCGGCACGCCGAGCTTGATCTCTTGAGACAGCAAAAAGCGCATTGCGTCGCGCGCCTCTTCCCTTGAGTCGCGGAGCGGCCCGATCTGCGCCATCGGTTTGCCACGGCGGGTCACCACGATGGTTTCCCCGCGAGCAGCTTCAGCGACCAGGTCCGAAAAATGGGCCTTGGCTTCGAGGGCCGTCACCGTCTTCACGAACGTCTCCGTAACACAAATCAGTTATCTAGTCAATAACAAGGCTCTCTCCTCCGAGAAGCTAAAAAGCCTCCGCCTGTGAATTCCATTGCTCGGGCCGTAAACATCGAGGATTTGCGCCGGCTCGCGCAGCGCCGGTTGCCGCGCGTCGTGTTCGACTACATCGACGGCGGCAGCGGCGCCGAGGTCACGATGCGCGAGAACTGCCGCGTGTTCGAGAGGGTGACGTTCCGGGCGCGCAACGCCGTCGCGCGCATGGACTGCCGCCTGCAGACGACCGTTCTGGAAACGCCGATCGAGCTGCCGTTTCTGTTCGCGCCGGTCGGCAGCAGCCGCATGTTCTTCCCGCGCGGCGAGTGCGTCGCCGCGGCGGAGGCGGGCAAGGCCGGAACGATCTACACGCTGTCGACGCTCTCGGGCTGCAAGCTCGAAGACGTGAAGGCGGCCGCGACGGGGCCGGTCTGGTATCAACTCTATCTGCTCGGCGGACGCGAGGCCGCCATTGGCGCGATCGCGCGTGCGCGCGCCGCGGGCTATCGCGCGCTCGTCGTGACGATCGACACCGCCGTCGCCGGGCAGCGCGAGCGCGACCTGCGCAACGGCGCCTCCGAACTGATCAGCGGTAATCTGTGGCGGATGTTGCCGCACGTGCCGCAGGTGCTCGCCCGTCCGCGCTGGCTGCTCGACTTCTGGCGCGACGGCGGCATGATGACGTTTCCCAACGTCGTCGTCCCGGGCGAGGGCGTGATGGCGTACGAGGACATCGCCGCCGCGCTGGAGCGCTCGACCGTCGCGTGGGACGACATGGGCTGGATTCGCGATGCGTGGCGGGGGCCGATCGTGATCAAGGGAGCGCTGAGCGGCGAGGACGCGCGGCGCGCGCTCGACGAGGGCGCGGAGGCGATCGTCGTGTCGAACCACGGCGGCCGCCAGCTCGACTCCGTGTCGTCGACGCTGCGCGCGCTGCCGGAGGTCGTCGAGGCCGTCGGCGGGCGCGCGGAGGTGCTGCTCGACGGCGGCATCCGGCGCGGCAGCGACGTGGTGAAGGCGCTGTGCCTGGGCGCGCGCGCCGTGCTGATCGGGCGCGCCTACGCGTACGGCCTCGGCGCCGGAGGCGGGGCCGGCGTCGCACGCGCGGTCGAGATCCTGCGCAGCGACATCGTTCGCACGCTGCGCCTGCTGGGCTGCCTCGACGTGACCGCGCTCGATCGATCCTACGTCGAGTTCTAGCGTGTACGTGCGCGGCACGCTGCCGCCGGGCGGTATCGCGATCGTCGGGAGCCGCACGCCGCCACCCCAAGCCGCGGCGTTCGCCTACGGACTCGCGTTTCGTTTAGGCGAGCCGGTCGTCGCCGGTCTCGCGCTCGGCATTGACGCCGCCGCACACCGCGGCGCGCTCGCCGCAGGAATTCCCACCGTCGCGTTCGTCGGCTACGGATTCGGCTGCACGTATCCGCCCGAGCACGCCGCGCTCGAAGAGGAGATCATCCGAGGCGGCGGCGCGATCGCGACGCTGCTTCCGCCGGGGACGCCGGTTTCGGACGCGGCGTCGATCGAGCGGGATCGGCTCCAGGCGGAGCATTCGCGCGCGGTCGTGCTCGTCTGCACCGAGATCGACGGCGGCGCCATGCACACGATGCAGTTCGCGCGCGAGCTCGGACGGCCGCGCTTTGCCATCACGCCCCCGGCCGGCGAAAAGTCGCTGCGCGAGTGGGCGGGGAATCTCGCATGCATCGCCGATGGTGCGACTGCGTTGCCATTTGACGTTGACGCCGGCCTCACGGTGCTTAGAGGTTAGGCGCGAGGCCGACGTCGATGGAGGTTTCGAAGGTGCGGCCCCACGGCAGGCCGAGCTGCATCGCGGCGATGTGATAGCCAGGGTCGAGCTCCGCGAGAATTTTGACCGCATAGCCCCACAGCAGCGCGCGGTCGCGCTGTGACATGCTCGCCGCGAGGTCGGGGGTCAGCAGCGAGTGATCCGTGACGCCTTGCGCGGCGAGCGTCGCATTGAGGTCGGGCCGCACGAAGTCGTGATAGGCGTAGTCGTCGAGGAACATCGTGAACGTGTACGTGCGGTGTGCGAGGTCGTCGTAGGTGCCCATGCGCCTGCCGGCGCCGGCGGCGATCGCCTCCGCCAGCGCCGTGCCGACCGTGTTCGCGTTGGTGTTCCAAGACGAGTACGCGTCGATCCGGCGCGACACGTCGGATGCCAGCAGCAGCTGCGCGAACGCCGCCTGATCGCGATACGACTTCAGATAGGATAGGTCGGCGACGGCGACGGAGCGGCTCTGCGCGATCGTCGCGGCCATGTCGCTCACGAGCTGCGCGTCCTGGGCGGCGGTCGTCCCTGGAACGCGTACGTACAGCACGATGTCGGGGCGATCGTCGTCGCGCAGGCCGCCGCACACGCCGATCAGCGCGCCGATCGCGGTCGAGATCGGGGCGTACTCGATCGGATCCTGATACGACGCTCCGTCGGGGGTCGAGTAACGGACGGCGATGCGCGGCGTCCAGCTCGCGGCGTGCGCGATGGCGTTCGTCACCAACGCGGAGCCGAGCTCGTCGGCGCCGGGCTCGATCGACGCGCGGCCGGCGAGGTTCGCCGCCGCGAGGTCTTGCTGCAGCAGCTGCACGTCGCGCACGTGCAGACCGACCGGGCCCGCGTCGTCCTGCCCCAACACGAGCCGGTCGATCGCTCCGTTAGCCGTAAGTTTCAACAACAGCCGATCGACGGCGAGATTGCGCCCGCGCGTCGCCACGTACTCGTCGAAGGTCGGCTCGCCGATCAGCTCACGCAGGTGCTGCGCGCGCGCGGCCTCGCTGGGCAGCGGCGGGTCGTGCAGGTTCGCGTAGTCCTGCAAGTACGACCAGACCGGATAGGGCGCGAAGAACGGAATGCCCGCCGGAACTCCCGTCGGCGCGAGGCGCATGATCGTGCCGAAGGCACCGATCCACGCGCGCGCCCGGCGCGCCCGCAGACGCGAAAGCTCGCGCAGGCGGGACTCGGCATCGGCGTAGGTCGGGCCGGGCACGCGCGACGCCGTGAGCCCACCGTAGGCGAGCATGTCGGTCGAGACGACGAACGCGTTCGTCTCGCGTTTCGCGGCCTCGTGGTTCAGCCACGCGATGATCGCGTCGGAGCGGCCTGCGGTGAGGAAGCGCCCCTGTAGATCTCGCGGCGGCGCCTCGACCGTCACGCCGGCGATGCGCCCAAGCATGACGGGGAGCTGCGCGGTCACCGGGCGGTCGTCGATCGGCACGAACGCGATCGTCGCGAAAAGCACCGCGAGGACGTGCATTAGAGCAGGTCACGCAGCATGCCGCCGCAGCCTTCGAGCAGCGCCTGCGCTTTTTGCGCGTCGACGTTGCGTCGCGCCATCACGATCGCGACCTTTACGCGGCCGCCGCACGCGTCGAGCAGCTCGCGCGCGCGCTCCTCACTCACGCCCCCGACCTCACGCACGAGCCGCAGCGCGCGGCGGCGCAGCTTCTGATTGCTCGCGACGACGTCGACCATCAGGTTCCCGTGCACCTTCCCGAGCCGCACCATTACGGCGGTTGACAGCGCGTTGAGCGCGATCTTCTGCGCGGTTCCGGCCTTGAGCCGCGTGGAGCCCGCCAGCGCCTCGGCGCCCGTCTCGAACGCGACGCAGATCTCCGCGGCATGTGCTAGGGGTGAATCCGCGACGCTCGTAAGCGCGACCGTCAGCGCTCCCATCGCGCGAGCCCGCTCCAGCGCCGCGACGACGAATGCGGCGCCGCCGCTTGCCGACAGGCCGACTACGGCATCTTCGGGAGCGAAGCGTTCGCGCGCGAGCGCGTCGCCGGCGGCCGCGTCGTCTTCGGCGCCTTCGATCGCGCTGACGAGCGCGGGCGCGCCGCCCGCGATGTGCGCTTGCACGAGGTGCGCCGCGGTGCCGAACGTCGGCGGCATCTCGGACGCATCGAGCGTCGCGATGCGGCCGCTGCTGCCCGCGCCGACGTACTGCAGCCTGCCGCCGCGCGCGAGACGCTCCGCGATCGCATCGACGGCCCGCGCCAGCGCCTCGGATTGCGCCAGCACGGCGTCGACCGCGGCGCGCTGATCGGCGACGAGCGTCTCGACGAGCGCTCGCGTGTCGAGCTGGTCGAGCCCGGCCGTTTGGGGATTCGTCGCCTCGGTCGGCGGCAGATCTGAACTCATGGCGTCAACTCGCGCGGCATTCCGCTGCGATGCGTGACAGCAGCTCGTTCAGCCGCCACGGCGCGATCGCGCCGAGCACGACCGGGCGGCGGGCGCCGGTCGCCGCCGGAACGTTGGCCGCACGGCCGCGCAGCGTCTCGTATCCGAGCACCGCGAACGCGATCGCCTCCTTGGCGTCGGCGGGGATTCCCATCACGTCGGAACGTTCGACGTGCGCCCCCTTCAGCCGTTCGGCCAGGCGCGCGAGCAGCGTCGGATTGTTCGCGCCGCCGCCGCCGGCGATGACGCGCGCGCCGGCGAAGCCTTGGCGCTCGATCGCCGTC
>DATDGN010000111.1:0-23495 GCA_036522095.1 Candidatus Cybelea sp. | reverse complement strand
GGCGCGCCCGCGCCGGCGGCGACGGCGGCAACCAGCGCGAGCAGCGCGATCGCGAGCACCGCCCACCAGGGGCGCATCGCCGCGTCGTAGCTCGATCGCGCGACGACGCCCCAGGCAAGCAGCGTCGCCGGCGGCCCGACGAACGGAAGCAGCTCGTCGCGCGCGGCCTTGACGCCGGGAACTCGCCGCTCGCAGTTCCAGATCGTCCGGCCATAGGGATCGGCGCCGGCGTCGTGCGCACAGCCCGCGGCCCAGTAGGCTTCGAAATCGCGCGCGACCGGGCCCGGCGTGCGCACCGGCCGGGCCGCGAACACGGCGATCGCGATGACCCCGCAGGCCGCGCACAGCAGCCAGCGCCGCGTCACCACACCGTGCTGGCCGCCGCGGCCGGCGTCGCGATCAGGTGTGCCTGCGCCATGATGAAGAAGAGGCCGAGCAGCGTCGCGAGATACCACACGCTGACGCGCAGGCGCCCAGCGAACGTCATGCGTTCCGCGCGCGGATCGACGTGGCCCCTCCAGGCGGCCAGCATCGCCGGCAGTCCCAAGAGTCCGATGATCGCGACGAACAGGATCGGGACGTGGAAGAAGACGGCGAAGGCGACGAAGAGCGCAAACCCGACGATCCAGAGCGGCGGCCAGAGCGCGCCGATGATGCGCCCGCCGTCGAACGGCGGCATCGGGATCATGTTGAACAGATTCAGGAACGCGGACAGATCTGCACACGCGTACCAGAAACGGTCGTGTGTAGCCTGCCCGGCCGCGTAACAAACGGCCGCGAGCCCGAGGCCCACCAGCGGTCCGGCGAGCGCGATGTACGCGTCCTGCTCGAGATCCTCGGGAGGCGCCCCGGCGGTGAACGCGCCGAGCAGCGGGACGAACGCCGGCAGGCGCGCCGGCAATCCGTACGCGCGAAACGCGAAATAGTGTCCGAGCTCGTGCGCGAGCAGCAGCAGCATCACGACGGCCGCCAGCTTCCAGCCGAAGATCACGACGTAGATCCACAGCGAGAGCAAGAAGGTCCAGCTCACGCCGATGAGCTTGGCGCCGAAGAGCAGCAGAAACTTGAACTTCAGCAGAAACGCGAGGGCGGCGGCGAGAATTGCGCCGATGCCGCCGGTCGCGCGGCGGCGCGCCGGCACGGGGGATTCCGCCTCTCGGTCGGACGGGGGCAGGTATTGCACGCGGTGGTCTTCAACCGCGTCGCGTGCCGGTCATCGTGATCGTGGGCGGAGGTTTCGCGGGCATCGCCGTCGCGCGGCGGCTCGAGCGGCGCCTGCGAGCCGCCGAAGCCGAGATCGTGCTGTTCAGCCGCGACAACTACAGCCTCTTCACGCCGATGTTGCCGGAGGTGACGTCGGGCGAGCTCGAGGTGCGCCACGTCGTGACGCCGATACGCGAGCAGCTCGCGCGCACGCGATTCGTGCTCGCAGACGTCGACTCGATCGACGTCGGCCGGCGCGACGTGACGTACCACCACGTTCTGACGGGAACGAGAGTCGTTCAAGGCTACGATCATCTCGTTCTGGCGCTAGGCTCGTCGACGTCGACGTTCGGTCTGCCCGGGATCGCCGAGCACACGTGGCCGCTTAAGCGGCTCGAAGACGCGGACGCGCTGCGCAACCACTTGGTCTGGCTGTTGGAACTCGCCGACACGGTTGCGGACGACGCGCGGCGGCGCCGGCTCCTTACGCTCGTCGTCGTCGGCGGAGGCTTCACCGGCGTGGAAACGGCCGGCGAGATCGTCGAGCTCTTCCGCAGCGTCTTGCGATTCTACAGGGAGCTGCGCGTCGACGAGGTGCGCATGATCCTCGTCGAGGCGGGGCCGGCGCTGCTGGCCGGCCTGCCGCCGAAGATGGGTGAATACTCGCGACGCGTGCTCGAGCGCCGCGGCGTCGAGGTGCTCTTGGGGGACGGAGTCGAGGGCGCGGACGAACTCGGGCTGACGCTGCACAGCGGACGGCGCATCGAGACGGAGACGATAATCTGGAGCGCGGGCGTGAAGCCGTCGCCGACGCTCGCGTCGATCGCGCTGCCGACGACGAAACGCGGCGCGGTCGTCACCGAGCGCGACATGCGCGTGAAAGGATTCGCGGACGTGTGGGCCCTGGGCGATTGCGCCGCGATACCGGACGGCGCGGGCGGCGTCTTTCCGATGACGGCGCAGCACGCGATCCGCGAAGGGCCGCGCCTGGCGGACAACCTGGTCGCGGCCCTGCGCAGGAAACCGACGAAGCCGTTTCGGTATGCGGCCCTCGGCATGATGGCGGCGCTCGGCGGCCGCAAAGCGGTGGCGCAGCTTCCCGGCAACGTCGTCATCACCGGTTTCATTGCGTGGTTCTTTTGGCGCACGTACTACCTACTGCGGCTCCCCGGGCTCGACCGCAAGCTGCGCGTCGCGTTCGACTGGACGCTCGAGCTGCTCTTTCCGCGCGACACGGCGGAGCTCCGATTCGGCGAGCGCGAAGGCGAGGCAGGGGCTACCAAGAGATAGTCCGCTCTCCGTAGAACGCTTTCCCCATGCTGCGCGAGCCGATCGAACGCCTCATACGGGATCCGAAGGAATTCACCGATCGAGTGGGTTTCCCCGACCCGTCGCAAATCCGGATCTACGACGAAACGCTACGCGACGGCGAACAGATGCCGGGCGTCTGTTACACGCCGGAACAGAAACTCGAAATCGCCAGGGAGCTGGCGGACATCGGCGTCCACGTGATGAGCGTCGGCTTTCCGGCCGCGTCTAAAGGCGACTGTCGCACGCTGCAGCTCGTGATGGACGCCAAGCGTCGCGGGCAGCTCGGCGACGTCGAGATCGTGGTTATGTGCCGCAGCAACCGCAACGACATAGACATTACCGTGCGTACGCTGCGTGAGGTCGGCGTCGAACCGCGCGACGTCACGTTCTTCATCTTCACGAGCGGCAGCGATCTGCACCTCAAGTATAAGATCGGCAAGACGCTGCTGCGCTACGCGGGTCGCGACGAGCGAGAATGGCTCGATCTGCCCCTGTCGTTTTTTCGTGCTGCCAACATCCGGCTGCAATGCGACGCGATTCGCCACGCGCGGGAATGCGGCGTCGATCGCGTCGAGTTCGGCGCCGAGGACGGGAGCCGCGGCGACGTCGAGTACTTCATCGAGTATTTCAAGGCCGGCCTCGACGCCGGCGGCACGCGGCCGGCGTGGCCCGACACCGTCGGAACGCTCACTCCCGAAGCCACGCGGTGGTATTGCTCGCGCATCGTCGCCGCGCTGCCCGACCGCCTCCCTCTCGTCGCGCACCTCCACAACGACTACGGCCTGGGCACGATCAACGCCATCGTCGCGACATCGTGCGGCTTCAAGGTGATCTCGGTCACGGCCAACGGCTACGGCGAGCGCGCCGGCAACGTCAAGCTCCACGAGTTCGTCGTAGCGCTGCGCGTGCTCTACGGCATCGAGCTGCCCGGCTTCAAGTACGGCAAGCTGCGCGACCTCGCGCGTTTCATGGAACGGATGAGTGGGATTCCGCTGCAACAGCACGAACCGATCGTCGGCTCCAAAGTCTTCGCGCACGAGTCCGGCATCCACACGCAGGCGATGCTGATCGACCGCCGCATGTACGAGGCGGTGCCCGCGGAGCTGGTCGGCGGCGCGACGAGCTGGGTCTTCGGCAAACACACCGGCGCCGCTCTCGTCGAAGACACGCTGCGCCGTCATCACCGGCGTCTGGCGCAAGCCGGCGTCGAGCCGAGCTCCGAGCTCGCGCACCGCGTCACCGATGAGGTCAAGCGGCTGCGCGAGGAGCGCGCCGCCTCGAGCAAGAGCGAAGAGACCATCGAGCTCTACGAGGCCGCGATGCGCAGGCTCTCGCTGAACGAAGACGACGTCATAGAAATCGCCCTCGCGCTCGGAGCCCCCGCTAAAGCCTCGTAGCTCCTCCCTGTGTCATCCAGCCGGAGAGATCCTACGCTTGGGAGCCGAGGCGCCAGGTCGCGACGAACGCCTTGAACACGACCGCGAAGTCGTCGTGGACGAATCGAACGCTGCGCGAGCCCGTGCGCTCGAAGCTCGGGATGGTGGCGACGAGATGCGCCTGTGGGGCGCTGACCAGCTGCACTTCGAGCACGATCGGCGGCTCGAATCGGAAGAGCCGAGCGCTCGCGGCGTCACGGACCGCCTCTTCCGCGGCGCTGTGAATCGCGCGACGGGCGGCCGCGGGCGTCATCGAGATGGCTGCGCGGTTTCCGATCGAGTCCTTGACGGCGACGCCGCGAACCCACGGCATCTGACCGCGAACGTCGTCGATGGTGGTTCGGTCGCCCGTCACGAGCAGCAGCGGCACGCCGTAGTAGCCCAGTAGCCCGGCGTTGATCGTCGCCTCGCTGCACGGCAGGCCGTTGAGACGAACCTCGTAGACGACCGACGGCGTGTACGTGTGGCACAGCACGGCGTCCGCCGCGCCGGCCGCGCCGTGATAGCCGACGAAGAACGCGCCGCCGAAGCCGCCGTCGGCATCCTGCACCATCGAGAACGGCTTGCGGTTTCCGAAGACGATGCGGACGTCTTCCGGCAGATCGTCGAGCAGCAAGTTGCGCATCGGACCGTGCGCGTCGTTGACGAGAAAGCCGGTAGCGCCGCCGGCGCGGGCGCCCTCGATGGCGCTGCGCACCTCCTGCGTGTAGTAGCGCCGGTAGATGGAGCAATCGGGGTTCGGCGTGCGCGCGTCGACCTGCTCCCAGGCGCAGACGCCGGCGATCCCCTCCATGTCGCTCGAGATGTAGAGCCGCACGTATCAGGCGATCGGATTAGCGGCGGCGGCGATGCGCGTCGCCGCGACGAAGGCCTCGAAAAGCGTCACGTATTCGGCGCTCGCGAACCGCACCGCGCGCCCTCCGACGCGCGAGAAACCCGGCATGAGCTCGATGAAATCGGCATGCTCGACCTGCGCCGTCTCGATCGTCAGCTCGAACGGCGGCTCGAAGCGAAACGGCGAGGCGCGATCGACGCGACCGATTGCCTCGCGAGCGCCGGCCCGTATCGCGTCCTGGGCTTGTCGCGGCGTCATCGAGTTGACGGACGAATAGCCGATGGCGTCCTTCACCGCGACACCCACGGCCCACGGCAGCGCTTTCGTCGTCTCCTCGACGATCGTGCGGTCGCCGGTGATCAGGACGACCGGCACGCCGAGCGTTCCCGCCAGCGCCGCATTCAGAAGCGCCTCGCTGCAGCGCGTGCCGTTGACGCTCACCGAGTATACGTCGTCGGAGTAGGTGTGCGCGAGCGTCCCCGCATCGCCCGCCTGCGCGTGGTAACCGGTGAAGAACGCGGCGTCGACTCCGGAATCGATGCCCGCCGCCATGCTCCACGGCTTGGACGCGCCCGAGATGACGCGCAAGTCGTCGTCGTCGGGCAGCTCGTCGAAGAGGAGATTTCGCATCGACCAGTGCGAGTCGTTGACGAGAACGCGGCGGGCTCCCGCCGCGCGCGCCCCCTCGATCGCCGCGCGCACCTCGAGCGTCATGTAGCGCCGGAAGACGGGATACTCGTGAGCGTCGCCGGGGTCGACTTGTCTCCACGAACAGACCCCCGCGGTGCCCTCCATGTCGCACGAGACGTAAACGTTCACTTGCCGAGCGCCTCGCGCGCCTGAGCCAGGCCCGTCTGCGCCGCGACGTTGTGCGGGTTCGCACGCAGCGCGCGCTCGTAGAGCGGGATCGCCTCTTCGAACTTGTTTGCGGCGAGATACATATCGCCCAGCTGCGTGAGCGCGACGTCGTCGTTGGGGTGCGCGGCGATCCGCCTGCGCAGCGTCTGCAACGCCGCCACGACGGGAGCCGGGGGCCCGCCCTCGACGGCGTTCTGGGAACCCTGCCGCTGGGCCGCCGCGGCGCTCTGCGAGGGTGCGGCCTTGCCGAACACCGATCCCGTGACGCCGAATCCGACGGCAACGAGATACGCCATCGTACACAGAAAAATCGCTCCGATCACGACGACGATCGGAACGTAGATTCGAGGAGGCAGTCCACCGGAGGCGTCTGACCGCACGAAGAGTCGGTTAGACGCCCGGCGAATGAAATCTTTTAGCGTGTTGCATACGGAAGCGGACTTGCAGTTGCTCTTCGCCCGCTTGAACTATCAGTTCTTCAACGGCGAGGCGCCCGACTGCCGGATCCGCTACAACGCGCGCTTCTCGAATTCGGCGGGCCGAATCACCTACGGCGCGCGGCCGATGCTGATCGAGCTCTCGCCCAAGCATTTCAAGCAGCATCCCGAGGCGCTGACGGACACGCTGCTCCACGAGATGGTGCATGCGTGGTGCTACGCCAAATTCCGCGACGCGGGACACGGAGCTCGTTTCAAGCGAAAACTGCGCGACTGCGGCCTCGAGTCCATCTACCACGACCTCGGCAGCGTCGCGCCGGCCACGGAATCGAGTAAGCGCTACATCCTTCGCTGCGAAGGGTGTACCTTTGAGGCGCTGCGCCGCAACCGTCCGCGCAAGCCCTCGAGCTGCCCGCGCTGCAACAAGCGCGGCTTCGACGCGCGCTATCCGCTAACGATCTACGAGATCGTCGAAATGCGCGCCGCCGGAACGACAATTGACGTACTGCGCGCCGCCCGGAAAGGCGGATAGTGGTGACGAAGACGCAAACGCTATGACGAGTACGAAGACACCCGAGAAAGCAGCCACGCGCATCGAGTCCGACTCGATGGGCAAGATCGAGGTCCCCGCCAACAAGTACTACGGCGCCCAGGCGGCGCGTTCGCTGGTGCACTTCGACATCGGCGACGGCGCGTGGCCTCGCGACGTCATGCCAAGACAGGTCGTGCGCGCGATGGCCGTGCTCAAGAAGGCCGCAGCGCTCGTCAATCACGAGCTCGGAAAACTGGACGCGGAACGAACGTCGCTGATCGTAGCTGCGGCGGACGACGTCATCGAGGGAAAGCTGGACGCGCACTTCCCGCTGCGCGTCTGGCAGACGGGCTCGGGCACGCAGACGAACATGAACGTCAACGAGGTGATCTCGAACCGTGCCATCGAGCTCGCGGGCGGCGAGATGGGTTCGAAGAAGCCCGTGCATCCCAACGATCACGTGAACATGTCCCAGTCGTCCAACGACACGTTTCCCACCGCGATGCACGTCGCCGGAGCGCAGGGAATGGCGGAGATGCTCCCGGCGGTCCAGGCTCTGCGCGACGCGCTCAACGAAAAGGCCAAGGCGTGGTCGCACATCGTCAAGGTCGGACGCACGCACCTGCAGGACGCGACGCCGCTCACGCTCGGTCAAGAGTTTTCCGGATATGCCACGCAGCTGGATCGCGCGATGGCGGCCTGCAGGGACGCAAGCAAGCCGCTGTACGACCTCGCGATCGGGGGGACCGCGGTCGGGACGGGACTCAACGCCCATCCGGAGTTCGGCGAGCGGACCGCGCGCAAGATCGCCGAGCTGACGGGCCTGCCGTTCCGCTCGCACCCGAACAAATTCACGGCGCTCGCCTCGCACGACGACTTCGTGTTTGCCTCTGGTGCGCTCAAGATGCTCGCCGCGGCGCTGATGAAGATCGCGAACGACATCCGCTGGCTCGCGTCCGGGCCGCGCGCGGGAATCGGCGAGCTCGTGCTCCCCGAGAACGAGCCGGGCAGCTCCATCATGCCCGGGAAGGTCAACCCGACGCAGTCGGAGGCGATGACGATGGTGTGCGTGCAGGTGTACGGGAACGACCTCGCCGTCAGCTTCGGCGCGTCGCAAGGCAACTTCGAGCTCAACGTCTTCAACCCGGTGATGATCTACAACTTCCTGCACTCGACGACGCTCCTCCGCGATGCGTGCACGATGTTCCGCGAGCACGCCGTCGAGGGGCTGCAGGCCAACGAGGCTCAGATCAAGCGCTATCTCGACGAGTCCCTGATGGTCGTTACGGCGCTGTCGCCGCACATCGGTTACGATAAGGCCGCCGAGATCGCCAAGAAGGCGCACCACGAGAAGACGACCCTCAAGAGCGCGGCGCTCTCGCTCGGACATGTGACCGAGGCGGAGTACGACCGCATCGTCGTGCCCAAGGAGATGACCGCCCCGCGGGCTTAGGTTAGAGGGATCGCCAGACGAGCGTGATCGCGGCGACCACGAGGGCGATCGCGACGACGATCAAGAGCTGCGGCGACGGCAGGCGGAGCGAGAGCCGCGCGCCGATGGGGCCGCCGAGGAGGCCGCCGGCGACGAGCGGCACGACGTCGGATCCGACGACGTCGCGCTGGAGGATGTGTGTGATCAAGCCCGGCGGCGAGGCGAGCAGGATTGCGAATTGCGACGTCGCGCTGATCGCGTGGGCCGGCAGCTCCGAAAAATAGAGGAACGCCGGAACTAAAATGATTCCGCCGCCCAGGCCGAACAGGCTCAGGAATATTCCGACCACGAACCCGAGGCCGATTGCGCCGCGATAGGACATGCCCTTGATTTCGTGGATGCGCCGCAGATCGGGCCGGCCCGCCATGCGCCGCTCGGCGTTCAACGCCATGTCGACGGCCACGGCGATCAGCAAGACCGCGAGCAGCACGTCGAAGATGCGGGCCGGGATGTGCAGCGACAGCACCGCGCCGAGCACGCTGCTGGGCAGGGCGCCGAGCGCGATCAGCAGCCCGATCTTCAAGTGGACGCGCTGGTGGAGCAGGTAGGTGAACGCGCCGCTCGCGCTGTTGGCGACGATCAAGACCAGCGACGTGCCGGCCGCGTCGGCCGGCGAAAACCCGAGGAACAAACGGAGAAGCGGAACGAGCACGAAGCCGCCGCCGAGCCCGACCATCGAACCGAAGACGCTCGCTGCGAACGCGGCGAAGAACAGCTCTAACGGGAAACGAAGGCTGCTTAGTTCGATCGTCCGATGTACCGGCGATCGCGCGTGTCGATGCGGATGACGTCGCCCGTTTCGACGAAGAGCGGAACGTTGACGCTGGCGCCGGTCTCGAGCCGAGCGGGCTTGGTCGTGTTCGTGGCGGTGTCGCCGCGAAAGCCGGGGTCGGTCTCCACGATCTTCAGCTCGACGTGCGCGGGCAGGTCGACGCCGATCGGGGTTCCGTCGTGGAGCTGCACGTCGACGACCATTCCGTCCTTCAAGAAGTCCGCGGGATCGCCGATCAGGTCGCGTTGCAGCGTCACGTTCTCGAACGTCTCTTGGTCCATGAAGTGATAGCCGTCGGCGTCGTTGTAGAGCATCTGCATCTGGCGGTTGTCCACCATTGCGCGCTCGAGTTTTTCCCCAGCGCGAAACGTTCGCTCCAGCGTCGTGCCGGTCTTGACGTTTTTCAGCCGCGTCCGCACGAAGGCCGATCCCTTTCCCGGCTTGACGTGCAGAAACTCGATGACGGTCCAGAGCTGGCCGTCCACCACGACGGTCACGCCGTTGCGGAGATCGTTTGAGGAAATCATGGGTGCTGAGAGTACGGGCCGCGGGAACGCGAGCCCTTGCCGATGGGACTCTCCGTTCCCGCACGTAAGCGAGCGATGTTGTCGCGATGACGGACGAAGATGATCAGCGCGGCCAAGAGCCCGTAAGCCGTTTCCGGAAGCGAGCGAGTGAAGCCGAAGATCGCGATCGGTGCGAGCGCGCTTCCCAGCAGCGAGCCGAAGGAAGAGTACCGCGTCAACGCCGCGCCGGCGATCCACCCGCTGACGGCGACGATCCCCGCGGGCCAGCTCAGCGCGAACACGGCGCCGAACGACGTCGCCACCCCCTTGCCGCCGCGTAAGCGCAGCCACGGCGAGAAGCAGTGACCGAGGATCGTGCCCGTGGCCACGAGGCTGCCCATCAGCTGATCCGACGGCGGGAAATTCTCCATGTCGAGATGCCCGCGGAAGAAGTCCTGCGCCCAGAGGGTCGGTCCGAAGCCCTTGCCCGCGTCGAGCAGGAGCACCGCGATCGCCCCCGCGGTGCCGAGCGTCCGCAGCGCGTTCATCGCTCCGATGTTGCCCGAACCCTGACCGCGGATGTCCGTGCGATAGAACAGGCGGCCGATGATGTAGCCGAACGGGATCGAGCCGATCAGGAACGCGCCGATGAAGGTGGCGATGACGATCGCGATCACGGTCAGCAAGATGCCGATGGAGACCGATTCCGGAAGCCCGATGTCGCTCACTCAAGCCTCCTCGCGCTCGCGACGGGGCACGAAGCGCAGCGTGAGCGGGACGCCCTCGAAGTCGAAATGCCGGCGGATGACGTTCTCCAAGAACCGTCGATAGTGCGCCTGGACGAGATCGGGATCGTTGCAATGCAGCACGACGATCGGCGGATGCGTCGCCGGCTGCGACGCGTAGTAGATGCGCAGCGGGCGGCCGCCTACCGTCGCGGGCGGGTGAGCGATGACGGCGTCGCGGACGATTGCGTTGAGCTGCGGCGTGGGCATGCGCCGGTCGAGATTCTCCGCCACCCCGGCGACGATGGGCATCAGGCTTCCCAAGCGGCGCTGCGTCTTGGCCGACAAGAACGTGATCGGCGCGAACGAGGCGAAGGGAATCGCTTCGCGCACCGCCTGCGCCAGCTCGGCCTGATTGAAGTCGCCGGTCTGCTCGCGCACGAGATCCCATTTGTTGCCGACGACGACGAGCGCCTTGCGTTCCTCGATCGCGATCCCGGCCAGCCGGCGGTCCTGTGCCAAGATGCCCGCCATCGCATCGAAGACGAGCAACGCGACGTCGCAGCGCGCGATCGCGCCCAGCGAACGAAGCGCGGCGTAGTACTCGATCGCGCCGTGCGTCTCCGGCTTCTTGCGCACGCCCGCGGTGTCGACCAAACGAAAAGAACGCCCGTGCCAGTCGAACTGCGCGTCGATCGCGTCGCGCGTCGTACCCGGCGCCGCGGAGACCAACGCGCGCTCCTCCCCGAGCAGTGCGTTGACCAGCGAGCTCTTGCCGACGTTCGGGCGCCCGATCACGGCCAGCGCGAGCTCGCCCTCGGGCGGCGCATCGGCGCTCTCCGGCGGCAAGAGGTCGACGATGCGGTCGAGCAGATCGCCCGTCCCCTCGCCGTGGATCGCCGACACGGCGACCGGCTCACCGAAGCCTAGCCGCCCGAACTCGGCGGGAACGCTCGCCGCGGCGCTCTCGGATTCCGCCTTATTCGCGACCAGAACGATGGGCCTGCGCTTATGGCGCAGGATGCGAGCGACGTCGTCGTCGAGCGCGTGGAGACCGGTTTGCGCGTCGACGACCATGAGCACGACGTCGGCCTCTTCCGCCGCGGCTTCGGCCTGCCGGCGGGTCGCTTCGGCAAGCGCGGCGCCGTGGGCGACGGCTGCAGTCGGATCGATGCCCGCGGTGTCGACCAGGCTGAAGACGCGGCCGCGCCAATCGCACAACGCGTAAAGGCGATCCCGCGTCACGCCCGGGGTGTCTTCGACGATCGCCACGCGCCGGCCGATCAGGCGGTTGAAAAGCGCGCTCTTCCCCACGTTCGGGCGCCCGACGATCGCGACCGTGGCGGGACGGAGCGCCCCGTCCGCCCGCGGCTTCTCGAGCTCGTGCACTCAGGCTCTGTTCTGACTGGGAGCGAGCGAGACCCGGGCCGGAACGGCGCGGGTGTCGAGCGAACTGCCCTCTTTAGTGCCCAGCATCTACATTGAGACTTTCGGCTGTCAGATGAATGAAGCCGACTCGCGCTATATCGCCGAGCGCGCGCTCGACGCGGGATACAGCGTCGCGCGCGCGGCGGAGGACGCCAACGTCGTCGTTCTCAACACGTGCACCGTGCGCGACAGCGCCGAGCGGCGCGCGTACGGGCGAATGAATCACCTCAACGCCCTCAAGCGCCGCGACCCGTCGCTCCGTTTGGTCGTAACGGGATGTTTGGCCGAGCAAGACCGCGACCGGATGCGGACGCTCGCGCCGCACGTCGACGCCGTCTTCGGCACGCGCGAACTCGTGCGACTAGGTGACCAGCTAGCGGCCTGGTCGACGACCCTTCGAGAAGCGCCCTCGGAAGCCCGCGTGGACGCGGGCGAAATGCTGCGCTTCGCGATGGGCGGCACGGCGGACGGCGTTTCGACGGAGTTCTCCCACCTACGCGCGTTCGTCACGGTCCAGCGGGGCTGCTCGTATTACTGCACCTTCTGCATCGTTCCGCACGTACGCGGCAGGTTCGATCATCGCTCGCGGGCGGAGATCCTGGCCGAGACGGCGGAGCGGGTGGCGCTCGGCGCGCGCGAGATCGTCCTCGTCGGGCAGACGGTCAATGCGTGGCACGACGCGGCGGGCGCCGACTTCGGCGATCTCTGCCGCGACGTCGCCAACCTCCCAGGTCTCGAACGACTCACGTTCATCTCCCCGCACCCCAAGGACTTTACGGAGAAGATCGTCGACGATCTTGCCGACATCGCGCAGCTCAACCCGCGCGTCCATCTGCCGCTTCAGTCCGCGAGCGACTCGCTGCTGCGACGGATGAACCGCAAATACACGCTGGCCGGCTTCGACGCGAAGGCGCGGGCGCTGCGCAGCCGGATCTCGGGATGCGCGATCACGACCGACATCATCGTCGGCTTCCCGGGGGAGACGGAGGACGACTTCGACGCGACGCTCGATTACGTTCGCACGGGCGTTTTTGCCAACGCATTCACCTTCATCTACTCAACGCGGCGCGGCACCCCGGCGGCGCGCTGGGAGCAACTGCCGAGAGACGTCGTGTTCGCGCGCTTCGAACGGCTCGTCGAGGCGCAGAACCGCGTCACGCGCGCCTATCACGAGAGCAAGGTCGGGAGCGTCGTTCGGGCGCTGATCGCCGGCGAGTCGAAGAAAGACGCGACCAAACTGACCGCCAAGACGCCCGACAACGTCACCGTCGTTGCTCCCAAGCCGCACGATTACGGCGCCGCGCGACCGTGGCTCGACGTTTCGATCGAAAGCGGTCACGTCTGGGGCTGCGCCGGCACCGTAGTAGGCCACGCGTCGCGCTACACCGATCCGGGGACGTCGCCGGAGGTCGCGCACGTGGACTTGACCGCGCTCGATCTGCAGCCGCTGCGGCGGTGAAGGCGACGGGCCCGAAGTACTCGCCGATGCTCGAGCAGTACTTCGGGATGAAGGCCAAGCATCCCGAGGCGATCCTGCTCTCTCGCGTCGGCGACTTCTACGAAGCGTACGGCGAGGATGCCGAGGTCGTCGCGAGAGCGCTGCAGATCGCGCTGACGAGCAAAGAGGCCGGCGCCGGGAAGCGCGTCCCGATGGCGGGCGTGCCGCACCACGCGCTGTCGCAGTATCTCTCCCGCCTCGTCCGGCAGCGGTTCGTGGTCGCGCTCGCGGAACAGCTCGAGATTCCCCAGCCCAACCGGCTGGTTCGCCGCGACGTGGTGCGCCTGGTGACGCCGGGCACGCTGATCGAGGAGCAGTTCCTCGACGGCAAGCAAAACAACTACCTCGCCGTGATCGCCGCCGCCGGCGAGACGCTCGCGCTCGCGTACGCCGACGTCTCGACCGGTTACTCGGCCGCGACCGCGATCGAAGGCGACAATGCGTACGACGAGCTGCTGGCCGAGCTGACTCGCATCGAACCCGCCGAAATCGTTGCCGACGTGCCCGCGGATCTGCGCGCCGCGCTCGGTGCGTCGCTCGAGGGAACCGCGACGCGCATAACGACGCCGGCAGTCGGCCTCGTCGAGGATCGCGAGCGCGCGGCGCTCTCGGGGTTTTCGACCGGCGAATCGCTGGCGGTTCATCGAGCGCTCGAGGCGCTCTCCACGTTCGTCAACCGCACCGGCGTGACGAACGGCGAACGGGGGCTGAGCGAGCCGCAGCTCTACCGTCGCCGCCAGTTCCTCGCGATCGACGCAGCCACGCGCAAGCATCTGGAGCTCACGGAAGCGCAAGGCCAGAATCCGCGCGCTACGCTGCTCGCGACCCTCGACCTCTGCGTTACGTCGATGGGTTCCCGCATGCTGGCGCGCTGGATCCTCGCGCCGCTCGTCGACGCGCAGGCAATCGCCGCGCGGCACGACGTGATCGCGGCGTTGCTGGAAGAGCACGCTCGGCGCGGCGCGATCCGCGAAGTGCTGAAAGGCGCCTTTGACCTCGAGCGAATCGCGCAGAAGATTCGCTTTCGCCGCGCGACGCCGCGCGATCTCGCGTCGCTGCGCCGGACCCTCGAGACCTTGCGGCCGCTGCGTCAGCTCGCGTTCGCGCCGCTGGCGCCGCTGTTCGATCGCATCGGCGACTTCGGCGAGACGCTCGAGGACCTACGGCGCACGTTGGTCGAGGATCCGCCCGCGCAGATCGGGGAGGGAGGCGTGATCCGTGCCGAAGCGAGCGACGAGCTCGCGGAGTGCGTCGCGCTCCGCGGCGACGCCCGCTCGAGGCTCTCGGAGCTGGAGCAGCGCGAACGCGAGCGCACCGGCATTAAGACGCTCAAGGTGAAGTACGCGAGCCCGTTCGGCTACGCGATCGAGGTGAGCAAGAGCTACGCCGACGCGGTTCCGCCGGACTACGTGCGCAGACAGACGCTCACGAGCGGCGAGCGTTACGTGACGCCGGAGCTCAAGGAGCTCGAGCTCGCGATCGCGACCGCGCAGGCGCGTCAGGAGCGGCTCGAACAGCAGTTGTTCGAGGCGCTGCTCGAACGCCTCGCGGGCGAGATCGAACGATTGCTCGCAGCGGCGGACGCCGTCGCCGATATCGACGTTCTCGCCGCCCTCGCGCAGTGCGCGGCCGAACGCGGCTACGTTCGCCCGAGCTTCACCGACGAAAGCGTCGTCGCGATCGAGGACGGGCGCCATCCGGTCATGGAAGCCGTCCTCCACACGAACTTCGTCCCGAACGACCTGCGGCTGCGCGTGGCCGATCACCGCTTCATCTTGCTGACCGGACCGAACATGGGCGGCAAGTCGACCTATCTTCGGCAGGCGGGGTTGTTGGCGATCATGGCGCAGATCGGCTCGTTCGTGCCGGCCGCAAAGATGCGCCTCGGGATCGTCGATCGCATTTTCACGCGCATCGGTGCGGGCGACGATCTCGCGTCGGGACAATCGACGTTCTACATGGAGATGGCGGAGGCCGCGAACATCCTGAGACGCTGCACGCAGCGCTCGCTGCTTTTGATCGACGAGGTAGGACGCGGCACCGGGACGCTCGACGGTCTGGCGATCGCGCAGGCGATCTGCGAGTTCCTCCTGGGCCTCGACGACCAAGCGCCGCTCGTGCTTTTTGCGACGCATTTCCACGAGCTCTGCGCGCTGGCCGAGCATTGGAGCCTCGTGGTGAACTATCACATCACCGCCGTCGAGAACCGGGCCGCCGGCGGCGCGCCGGTGTTCTCGCATCGCGTGCAGCCGGGAAGCTCGTCGCGTTCGTTCGGAATCGAGGTCGCCCGCATGGCGGGATTGCCCGACGCGATCATCGAGCGGGCGCAAGAGGTCGCCGACGCGCTGTCGGGGCACGCCGATATCGAGGAGCGCGTGCCGCTGCGTAAAAAGATGCCCAAGAAGCCGGCCGCCGAGCGACAGATGTCGTTCTTAGGGCCGGACGTGCAAGGCCATGACTAAGCTTTCTGTGCGATGGGGTTTCTGTGCGGCGCCCGCGGTCATCTCCGCGATCCCCGGCCAGGCTAGCTGCCCAGCTTCGGGAAGACGATCTGCGCCGTCGACACGAGCGTGAGAGCGCCGACGATGATGACGGTCGCCCAGGCGATGACGTTGAATGTCCGGCTGTTCGTCCACGGTCCCATCAGCCGCTTGTTGTTGATGAGCAGGAGCATGAGCACGAGCACTATCGGCAGGAGCATGCCGTTGAGCACTTGTGAGTAGAAGATGATCGCGCCGAGCGGCGCCCCGGGAATGATGACGGCCCCCGCTCCGATGATGATGAGAGCGAGGTAAAACCCGTAGAAGATCGGCGCGTCGAAGAACCGGTGGTCGACGCCGCGTTCGAACCCGAACGCCTCGCAGACGTAATAGGCGGTCGACAGCGGCAGGATCGATGCGGTGAAGACCGCGGCGTTGAGCAGCCCGATGCCGAACAGCAAGGCCGAGAATTTGCCCGCGATCGGCGCGAGTGCCGCCGCGACGTCGCTGACGTCGTTGTTCACGCTAATCGGGTGCGCGGCGTGGAGGTTATGGATGTAGATCGTCGCGGCGCACGCCACGATGATGAAGTAGGCGATCACGTCGGTCCAGATGCCACCGGCTACGACGTCCAGGCGCGAGTAGGGGTAGTCATCCTCGCGCACGCCCTTCTCGACGACGGCCGCCTGGATGTAGAACTGCATCCACGGCGAGATCGTCGTGCCGATCACCGCGATGATCATGATGATGTAGGCCTTCGACGCTTGGAAGTGCGGGATGACGCTCTGACGCAGCACGTCTCCCCACGGAGGATGCACGGCGAAAGCGCTGACCACGTAGGCGATGTAGACGAAGCAGAAGATGAAGAAGACGCGCTCGACCACCTTCGCGGTGCCGCGCGTCACCGTCGTGAAGACGAAAATCGCGGCGCCCACGACCAACGCGATCTTGAACGCCTCGGCGTTCGGCACGTGCAGATAACCTCCGAAAATCGGCGCCGACGAGGCCACTCCGGCGAACTCGGTCGCGGTGTTCCCGATGTCGCCCAAGACGAAGAGCAGCAGGCACCAGAAGGTTATCTTGACGCCGAAGTTCTCGCGAATGAGGTCGGCCAGGCCCTTTCCCGTGACGGCGCCCATGCGGGCGCACATCTCCTGGACGACGATGAGCGCGATGGTAATGGGAATCAGCAGCCACAGCAGCGAGTAGCCGAACTGCGCGCCGGCCTGCGAGTAGGTCCAGATTCCGCCGACGTCGTTGTCGGCGTTCGCCGTGATGATCCCCGGCCCGACTATCGACAGAAACATGATGACCGAACGCCATACGTTCGGCCGCGCGACGCGGACGGCGGTCGAGGCTTGCATCAGAATTCGACCCGTTGGTCGACGATCAGCGCGGTTCCGCGCATCGTCGGCGGCAGCCCATACGGAATCGAAGGAAGACCAACGAGCGCGTAGCGCCGCGCCTCGACGAGCAGCGCGGTGTGCGGACCGGTCGCGAACTGGACGCCGCCGAAGGCGTCGCCGTAGATCGCGTCGACGGGCGTCGTCGCCCACGTCCCGGCGAGCTCGTAGCGCCCGTAGCCGCCGACGGCCAGCAGCTTGTCGCCGAAGTGGTGCGTCCAGCTCAGGACCGCCTGGGGAGCGCGGGTCGCGACGGTGTCGAGCGGCTGACCCGGGTCCGCGCGCCTGCTCAAGTAATCTTCGACGCCGTCGAACGCGATGTCGTCGCTCTTGAGGTGCCAGGCGACGTAGAGTCCGGCTTGCCGGTCCTCGCCGTACGTGCCGAATCCGTTCTTCTGCAGCAGAAAGAAGCCGTCGACGAATCCGACCCGCGCCGCATTGGCCTCGGTCTCGGGTATAAGCTGTCTCCAATCGCCGAAGCTGGCACGCACCTCGAGATACTTGCTGTTGTGGTCGTATTTCAGCCGAATGCCCGCGCGGTTCGCGCCGATGACGGTGTTGTCCACGAGCTGGTACGTCGACTTCAGCCAGACGCCCGGCCACGACCACGCGATGCTCCACACGTTTTCGGGTATGCCGTAGGGCAAGATCATCGTGGCGTACGTCGGGTCGAATCGATGGTACTCGAGCGTGGCAACGTCGTCACCGACGTGTTGCGCGAGGCTAAAGTGCTCGTAGTTTCCGAAGTGCGACGTGCCGGGATAGCTGACCAGGCGCGCGTCGTACCACGCGCGTCCCACCTCGACGAGCGCGTCCCAGCCCTTGACGGGATGGAAAAAGGCGCGCGCGCCCGAGATCGTTTGCAGCTGATCGGCGAGCGTGCTGCTGAACAGCCGGCCCTGCGCTCCGAGGTGGAGCTCCTGATCCGATCCGAAAAGGGTCGTCGTCGAGATCGGCGCGCCGCTCGTCCAGAGATGCGCGAGCTGCAGCGAGAAGCGTCCGTAGTCGCCCCGATCGAGCACCAGCGAACCCATCGTCAGGCGGACGCTCGTGCCCGCGAGCGCCGGCAGCGCCGCGTCGGTCAGCTCGAGCGTGGCGCTGCCCTCATGCAGCACGCCGTCGGCGCCGAACAGCGGCAGCGACGACGGACTCGCCAGCCAGGATTGGATGGACGGCATGCCGGGGCCGAGCGTCTCGGCGGTCTGCACGCCGACGGACGGCACGACGGACGTCAGCGGCGGCGGCGCAAACACGAAGCGATCGGTCTGGCTCAAATCGAAGTATCCGCCGCGAACGCGCCAGCTGCCGTCGGCGGCGGCGACCGAACCTCCGAGGACGCTCGCGTTGAAGACGCTTGCGTCGTCCTGACCGGCGTGCGTCGGAAAGACGATCGAGTACGGAACGATGCGCGAGATGGCATGAACGTTGAAGTTCGGGATCGCCGGCTCGCCCCAGTACAGCGCGTTGGTCGTGCTGCCGGTCAACGTGCCGACACCGAGGGTTGCGCCGAGGTCGACGGAGCCTGCATGATACAGACCGGAGATCTCGTACTGCGCGATTCCGGCGACGCCCGGGATCACCGGCGCGCTCGTGAACCAGTCATAGGGAGACATCGGCGAGATGGGCGAGCCCTTCGCGAATTCGAAGCCCTCGGGCGGCGTCGTGCCCGGGCCGCCGGTCGCCTGATCGACGAAGACATTCGATCCGCTCACGTGCAGCGCGAAGCGCGGCGTTGCGGTAGGCGACGGTGAGGGCGCCGGCGTTGCGGCGGCGCTCAGGACCGTCGCGACGAGTAGCACGGCGTGGAACATGGCTCGCGATTCGTTGCCCGCGCTTAACTAACTAGCGAGCGCCAGTAGCCGAACGTGTTGGCGGGATCTTTGAACTGATTCGCGCGCAGTGCGTCGTTGTGATAGGCGCCGGCGCGGCCGCTCAGCGGGCTGTGGATCAGGTCCAGCAGAAACGCCAGTATCCTCTTCATGGCACATACCTCCTAACTTTTTGCGGTCACCGCGCCCAGCGAACGGACGCGGCCTTGAAACGAGCGGCTCATCCTGAGCCGCCGACTCGATCGATGACTGGGTCCGTCATCCATGGCGCGAGATCACCCCCTTCCGAAAATAAAAAACTGTCGCCGCTCCCCGCACGCCGACAGTTTGAGAATCTTCGCGCGATCGCCGCGCGAGCTCCTCAGTGTCGAGCTTTAGCACTGCACAACCTAGCCCCGATCGGGACCTGCCGCGTTAGATTCCGCCTTGATTCGGCGGAGTCTGGTCACCCGTTGGGGTCTCTCGACCTTTCCGGGCAGCGGCTCTCTTCGTGCAGACGCCTCACCTAACGAGGAATCCTCAACCAGGATACTCGCGCGGGGGCCATTGGTCAACCCCGAGGCAATACCCCCGGAGGGTATCACGCCGGAGATCAGAAGAGCCCGGCATGAGTCACACCATCGCGAAGAAGGGGCAGCTCCTCAACCGCGTGCGTCGCATACGCGGCCAGATCGAGGGGGTCGAGCGGGCCCTCGAGGCCGAGGAGGGCTGCACTGTCGTGCTGCAACGCATTGCGGCGGCCCGTGGGGCGATGAACGCGCTGATGTCGGAGGTACTCGAAGAGCACGTGTTGACGCACGTACTAACCTCGCGGTCTCGCGTGCACGTCACCGCGGCAGAAGAGCTCGTAGAGGTCGTGAAGACGTATCTGAAATGACGTTCGCCCCAGGACTGCTGATCGGCGCCGTCATCGCAGTCGGCGTCCTCCACACGCTGGTTCCGGACCACTGGCTGCCGATCGCCGCCGTGGCTCGGCAGTTTGGGTGGACCCCTGCGCGAACGGCGGGTGCCGCCGCGATCGCCGGTCTCGGTCACACGATTTCGACGCTCGCTATCGGCGTGGCAGTGTGGCTCGGAGGCGTCGCGCTGGCGATGCGATTCGGGAACGCCGTCTCGATTCTCGCCGGCATCGCGCTCGTCGGGTTCGGACTGTGGATCGCCGCTGCGTCGTGGCGTGAGGTGCGCGCCGGCATGCGGCCGAGCGCCGAACGCCGATGGCGGGCAGGGACGACGCTGCTGATCGTTCTCGGCTCGTCGCCGATGCTCGAGGGAATCCCGGCATTCTTCGCCGCCGCGAGATTCGGCGCAGCCCTCCTCGGCGCGATGGCCGTATGCTTTGCCATCAGCACGATCGCGACGTACGTCGTGCTGTGCGTCGCCTCGCATGCTGCGCTCCAGAACGTGTCGTTCGGACCGCTCGAACGCTACGGCGAAGTAATCAGCGGGGCCGTCATTGCAGTCGTCGGCGTCGTGTTTCTCGTATGGTCCTCCGTATGATCCGGGAGCTGGATGTGGTGACGATCGGCCAGATCGCCGCCGGCGAGATCATCGATCGGCCGGCCTCGGTCGTCAAGGAGCTCGTCGAGAACGCGGTCGACGCGAGCGCGACACGGATCACGGTCAGCGTCGAACGCGGGGGCCTCGACCTGATCGAGGTCGTCGACGACGGCATGGGCATAACGGCTGAAGAGCTGCCGCTCGCGCTACGGCGCCACGCCACGAGCAAGCTGCGGGCGGCGGACGAGCTCGAGTCGATCGCGACGCTCGGCTTCCGCGGCGAGGGGTTGGCATCGATCGCGGCAGTCGCGCGAACGGAGCTCGTCTCGCGGCTGCGGGAAGATGAGGTCGGCGCTCGCGTGACGGCTCACGCCGAGGAGGTCGGCACGGCGGAGCCCGCGGCAGCGCCCGCGGGCACGCGCGTTCGCGTCGTCGATTTGTTCGCCAACGTGCCGGTCCGGCGCGAGTATCTGCGCGCCACCAGCGCGGAATTCAACAGGATCTCGTCGTGGCTGTCGAGCTTCGCGCTGGCGTACCCGTGGATCGCGTTCACGCTGCGGCACGATGGCAAGGACATCTGGGTGATGCCCGCCAGCGGCGACGAGCGCGAGCGGCTGGCCATGGTGTTCGGCCGCCAGGCCGTACAGACGCTGCTGCCGCTCGACGGGAGCGCCGCGCGCACGCTCGAGGGCAGCGTGAGCGGTTATATCAGCGCGCCCGGCTACGACCGTCCGGATCGCCGTATGCAGCTGCTCTTCGTGAACGGACGCCTGCTGCGCAGCTCGTTGCTGGCGGGAGCATGGACGAGCGGCTACTCGACCTTCGCGATGCTCGGCCGCCATCCGTACGGCGTCTTGCAGCTTACCCTTCCTGCGGGGAACGTCGACGCCAACGTGCATCCTACCAAGAGCGACGTGCGGCTGCGTTACTCGAGCCAGGTCTTCGACTCGGTGCGCCGCAGCATCGCGGCGACGCTCGGCGGCCATGCGCGAGGAAGGTTCGCGCAGTACACCGAGGCCGAGCCGGCGCCGAGCATCTCGTTCGCGCCCGCGGCCGCCGACGGGGGCGTTCGCGTTCTCGCGCAACTGCATCGCACGTTCATCCTGGCGAGCGACGGCGAGGCGCTGCTGTTGGTCGATCAGCACGCCGCACACGAGCGTATCGCCTACGAAGCCATCGCCGCATCGAGCGGAGACCCGGGCCCGAGCGAGCCGCTGCTCGTGCCGCACGTCGTCGAGCTCGATGCGGTTCGGAGCGCCGCGCTGGACGGCGCGCTCGACGCGCTCCGCGAAGGCGGGCTGGAGATCGAGGCCTTTGGAGAGCGCACGTATCGCATCGTCGCGACCCCGGCGGGTTACGGCGCGCGCGCGTTCGACTTGAACGGATTCCTCGACGACTTGAGCGAAGAACCCAAGCAGCGCAGCGTGCGCGAACGTGTGTGGGCGTCGCTCGCGTGTCACTCGGTGACGCGCGCGGGCGACCCGCTAGGCGGCGAGGAGATGACGAGCCTGCTCGAGCGCCTGCGCGGCTGCCGGAATCCCATGCACTGCCCGCATGGCCGTCCGACGATGGTGCGCTTGAGCCCCGATGAGATCGCGCGCATGTTCAAGCGTGCCTGACGGCGTCCTCATCCTCGCCGGCCCGACGGCGAGCGGAAAGACGGCACTCGGCATCGAGCTCGCAGCTGAGTTCGACGCGGAAATCGTCGGAGCGGACTCGCGCCAAATCTACCGCGACATGCCGGTCGGCACCGCCGCGCCGGCGACGGAGCAGCTCGCTGCCGTGCCGCATCATCTCGTCGCTTTCCTCGATCCGAGCGAACGCTACTCCGCCGCGCGCTACGCGAGCGACGCGTTCGCGGCGATTCACGAGATCCGCCGTCGTGGAAAGCGCGCGATCGTCGTCGGCGGAACGGGTTTCTACATTCGCGCGCTCACCGGCGGTGTCGAGCTGGCGCCGCGCTCCGATGAGACGCTACGCGCGCGGCTCGCGCGTGAGGCGCTGCTGCATCCAGCCGAGTTCCTCCACGCTTGGCTGTCTCGACACGACGCTGCGCGCGCCGCGCAGCTGCACGCCTCTGATACGTACAGGGTGCTGCGCGCGTTGGAGGTTGCGCTCGGCGCGCCGCATTCCGCGATCGCTCCGGCGGACCGGCGCACGCTCGCGAGCGAGGGAATTCCGTGGATGCTCGTCTTCCTCGACCTCCCCTGGAGCGCGGTCGATCGGCGCATTGCGCAGCGTACGCGTCGAATGCTGGAGGCGGGGCTGCTCGACGAAGCGGAGCGCATCGGCAGCCAAGCCGTTGCGGCAAACGCCGTCGGCTATCCGCAGGCCTTTTCCTACCTGCGCGGTTGGAGCACGCTACCCGAACTTCGCGGTGGGCTGGATAGAGCGACGCGCCGATACGCGCGCCGTCAGCGCGCATGGTTTCGCGGCGAGCGGGCGACGCTTTGGCTGCGTCCCGACGCGGTGGCGCAGCAAGTACGGGAAAAGCTGGGCTGGTCTGCGAAGCGCGAATGATGCGCGTTCCATTGACGAAGATGCACGGTGCGCACAACGATTTCGTCATTCTCGATCAACGAGGTGCGTGCCTGGACGATCTTCCGGCGTTTGCGAGGTGGGCGTGCGATCGCCGCGGCGGTATCGGCGCCGACGGAGTCATTGCTCTCGGACCGTCGAGCGCGGCCGACGTGCGCATGCGCACGATCAATGCGGACGGCAGCGAGGCGGAGATGTGCGGAAACGGCATTCGGTGCGCGGCGCGCTGGCTGGACGAAGCTGGAGAGGGAGATCGCGTTGCTTTCGAGACCGAGGCGGGCGTCATTCATACGGAAATCGTCGCCCGCGGGTCGGAGTACCTCGTCCGCGTCGACATGGGGTGGCCGCGAGTCGCAAGCCCGATCCCTGTTTCGGTTCCGATCGCGTCGTTCGTCGATCTCGGCAACCCTCACGTCGTGGTTTTCGAAAGCACGGTCGACGCACTCGATCTCGACGCGTTGGCTAACGCGTTCCAGGCGTATCCCGCCTTCGCGAGCGGCACGAACGTACATCTCGCAGCGCCATCCGGCGAACACGCTATCCAGGTGCGCCATTGGGAGCGTGGAGTCGGGCAGACTCAAGCTTGTGGCACGGGTGCGGTCGCGTGCGCGGCCGTCGCGATCGTACGGTATGCTGCTGCATCTCCGGTCGAGGTCTTCGCTCCGGGCGGCAAGCTGGTCGTCGAGTGGGACGGCAAAAGCGATGCACGGCTGAC
>DATDGN010000110.1:0-37067 GCA_036522095.1 Candidatus Cybelea sp. | reverse complement strand
TTGATACCGTTCCTGCGCCTCGCGCGACTCGTTATGGATGTACGGCGGCAGCGGCATGCGGCCGGCCTCCTCCAAGAAGCGTTCCAGCGGAAGCACGAGGCTTAGCTCGATCTCGCGCATCCCTTCCTCCAGCTCGCCGCGGATCGTCGCCGCGCCGAGGGGGCCGAAGAGCACGCGCCGGCCGGCGCGTAAGCGCCGAGCGGGGCGTACGAGGGCGATCCAGCCCAGCGCGCTCGCATCGTATTGCAGCGTGCCGGCGGGATGCAGCAGCAGCAGCTCCGCGCGGCCGCCGCCTTCGCGCCGCCCGACGAGCCGCGCGGCGATCACGCGCGTCTCGTTGAGCACGAGCACGTCGTCGCTGCGCAGCAGCTGCGCGAGGTCCGCAAAGCGCCGGTGCTGGATCTCATCCTCGCGCAGGACCATCAGGCGGCTGCCGTCGCGGCGCGGCGGCGGATGCTGCGCGATCAGCTCTTCCGGCAGCACGTAATCGTAGGCCGCCGTCGGATGCGCGACGTTACTGGAGATGCGCGACGACCGCTCCCGGAAAGTAGTACGTCAGAATCTCAGGGGCCGAGCGCCTCGTCAGCGCCATCCCGCGCGCGCCCCACTGACAGAGGCCGACCCCGTGTCCGAGGCCGCCGCCGTCGATCGCGATCTGCGCGGCGCCTCCGTCACGTTCGAGGCGCGCGATCAACAGGCTCGGCAGAACGCGCGAGCCGACCGCGCGGCGAAACGCGCTGCCGGGTACGGTGCTGCTGCCGCGCTCGGCGACGAGCTCGAAGCCGCGCGCCCGTCCGCTCGGATCGCGATCCGTGATGCGCATGTCGTGCAGCTGCCCGAGTGGAGCGAGATCGGTTGACAGCCGGCTCGCTATTTGATCCAGCGGGAGGATCGTGGACCAGCGATAGTTTGGCGACGCGGAGCACGACGTGCACACCACGCCTTCGAGATACGGAATCGGCGCGGCGCCCCAGGCGTCCGACGACGACTCCGTATGCCCGCCGCAGCACGACGAATACGCCACTGTCGCGAACGCGTCGCCGTACTTCAGCACCTGCCCCGCCGTCGCGGCCACCGCGGCCGTGCCGGCCGGCGTCTCGCCGGTCATCCCGTCGTAGCGTTGGTCGAGCTCCGAGGGTACGACGTCGTACTGCCGCCGAGGATCGCTGCGCTGGAGCACGTACGTGCGCGCGCAGACCGACTGCACCTGCAGTGCCGCGGGCGGCCAGCGCGCCGGCATCTCGCGCGAGACGACGCTGTAGAGGTACTCCTCGAGATCGACGACGTTGACGATGCGTCCATCGTCGAGGCGCGTGAACGTCCCGCGATACGACCGTCCGTCGAACTCGAACATGTCCGCCGAGACCGGCGCGGCTTCGCCGGGGCCGAGCAGCACGCGCAGCGCCGGCTTGCGCGACCAACTCGACGGATCGGCGTCGGTCTGCGCGCGCGCGGCGCGGGCGGCAAAGAGCGGTGCGGCGCCCAGCATCACAAACGTGCGGCGCCGCATCAGCCGGCGTACTCCAAGGCCGGCAGCGGCCGCGATTCGGTGAGGTCCACGCCGCTCGTTTCGGGGATCAGCCATATCGAGACCAGCGAGATCGCCGCCATGGACATGAGATAGAGCGCGAGTACCCACGACGCGCCGGCGGAGAATTTGAGCAGCAGCGTCGCGACGAACGGCGCCAGCCCGCCCGCAAAGATCGCGGCACCCTGATATCCGACGGATGCGCCGCTGTAGCGCACGTTGGCGGGGAACATCTCGCTGAGCATCGCGGCGAGCGGCCCGTACGCGGCTGCGGTGGCGATCTCGAACAGGCAGATTGCGAGTATGATTAGGCCCGGATCTTTGGTGTCGACGAGGGCGTAGATCGGAAACGCGAGCACGAAGATCGCGGCGACGGCCGTCGAGAAAATCGGGCGCCGGCCGATGCGGTCCGAGATCCAGCCCGCAAGCGGTGTGACGACGAGTGCGACGCAACCGCCGGCGATGTTCGCGTTGAAAAAGACGCTTGGGTCCAGCTTCAAGACCGAATGCGGTCCGGACCCGTAGCTGATCAGCTGCGTCGTGAGCAGATAGAAACCGCCGTTGCAGACAAAGAATGCGCCTCCGGCAAGGAGCACGCTTCTCCAGTTGTTGGCGAGCACCGAACGGACCGGGGCCTTGACGACTTCTTTGCGCCGCCTAAAGTGCTCGAAGGCGGGAGTCTCCGCGATGCTGAGGCGGATGATGAGCCCGACCGCCACTAAGAGCGCGCTGAAGAGAAACGGGATTCGCCATCCGACGCTCAAGAAGGCGGCGTTCGCATGGCCGCCGAGCAGAGATCGACCGCCAATCGCCACGAAGCTCAGGTTTGAGAGCATCAATCCGACCGCGACGCCCATCTGGGGAAAGCTCGCGACGAAGCCCTTCGCGCGCGCATGCGCGTGCTCCGCCGCCATCAGCACCGCGCCGCCCCATTCGCCGCCGACCGCGATTCCCTGACAGACCCGCAGCGCGACGAGCAACACCGGTGCCCACGCTCCGATGCGAGCGTAGGTGGGCAGCACTCCCACCAGAAACGTCGCGGCGCCCATTGTCGACAGCGTCACGACGAGCATCGCCTTGCGGCCGAGTTTGTCGCCGAAGTGTCCGAAGACGACGCCGCCCAGCGGCCGCGCGAGGAACCCGACGCCGAAGACGGCATAGGATGCAAGTTGGCCGACGAACGGATCGGACTTGGGGAAGAACAGCGCCGGAAAGACGAGCGCGGAGGCCAACCCGTAAATATAGAAGTCGTACCACTCGATCGACGTGCCGATCAGCGTCGCCGCCGCGACCATCGCGCTCGAGGAGCGCCTCACAGAAGCCGGTCTTGCGCGCCCGCGCCCGCGGCGATGCCGAGATGGCGGTACGCCGCGGCCGTCGCGCGCCGACCGCTCGCGGTGCGCGTCACGAAGCCTTCCTTGAGCAGATAGGGTTCCACGACGTCTTCCAGCGTTTCCGCGTCCTCGGTGAGCGTTGCGGCGATCGCGGCGATGCCCGCGGGTCCGCCGCGATACTGCTCGACGATCGTGCGCAGGAACGCGCGGTCGAGGCGGTCGAGGCCAAGCTCGTCGACGCCTTCCCGGCGCAGCGCCTCGGCGGCGGTCGGTTCGGTGATTCGGCCGTCGGAGCGCACCTCGGCGAAGTCGCGCACGCGCCGCAGCAGGCGGTTGGCGACGCGCGGGGTTCCGCGGCTGCGTTCCGCGATGGTGCGCGCCGCGTCGGCTTCGATCGGCACGCCGAGCACGCTGGCCGACCGCCGCACGATGCGCTCCAGCTCGGCCGGCGGATAGTAGTCGAGATGCTGAACGATGCCGAAGCGCTCGCGCAGCGGGGCCGTCAGCATGCCGGCTCGCGTCGTCGCGCCGACGAGCGTGAACCGCCGCAGCGGAAGCTTGAGCGTCTTGGCGTACGCGCCGCGATCGACGACGAAGTCGATCTGAAACTCTTCCATCGCCGGATACAGGAACTCTTCGACGACGTGCCCGAGCCGGTGAATCTCGTCGACGAAGAATACGTCGCCCTCGTCTAGCGAGGTGAGAATGCCGACGAGGTCCTTCGGTTTCTCCAGCGTCGGGCCGCTCGTCGGCCGAAAGTTCGCTCCCAGCTCGCGCGCGATGAGGCCCGCGAGTGTCGTCTTGCCGAGCCCGGGCGGCCCGTAGAAGAGCACGTGCTCGAGCGGCTCGCCGCGCTGCTTCGCGGCGTCGATCGAGATCCGCAAATTTTCGACGACACGCTCCTGACCCACGTACTCTTCGAACGAACGTGGACGCAGGCTCGCGCCGTAGAGCTCATCCTCGATGACGTCGCGCGGATCGACGATGCGTTGCTCATCCCCCGCGCCGGCCCTTCGACTCCGCTCGGGACTGGCGTCCGCGGGTCCCAGCAGGCGTTTGCGCGCCTTGGGCTCGCTCATGCGGGCTCCTTCGGCGCCTTGCGCCGGTATATCTCCGCGAGAAGCCGTTCGGCGTCGTTTATCGCCGAGTTCGCCTCGAGCGTCTCGCGAATCATCGTCTCGGCTTCGCCGCGCTTATAACCGAGTTGGAGCAGCACCGCGAGCGCCTCGTCCGCGAAGTCCGGAATCGCACTCGGACGCGCTGCAGGCGCGTCTTGGATGAGCAGAAACTTCGCGACCTTTCCTTGGAGCTTCGCCACGATGTCGCGCGCCTTTTGTTGTCCGATGCCGGGAAGGCTCTTGAGAAACCCGTAGTCGCCGCGGTCGATGGCCGCTGCTATCGTCGACATCGGCGCGGAGAACGCGCGCGCCGCCGAACGCGGACCGATCGACGCGACCGTGATCAGGGCCTCGAAGAACTCGCGCTCGATCGAATTCGTGAACCCGTAGTAGGTAAAGCGGCCGCTTTTGCCGTCGAGATTGACGACGGCGTAAATCTCCAGCGCGACGTGCGCACCGGGCGTGGCCGGGATCTTCTCCGCGATGCACGGCGGGAGGACGATCTCGTATCCGAGCCCGCCCGCCTCGACGATCGCTGCGTCCGCGGTGCGCTCGACCAGCGAGCCGGTGATCCTAGCGAACATGCACGGCGCGCCGCTCGAGGACGTTGAGGAATGCGAGGGCCAGCGCGAGCGCGTCGGAGACGTCGTGCGGCTTGGGCGGCCGCTGCAGGCCGAGCAGCCGCGCGACCATCGCGCTCACCTGCTCTTTGCGCGCGCTGCCGGAGCCGACGAGGGCGCGCTTGACGCGCGCGTGGCCGAGCGTGTGCACCGCGACGCCGGCCTGCGCGCTCGCGAGGCAGAGGACGCCGCGCGCGTGACCCATCAGGAGCGCGGAGCGCGGGTTCTTATAGGTCGTGTACAGCTCTTCGATGACGACGAGCGTCGGCGACGTCTGCGCGATGACCTCGGCGATGCCCGCGTGGAGCTCGTTCAACCGCTGCTCGAGTGTCGCGCTGGCGCGCGGAACGACGACGCCGGCCTCGACCAGGGCGACGCGCCCACCGCTACGCTCGATCACGCCGTATCCCGTCGTTCGAAGCGCAGGGTCGATCCCGAGGACGCGCAGCGCCGAGGGCTGCACTACGGCGGCGGCGTGCCGTTGACGGTCAGCGTAACCGACGATCCCGGCGGAACGCTCGTCCCCGCGGGTGGCTCGGTTCCCACGACCTTGCCGCCGGCGCCGACGCTGGTCGTGTACTCGGCGTGCGACACGGAGTAGCCGTACTGTTGCAGCAGCTTCATCGCGTCGAACTGCGACAGACCGACGGTATCGGGTACCTCGCCCGAAACGGAGAGCGTGATCGTTACCGTGGAACCCGATGCCTGCGGTCCGGCGGACGGCGTTTGCGCGATGATGGTCCCGTTGTTCGTGCTCTGCTGTGCGAACCTCACGGCGATCTGGAAGCCGGACTGCGTGAGCGCCTGTCGCGCCGTCGCGTAATCGTCGCCGACGACGCTGGGCAGCTGCCCGACCGGCCCGTTCGCCGCCGGCGACTCGACCGGTCCGTTGGGCGTGCCGTTGTTGACCACGAGCCGCACGATGCCGTTGCGGTCGACCTTGCTGCCCTGCGGCACGCTCTGCGACGCGATCGTGCCGGGCGGCATGCCCGGGATCGTCTGCGACGTGTCCAGAGTGATCCCCAAGCGGCTCGCGAGAGCGCGAGCCGCGTCGACCGTGAGGCTCACGAAGTTGGGCACGACGATCGGCTGCGGGCCGCTCGAAACGATCAAGGTGACGCGGCTGCCCTCGGCGACGCCCGTGCCGGGCTTGGGCTGCTGGTCGATGACGTTGTCCGCGACGGTGTTGTCGTGACGGCGCACGATGTTCACCGCGAAGCCCGCTTGCTGCAACGTGCGCTGCGCGTCGTTGACGCTGTAGCCGCGTACGTCGTCCAGTCCGCGCAACGGCCTTCCGTTGCTGATGACGAGCTCGATCACCTGATTCTTTTCCACCCTCGTGCCTGCCGCCGGCTCTTGGCGAATCACCCGGTCCGGCGGCACCGTCTCGCTCGCGCTCTTGGTGAAGCGCGTGCGCAGCCCGGCGTTGACGACGGCCTGTTGCGCCTGCGCCATCGTCATGCCGGTGTAATCGGCCACGACCGCCGCATTGCCGAGCGGCCTGCCGAACAGGAAGTACCCGATGCCGGTTGCCGCGATCAACGCGACGATTAGCGCCGCGACGGCCCAGCCGCGTCGGCGCGGAGGCTCCCACTCCTCGCCGGCCACGGCCGCACGATCCGGCATCGGGGAGCGCCGCGGGGGCAGTCGCTGGGCCCCGCGCTGCGGCGCGTGCGCCGGCGCGTCGTCGGAGATGCGATAACCAGCTACCGTCGGACGCTCGCGCGCCTCGCGCAGCGCGGTCGCGAGCTCGCTCGCCGACTGAAAGCGATGCTCGGGCTTCTTCTGCAGCAGGCGATTCACGATCGACGCGAGGGCCGGGCTCACGCCGGTCGCCGAGGTGTCGATCGTCGGAACCGGATCGCCGATGTGTTTGAGCGCGACGGTGACCGGCGACTCTCCGGTGTACGGCAACGCTCCGGTAAGCATCTGATAGAGCACGACGCCGAGGCTGTAGAGATCGGCGGTCTCGTGGATGTCGTGCTCCTGCGCCTGCTCCGGCGAGATGTAGTAGACGCTGCCCATCACGAGTCCCGGCTTCGTAAGCGCCATCGTCTGCTTCGAGACGGCGCGGGCGATCCCGAAGTCGGAGAGCTTCACGACGTCGTCCTTGGTCACGAGGATATTCGCCGGCTTGATGTCGCGATGCAAGAGGCCCTGGCGGTGCGCGTACGCGAGGCCGCTCGCGATCTGCGTCGCATAATCGATGGCCACCGGCTCGGGAAGGCGGCCGTCCGCGGCGATGATCTCGGCCAGCGAGGGGCCGTCGACGAGCTCCATGACGATAAAGTACGTCGAGTCTTGCCGGCCGACGTCGAACGTGTTGACGATGTTCGGATGGGAGAGCCTTGCGGCCGACTCCGCCTCTTGATAGAAACGGCGCACGAACTCTTCGTCGGCGGCGTACTGTTCGCGCAGCACCTTGATGGCGACCCGCCGCCGCAGCAGAACATCGGTGCCGCAGTAGACCGTCGCCATGCCGCCCTCGCCGAGCTTGCGGTCGAGCCGGTAGCGGTTGTTGAAGACGCGCTCCTCGATCAACTCAGGGGGCCTCTGAGGAGGTCGCATCGCTCTGCAGCGCGGTGCGCAAGACGTCGCGAGCGATCGGTGCGGCATACGTCGCGCCGTAGCCGACGTTCTCTACGACGACCGCCACTGCGACGCGCGGATGATCCGCCGGCGCGAAGCAAACGAACCACGCGTGCGAGCGGCCCTGTGGGTTGGTCGCCGTGCCGGTCTTGCCGGCGACGGTTACGCGGGGCAGCTGCGCCGGAGTGCCCGTTCCGCGCTGCACGACGGCGATCATCATCTGCGTGACCTTCGCTGCGGTCTCGGGCGATACCGGGTTTGCAAGCGCCGACGCGCTCGAGACGGTCGCCGGCGTACCGTCGCGGACGACTTGACGCACGACGTAGGGGCGCGCCTCGCTGCCGCCGTTCGCGATGGTTGCGCCGATCAACGCCATCTGCAGCGGCGTCATCAGCAGGGCGCCCTGGCCGAAGCCCATCTGCGCGAGCTCGCCGGGCACTATGCCGGCCTGCGGCGGCACGCGGCCGGTCTCGGCGGGGAGCTGGAAGTCGAGCGATTCGCCGATCCCCCAGCGCTGCAGGTACTGATAGAACGTGTCGACCCCCATCTTCAGCGTGATCTGCGCAAAGTCCACGTTGCTCGACAGCGCGAAGGCGTTTGTCAGGTCGGAGTATCCCGTCGCTTCGCTTTCGTTGTCGTGCAATACGAAGTTTCCGATGACGAGATAGCCCGGATCCTCGAAGTGCGAATCCATCGTCACCGTGTTGCTGTCGAGGGCCGAGGCCGCGGTGAAGATCTTGAAGGTCGAGCCCGGCGGGTAGAGGCCGTCGAGGGCCCGATTGAGCAACGGCGCCTCCGGATCGGCGCGCAGCGCGGGGAACTCGTCGTCGAAGCCATTGGGATCGTAGCTCGGCACGCTGGCGAGCGCGAGCACGGCGCCGCTGCGGGGATCCAGCACGACGCCGGCGCCGCGCGGATAGCGCGAGAGCAGCGCGAACAGCTGTGTCTGAACCGCCGGCACGATCGTCGTCACGACGTCCGCCCCGCGCGCGGGGGCCGGATTGCCGCGCAGCGTCGCGACGAGCTGCTGGAACTGCGCGAGCGGGTCGCCGCCGAGGTCCGGCGGCGTCAGCGCTTGGTCGAAGGCGCGCTCGATGCCGCTCGTCCCGTATCGGACCGATACGTAACCGGCCGTCTGCGCGAGCTCCGCTCCCAATGGGTACAGGCGCTTCCCGCCCACGGTGTGCGCGATGAGCGTTCCGTCGGTCGCGTAGATGCGCCCGCGACCCGCGTCGAGCGGCGTGTGGCGCGGATTGTTCGGCCGCGCGGCGATGCGCGGGGCAGCGACGATCTGAACGTAGATTTGGCGAATCGCGAGCACGGCGAACAGCAGCACGAAGAACCGGGAGAGATCCCGTATGGCGCGGTTGGTCATGCCTCTCGCAAGACGGTGAAGCCTCCGTGCGTGCGCACGGCCATGTGCGGACGGCCGGCGTCTTCGACCAGGAGCGCGTTGACGACGGCCGCGGCGACGGACTCCTCGACCGCGTCGACCGTCAGCACGGCCTCGACGCGCCGCTCTGCCAGCAGCGGCAACGCGACGTACGCGCACGCGGGGAGCGTCGCGAAGTGGCGCTCCTCGTACGGGCCGTCGTGCCACGGCCCGCGCCTGCCGAAGACCTGGGCGTGATAGTCCCAGGCGCACAGCTGCTTCTCTTTCCAAACGAAGTCGTCGCGCACGCAGAGCCGGCGGCACGCGGCGCACTGGACGAGCGTGACGGGCGGCTGCGCCAGCGCGTCGACGATCTCTTCGGGCAAGTCTTCGACGTTAATCACGTTCGACTCGTCGATCCGCTCGGGCAGCGCGGCGTTCCACCCGATGCGCGCGAGCAGCTCCACGTCGCGCAGCGGCGCCACGAACGCGTGATCGTCCTCCGCAGGAAAAGTGCGGTCCATCCAGTCGAAGAGCCCGGAGAGCGGTACGGCGACGTCTTGCCGCGTGTCGCCCACCGCGATGCCGAGCGGCGTCCAGGCAAGCGGAATCAGCCGCGCGGTGATCGGCTCGGCGGAAGCTTGGCCCGGCGTCGCGGGCGGGAAGCCGTTGACGACGGCCAGCGTCGTCGCGTTGCCGCCGAGGACGAGGACGGCGGCGTCTTTGGACTCTACGACGCGATCGTCGCGGTGGCTCGGCGATAGTCTTGCAGGCTGCGCGGTGGTCCAGCCTTGCTTGCGAGCGCCTCCGCCAGCGCCCGCGCCGTATCTAAACTCGTCAAACACGCAATACTCGCTTCGACCGCCGCACGGCGAATCTTGTAGTCGTCGGTGATTTCACGCGGCCCCTTCGCATCGTTGATCACCAAGTCGACCGCGCGCGCAGCGATCAGATCGAGCACGTGCGGCGATCCGTCGGCGATCTTGTTGATGCCCTCGGTCGGAATGCCGGCGCTTTCCAGCACGCTGCGCGTCCCAGGCGTGGCGACGAGGGTGTGACCGAGCGCGGCGTACGCACGAAGCACGCCGACGGCGTCTTCCTTCTCTTCGTCCGCTATCGACACGAGAATCCGGCCGCCGCTGCCCGGCAGGCGAACGCCGGCGGCCAGAAATCCCTTGAGTAGCGCGCCTCCAAAGGTTTCGTCGATGCCGAGCACCTCGCCCGTCGATTTCATCTCCGGGCCGAGCATGGTTTCGACGCCGCGCATCTTCGAAAACGAGAACACGGGGACTTTTGCCACGACGTACGGGACGTGCGGCCGCAGCCCGGTGCCGTATTCCATGTCTTTTAGCTTCTCGCCGAGCGCGATGCGCGTCGCTGCCGCGACGAGATTGATGCCGGTGGCCTTCTGGATGATCGGCACGGTCCGGCTGGCGCGCGGATTCGCCTCGATGATGTAGAGCCGCTGCTCGTGGAGGACGAACTGCAAGTTGATCAGGCCGCGGATCTGCAGCTCGCGTGCGATGGCGAGCGTCACATCCGCGATCCGCCGCTCCACACTTTCGTCGATCGTCTGCACGGGATACACGCTGATCGAGTCGCCGGAGTGAATGCCGGCCCGTTCCACGTGCTCGAAGACGCCTGGAATCAGGATCTCATCTCCGTCGAAGACGGCGTCCACCTCCACCTCGAGGCCGCGCAGATACTTGTCGACTAGGAGGGGTGCGTCGTCTAGGATCGGAGGCGCCGAGCCCGCGTACTCGGCCAGCTGCGCCTCGTTGTGAACGATCTCCATCGCGCGGCCCCCGAGCACGAACGACGGGCGTACGAGCACCGGGAAGCCCAGCTCGCGCGCGATGGCGCGCGCCTCGCGGAAGCTGCGCGCGGCCTTGCCCCGCGGCCGCGCCACGCCGAGACGCGCGAGCGCGGCGTCGAACTGCTCGCGATTCTCGGCCATGTCGACCGAGCGGCGATCCGTGCCGACGATCGGCACGCCGCGCCGATGCAGCTCGCCGGCGAGATTGATGGCGGTCTGTCCGCCGAACGCCAACAGCACTCCGCGCGCGTCCGTGGCGCGGTACGCGGCCTCGACCTCGTCGGCGCCGGGCGGTTCGAAGACGAGCGCGTCGGAGATGTCAAAGTCGGTCGAGACCGTTTCGGGATTATTATTGACCACGACGGGCGAACGGCCCGCATCGCGCAGCGCCCACGCCGCGTGGACGCAGCCGTAGTCGAACTCGATGCCCTGGCCGATGCGGATCGGGCCGCTGCCGACCACCACGACCGCTTGACCGGGCGTCGCGCGCATCTCGTCGCGCTCGCCGCGCGAGAGATAATAGTAGGGCGACTTCGCCGGAAACTCGGCGGCGGCGGTGTCGACCATGCGGAACGCCGGCGCCGCGTCCGCGTACCGCTTGGAGTTCCCGTCGCCGTGCAGCCGTCGGAGGCTCGCGGTCGAGTAGCCGAACTGCAGCGCCTCGACGGCGGTGCCGTTTGAGGCGCCGCGGCGGATGCGCTGTTCGAGATCGACCAGCTCGGCGAATTCGTTGAGCCAGAATCGATCGACCGCCGAAAGCTCGTGGATGCGCTCGATCGCCGCGTCGCGACGCGCCGTCCCCGCGCGACGCAGCAGCTCGCAGATCGCGAAGAGGCGCTCGTGCGTCGGGCGCGCGACGATCGCCTCGAGCTCGGCGTCGCTCCACTCCGCGAGCGGCCCGGTCAGCGTGACGCGATCGAGGTCGAGTCCGCGGACCGCCTTGAGGAGGGCCGCGCGGAACGTCCGCCCGATCCCCATCGCCTCGCCGGTGGACTTCATCTGCGTGCCGATCGCGGTATCGGCTATGGGAAACTTGTCGAATGGCCAGCGCGGTATCTTGACGACGACATAATCGAGCGTCGGCTCGTAGGCGGCCTTCGTGACGCCCGTCACCGGGTTGGGAATCTCGTCGAGACTCTGGCCGAGCGCGATGCGCGTCGAGATCTTGGCGATCGGATACCCCGTCGCTTTGGACGCCAGCGCCGAGCTGCGAGAGACGCGCGGGTTGACCTCGATGATGGCGTATTCGCTGCGCTGCGGATGCAGCGCGAACTGGATGTTGCACCCGCCCTGCACGTCGAGCGCCCGGATGACGTTGATGCTCGCGCTGCGCAGCATCTGGTATTCGAGATCCGACAGCGTCTGCGACGGCGCGACGACGATCGAGTCGCCCGTGTGCACGCCGACGGGATCGATGTTCTCCATGTTGCAGACGACGATGCAGTTGTCGTCGCCGTCGCGCAGCACTTCGTACTCGATTTCCTTCCAGCCCAGGAGCGACGTCTCGAGCAGCGCCTGCCCGATGAGGCTCGCGCGCAGGCCTGCGTCGAGCGTCTCGCGCAGCTGCGCCTCGTCGTACACGACGCCCCCGCCCGTGCCCGCGAGCGTGTACGCCGGGCGGACGACGAGCGGATAACCGGCACGCGCCGCAAAATCGACGCCCTGCTCGATCGCCGTGACGACCGCGCTCTCGGCGACGGGCTCGCCGATCTCTTGCATCTTGAGCTTGAAGCGCTCGCGGTCTTCGGCAAGCCGGATCGTCTCGATCGGCGTCCCGAGCAGCTCCACGCCGTGCTCGGCCAGCACGCCTGCCTCGTCGAGCTCGACCGCGAGGTTGAGGCCGGTCTGGCCGCCGAGCGTGGGCAGCAGCGCGTCCGGACGCTCGCGCGCGATGATCTCCGCGACCGACCCAACGGTCAGCGGCTCCAAGTAGACGGCGTCGGCTACCTCCGGATCCGTCATGATCGTGGCGGGATTCGAGTTGACGAGGACGACGCGGTGGCCTTCCTCGCGCAGCGCGCGGCACGCCTGAACCCCCGCATAATCAAACTCGGCAGCCTGACCGATCACGATCGGTCCCGACCCGATGACCATGACGTTGCGGTGGGGCATCCTCGGGCCGAAGCTTTAGGTCTGCGCTAAGGAACTCCCTGGTTAGGGAGGTTCCTTAAGGCTGCAGCAGCGTCGTCTGCCAGTCGCCGTCGCCGCGCGTGAACAGCACGCGCTCATGCATCCGGTTGGGGCGGCCGGTCCAGAACTCGAAGCGCGAAGGAACCAGCAAGTAGCCGCCCCACGAGTGCGGGCGCGGGACCTCCGCTCCTTCGAAGCGCTGCTCGAAGTGCGCGAAGCGCTCCGCAAGGATCTCGGGCGACTCGAGCGGCTGGCTCTGCTCTGACGCCCACGCCGCGAGGCGGTGTCCGCGCGGCCGAGAACCGAAGTACGCGTCGGACTCGCCCTCCGAGAGCGTGGTGACGGAACCTTCGAGGCGGACCTGGCGCTGCAGCGCGGGCCAATAGAGCACCGCCGCCGCGAGCGGGTTGTCTAAGAGTTCTCGGCCCTTGCGGCTTTCGTAGGATGTGTAGAATCGCAAGCCGCGCTCGTCAAGGCCGCGCAAGAGGACGATGCGCGCCGACGGGCGGCAACCGGCGCCGGCGGTCGCGAGGCACATCGCGACCGCCTCGACGGAAGCTGATCCGCCGGCGTCGTCGATCCAGCGCGCGAGCAGCGCAAACGGATCGCTCACGGATAGCGGCCCAGCCCGAACCCGAGCACGAATGCGAAGAGCATCCCCGCCGCGCCGGCCAAGGCGAAGCCGAGGGATGCGTCCACGGGCTTGCTCTGCAGCGACGTGATGCGTCCGAGCCGCGCGAGCGCGTCGCGCAGCTCCGTCGCGTTCTCGACGCGCGCGTATGCGCCGCCGCTGACCTGCGCGTAGCCGCGCAGCGCCTCCTCGTCGATCGTCGCCTCCTCGTTGGTCCCGGGGATCAAGCCGCCGTTGGGCGTTCCGATTCCGACGGTGTACACCGGGACGTGATGCGCGCCGAGCCACTGCGCCATCTCATTCGGATCCGTCCCGGCGTTGTTGACGCCGTCCGTGATCAAGATGATCACGCGGTGACCGCTGGGCGGGAACTGCTGCGCAGCGAGCTTCAGGGCGTCACCGATCGCGGTTGCGCCGTTGGGGAGCGGAACCTGCTCGAGCGCCGCGTCCACTTGCTGATGATCGGCGCTGCGCGGCGCCACGGCCTCCGCCGCGCCGGAGAACGCGATGATGCCGATCCGGATGCCGGGCGGGCTCTCGGCGATGAACGCCCGCGCCGCGGCCTTGGCTGCCTGGCCTCGAGTTGGCACGACATCCGTGGATGCCATCGAGCCCGACGTGTCGATGCAGATGAAGACGTCGCCGTCGCGCACGGGAACCGGAATCGTCAGGTGCGGGCGCGCGGCGGCCAGCGCCACCACCGCCAGCGCGATCAGCCATAGCGCCTGGAGCGCGCGCGGTATCCAGGCGCGCGGCTTCGCGGCCTGCATGAAGAACGGGACGTTGGAATAGGCCAAGTCGCGCGCGGTCGCGCGCCGTTGCAGGCGAGCGTAGAGCAACGCGAACGCCGCGATGGCCAGCGCCCCGATCACGAGGCGCGCTGGATGGTCCAGGCTCATATCCGCGCCCCAAATGCAGCGGCGAGCGATTGCGCGCCGTTCTCCTCGCGCAGCACGCCGGTTCGCCAATTCGCGCGCGCGAACCGCGTTAGCAGCGTTGCTTCGCGCGCTCGCACGGCGTCACGGTAGGCGGCGCGCTCCCGCGCGCCTACGTAGGCGCGCACGACGCCGCCCTCGGCGCCGCGCAGCCGCACCATGCCCGCGAGCGGCAGCTCCGCGTACCACGGATCCCGCACGACCAGCGCGGTGCAGTCGAAGCGCGCGCCGAGCTCGCAGAGATCCCGGTCGAGCGCGTCGTCGAGGTCGTACCAGTCGCTGATCGCGAGCAGCGCGGTGCCGCGCGGCAGCGCGCCGCGCGCCGTGCGGAGCATCCGCGTGACGTCGAACGCGTTCGCCTCGGCGAACTCGGAGAGCGCGCGATGCGGGCCGCGCTGCAGCGCCGGCGGCGTCACGCCGGACGCGTCGATGCGGATGCAGCGGTCCTCGCCGCACGCGGCGTCGAACCACGCCCGCGCGGCCTCGCGCGCCGCGTCCAGGAGCGGGCGACGCCGTCCGACTCGCATCGAGGGCGACGCGTCGACGATGGCCGCGAGCGTGAGGGCAACGTCTTCGAGCACGACGCGCGTCTGTAGGTCGCCGGATCGCGCCGTCGCCGCCCAGTCGATGCGGCGCACGTCGTCGCCCGGGACGTACGCGCGCAGCTCGACGAACTCGTAGCCGTCGCCGCGATAGATGGTCGGCGATCCCGCGCCGAGGTGGCGCGGGCGGCGCCGCGCGCGCAGCAGCGCCTCGCGAATCGTCACGGCGCGGGAATCGAGGCGATCATCGCGTCGATCACGCGATCGGCGCTCGCGCCCTCGGTGACGAGCCGGTAGTTGAAGCCGATGCGATGCCGCAGCGCGTGCGGCGCGACCGCGCGGACGTCGTCGGGCAGCGCGAAGTCGCGGCCTTCGAGCAGCGCCCGTCCCCGCGCGAGGAACGCCAGCGCGAGCGTCGCGCGCGGGCTCGCGCCGTAATCGATCAGGTCGGACACGCGCAGCGACTGGCCCGACTGCGCCGCTACGGTAACGCTGTCGGCGCGTCGCGTGACCGCGACCAGATCGACGATGTAGCGCTTCAGCTTCTCGTCGATGTGGATCGAGTGCGCCTGTTCGCGCCAGGAGCGAACGTCGTCGAGCGTCGCGACGGCGCGTATCGGCTGCGTGTCCGCGACGGCGAAGCGATCGAGGATGCGCAGCTCCTCATCGCGCGAGGGATAGCCCACGTTGACCTTCATGAGGAAGCGATCCATCTGCGCGATCGGCAGCGCGTAGGTGCCCTCCGAGTCGAGCGGGTTCATCGTCGCCATCACGACGAACGGATCGGGCAGCGCGTAGGACTGCGGCCCGATCGTCACTTGCCGCTCCTGCATGGCTTCGAGGAGTGCGGACTGCACCTTGGCGGGCGCGCGGTTGATCTCGTCGGCTAGCACGACGTTGGCGAAGATCGGCCCCAGCACCGTGGCAAACGCGCTCTCGCGTTGATCGAAGATGCGCGTGCCCACGATGTCGCTCGGGAGCAGATCGGGTGTGAATTGGATGCGCTTGAACTCGCCCTCGAGCGCGGCCGCGAGCGAGCGGCACGCGAGCGTCTTGGCGAGGCCCGGCGGCCCTTCGAGCAGCACGTGACCGTTGCCGAGCAGCGCCAGCAGCAGCGCGTCGAGGACGCCCTCTTGCCCGACGATCGTGTGCGCGAGAGCAGCGCGCAGGTCCGCCAGACGCGGCGTGCTCATGCTAGGGAACCTCTGAAGAAGCCGCTGCACCGATCGCAGCAGGCAGTTTTGCCGCGGATCGAGGCGCGACCGAGGGAGCATAGCAAAGCGCTCTGTGACTGAGGGCGCAACAAAGAGCTGCGGCATAACTGCCGCTGCCCAGAGGGTTTGGCCGCAAAGCTGCCATCTGCGGTGTCGAAGGCTCGGTCACAGACTGCTTCGAGTATGCTCCCTTGCCTTCTCCTAGCATCTGGCGGCTTTGCGGCTCAAACGATCGGTACATGGACTTCTTCAGAGGTTCCCCAAGGAACCCATCGCGCGTTCGAGCGCGAAGCACGCGTCCTGGATCGCGGCCTGCAGGTCGTCGTCGTACGTGAAAGAGCTACGCTCGAGCGCTATGAGCAGTTCGCGCGTCTCGGGCACGAAGGACTCACGCCGGCGCAGGACATCGCCCAGCGTCGCGCCGTCGTTGGCGCCGATCATCCGCCAGATCGCTCCGCGCACCGCGACCGCCGACGCGCGCGTCCGCTCCGCGCGCAGGACGACGAGCGCGTCTTCGAGCTGCTCGCGCCGCGAACGCACGATGATCGGCGGCGGCGCGGGCGCGGCGACGGGTGCGGGCGGAGCCACGGCCACGCGCCGGCGGCGGCGAAGCAAGATCGCGAGCAACCACGCGACGACCGCGATGCCGACCACCCAGAGCAGCACGCGCAGGACGGCGATCGCCCGGCTCATCAGCTGCGCGGCATCCGCGCGCAGGGCCGAGGTGCTGACGCCGACCACGTTCAGCGTGAGGCTGTTGGTGTACCACTGCTTGGCCTTGCCGTCGCGCGCGTCGATCGCCTGCAGCGTCGCCGGTGCGATCGCGAGGGAGCCGGCCCGATGCGCGACCACCGTGATCGTCTCGCGGTACAGCGTTCCGCTCCGTCCGCTGACCGTCTGCCGTTCGTCTCCGAGCAGCTCCACGTCGGCGAGAAGGGGCAGCTCGAGATTGGCGATCTGCGCGACGCGTTCGCGCACGCGCAGCGTGACGACTAGATGGAAGGGCTCGTCCACTCGCGGCCGCGCCGTGTCGCTCGTCAGCCAGAACGTTTGCACGCTCAAGCGCCCCAGCGTCTGGGCGTGGATCGTGCCTGGTGCCGCGACGAGCGCCGCGCAGAGCGCTAGGGCAACGCCGGCGCGTTTTAGAGGGTCTCTAGCCATTGCGCGAAGAGGCGGCGAGCGTCGAACGGCCCGGGCGAGGCTTCGGGATGGAACTGGACGCCCGCGATCGGCAGCGCGCGATGCCGGAAACCTTCGTTCGTCCCGTCGTTGAGGTTGGTCATCGTGGGTTGGAGCTCGTCGGGCAACGTCGCGGCATCGACCGCATACCCGTGGTTGTGCGCGGTCACGAGCACCTCCCCGGCGTCTAAGTCCATCACCGGTTGATTCCCGCCTCGATGGCCATACGGCAACTTGTACGTGCGTGCGCCGCAGGCCAGCGCGAGGAGTTGATGACCCAAACACACGCCGAAGAGCGGCTTGCGCCCCGCGAGGCGGCGCAGCACCTCGATCGTTTCCGCGAGGTCCGTCGGATCGCCGGGGCCGGGCGAGATGAACACGGCGTCCGGATCGTCCGCGAGAACCTCTTCTTCAGTTGCGTTGTACGGCACGACGGAGATGTGCGCGCCGAGCGCCTCGAGCTGCGTGAGGATCGCGCGCTTCACGCCGCAGTCGATCAGCACGACGCGGCACCCGTTGCGCGCGCCGCGAACGAACGGCTCGCGCGTGGACACGCTCGGAACGAGCGCCTTCGTGCTCGCGTCGCGCACGAACCGCGCGAGCCGCCGCTCCGCATCGGCGAGAGCGGCTCCGCCGACCGCGAGTGCCGCCCAGATAGTGCCGTGCTCGCGCAGCGTGATCGTGATCGAGCGCGTGTCCGCTCCGACGAGCGTGGGGATGCGCTGCTCGTCGAGCCACGACGGCAGGTCTTGTTTGGCGAGATGGTGCGAGGGATGATACGCGATCTGCTTGATGACGGCTCCCGCCGCGCAGGCGCGTCCGTATTGCGCGGCGCTTCCGGAGATGCCGTAGTTGCCGATCATCGGATACGTGAACGTGAGGATCTGCCCGGCGTACGACGGATCGGTCAGCGCCTCTTCGTAGCCGGTCATGCCGGTGTAGAAGACCGCTTCTCCAAGCGCCGTGCCCGCATAGCCGAGCCCGTGGCCGTCGAAGCGGCTGCCGTCGGCCAGGAACAGCGCGGCCGGGGGCGCCGGATCGGTCACGCCGCGAGGTCCTCCGCGCGGTAGCGCAGCTCGCCGCCGACGATGGTCGCTAGCACCTTGCGCGGCAGCGCTGCGCCCGCGAACGGCGTGCACTTGCCGAGCGACGCGAAACGCGTCGGATCGACGGTCCACAAGCGGTCGGCGAAGATCGTGACGTCGGCCGGCGCGCCGACCGCGAGCGTGCCCCCGCGCAGGCCGAGGATACGCGCGGGGTTGGTCGCGAGCAGCTCGACGAAGCGCGTCATCGGCAGGCCGGGCAGCGCCGCGGCGTAGGCCCCGACCGCGATTTCGAGCCCGGTGAATCCGGGCGCGGCGCCTTGCGCGGTATGCTTCTCCGCGTCGGCGTGCGGAGCGTGATCGCTGGCGAAGGCGTCGATCGTACCGTCGCGCACTCCGGCGCGCAGTGCCGCTACGTCGGCGTCGTCACGCAACGGCGGGTTCACCCGCGCCGCCGGTCCGAGCCTGCGCGCCGAGGCGCTGGTGCAATTTAGGTGATGCGGCGTCACCTCGCAGGTTACACGGACCCCGCGCGCGCGCGCCGCCCGGATCGAATCTAAGGCCGCGCGCGTCGTGACGTGCGCGATGTGCCACGACTTGCCGGTCTCCCCCGCTATGGAGAGATCGCGCACGACGGTCGCATCCTCCGGCTCGCAGTGCGAGATGAACGGCGCGGCGAGCGCGCTCGCGAGGCGCGCCGCCTCGCGCAGGACGCGCTCGTCCTCGACGGTGTCTCCGTCGTCGGAGAAGGCGACCGCGCCGGCTCGCACGAGCGGCGCGAAGTCGCACGGCTCCGTCCCGCGGCGCCCGCGCGTTATGGCCGCGATCGGAAAGACGCGGCAGCGGGCGCGCCGCTCGATCTCATCGAGGAGCGATCGAACGATTGCGGGGGCGTCGAGAGCGGGGTTGGTGTTCGGCATGCACGCGATGCTGGTGAAGCCTCCGCGCAGCGCGGCCTCGGTACCCGTGTCGATCCGCTCCTTGTGCGGGAAGCCCGGCTCGCGCAGGTGCACGTGCATGTCCACGAAGCCGGGCGCGACGACCGCTCCGGCGGCGTCGATCGTCGCCTCGCCGGCGCGTGCGACGAGATGCTCGCCGATCTCGACGACCGCGCCGTCACGCGCGCGTAAATCGCGCACGGCGTCCAGCGCGTTCGCCGGATCGACGATGCGGCCGCCCGTGATTAGCAGCGACGTCATTTCGATCGCGCGTTGACGAGAAAGTCGAGCACCGCCATACGAATGCCGACGCCGTGATGGACCTGGCGCGCGTAGCGCCATCCGGCAAACTCCAAGACCGAATCGTCGAGCTCCATCCCGCGGTTGTACGGGCCGGGGTGCATGACGATCGTCTCCTTGCGCATGAGCCCGAGGCGGCGCTGGTCCAGCCGGTAGGCGCGGACGTAGTCGGCGTCGGAGAGCGGCATCTCGACGAAGCGTTCGCGCTGAATGCGCAGGAGAACGACCGCGTCGACGTGCGGCAGCACGGCGTCGAAGTCGCGCTCGATCCGGATGCCGTTTCCCGCGTATCCGCCGGGCAGGAACGCCTCGGGCCCGACCAGCACGACCGACGCTCCGAGCCGTTGCAGCCCGCGAATCGTGGAGTGGGCGACGCGGCTGTGCAACACGTCGCCGACGATGGCGATGCTGCGATCGGTGAGGTCGCCGAACTCCTCTTTGAGCGTGTAGATGTCGAGCAGCGCCTGAGTCGGATGCGCGTGCACGCCGTCGCCGGCGTTGACGACGTGGCCGTCGAACGCGAGCGCGACGCGCTGCGGAAATCCGGGCTCGGGGTGACGGACGACGATGATGGAGATGCCCAGCGCGCTCAGCGTGATCGCGGTGTCCTCGAGCGTCTCGCCCTTGGTGGCGAGGCTGAGCTTGTGCGGCGCGAGGTTCACGACGTCCGCGCCTAGGCGCAGCTCCGCGACGTTGAACGACGTGAACGTGCGCGTGCTCTCTTCGAAGAACATGTTGACGCAACTGGTGCCTTCGAGGAGACGTCCGGGCGGCGTCCGCTCGAACTGCGCGGTCCGCTCGAAGATCTGGTCCAGCTCCTCGGCGCTGAGGTCGTCCAGGTCGATGAGGCTACGCCGTATGCGCACGGGCATGTCCCAGGATCGTCACCTCGTCGGAGGCCGCGGCTTGGGGCGCTAGGACGACCTGCACCCGCTCGTCCGGCGTGGTGGGGCTGATGCGCCCAACGTAGTCGGCCTGAATCGGGAGCTCGCGCAGGCCGCGGTCCACGAGCACGCACAGGCGAACCGCGGCCGGCCGGCCGAGGTCGGTGACGGCGTCCAGCGCGGAGCGAATCGTGCGCCCGGTGTACAGCACGTCGTCCACGATCACGACGACCCTCCCGGAGACGTCCACCGGAATCTGGGAATCGGGAAGCTCGTGCGTCACGCGGTCATCGCGATACAGGTTGATGTTGAGGAAGCCGAGTGCCGGCGCGCGACCGGAAATCCGCTCGATCTCCACGGCGATCCGCGCCGCGAGCGCCTCGCCGCCGCGACGGATGCCGAAGAGAACGAGTCCGCGTTGGGCATCCTCGGGCTCGAGCATCTGCTGCGCGAGGCGCGCGATGATGCGCGCAATCTCATCGTGCCGCAAGAGCACGCGGCGCGGAACGTCGATCGTCATGCCGGCTCCTTGCTCGCCCGCAACGCTGCCTCGACGCGCGCGAGCTCGCTGCGGTACCCGTCGAGCTTTTCGCGCTCCTTGGCCACCACGCTGCTCGCCGCTTTCGAGACGAAGGCCGCATTGCCGAGCTTTCGCTCGCCGCGATCGATCTCCGCGAGCAGATGCGCGAGCTGCTTGCGATAGCGCTCCTCGAGCACGCCGCGCGGCGCTCGAACGGTGACAGCTGCGAGCGCGTCGTCGAGGTCGTCGCCCGCCGCTTCGCCGCGCTCGACCGCGGCGCTCGCGAGCAGCGCGAGCAGGGCCGCCATCGGCTCGGGCACGTTCGCCGGGACGTCGAGCGCCACGCGTTCGCGCGGATGCAAGCCGATCTCGGCACGCGCGTTGCGGACCCGCTCGACGGTCCGCTGCAGGAGCGCGAAGCCGCGCGCGTCGTCGTCGAACGCGGGAACCTCGAGCGGATCCGGCCAGGTCGCCGTCACGATCGTCTTCCCGTCGTGCGGCAGCGCCAGCCAGACCTCTTCGGTGATGAAAGGTGCGAGCGGATGGAGCAGACGCATTGCGTTATTCCACACAAAGGAGAGGACGGCGGCGCGCGTCGCCCGATTCGCCTCTGCCTTGGTCGCCTCCACATACCAGTCGCAAAACTCATACCAGACGAAGCGGTAGATCGTTTCGGCTGCGACGCCGAAGTCGTAGCGGTTCAGCAGTTCGCTCATTGCGACGCTCGTCTCGCGCAGGCGCGTGAGAATCCAGCGGTCGGCGAGCGTCAGCGCGCCCTCGGAGGGGAGCGTCATCGCTGCCGGCAGCCCCTCGGGCAGCGCCAGGATGTAGCGCGTGGCGTTCCAGATCTTGTTGTTGAAGTTGCGCGCCTCTTCACAGCGCGACTCCTGATAGCGGATCTCTTGGCTCTCCAGGCGCATCTGCCGCAGGATCGAAACGCGGAAGGCGTCGGCGCCGTAACGCTCGGCCAGGACCATGGGGTCGATGACGTTGCCGAGCGACTTCGACATCTTGCGTCCGGCCGCGTCGAAGACCGTCGGCGTGATGACGACGTCGGAAAACGGCACGTCCAGCAGGAAGTGCAGGCCGAGCATCACCATTCGGGCGACCCACAGGAAGATGATCTCGCCGCCGGTGAGCAGCACCTGCGAGGGATACCAACAGCGCAGCTCCGCGGTCTGCTCGGGCCAGCCGAGGATCGAGAAGGGCCAGATTCCGCTCGAGAACCACGTGTCGAGCGTGTCCGGATCACGCGTCAGCTCGCGCGTTCCGTGCAGCCGTTGCGCAATGTCGAGCGCCTCCGCCGCGCTCTCCGCGACGACCTCGCGCCCGTCGGGCGTATACCAGACCGGAAGCTGATGCCCCCACCAGATTTGGCGCGAGATGTTCCAATCGCGAATGTTTTCTAGCCAGTGCTCGTACGTGCGGCCGTGGCGCGCGGGAAAGAAGCGCACGCGCCCGTCACGGTACGCATCCAGCGCGGGCTTGGCGAGCGGCGCCATCTTGACGAACCATTGCAGCGAGAGCAGCGGCTCGACGACGGCGCCGCTGCGGTCGCTCGTGGCGACGGCGTGGCGGTGCGGTTGGGTCTCGGTCAAAAAGCCGCCGCGCTGCAGGTCGGCGAGGATGCGCTCGCGCGCCTCGAAGCGGTCGAGGCCCGCGTAGGGGCCGACGGGCACGTCGGCGCCGGTGATGCGCGCCTCGAGGTCGATCACGGAGGGCGTCGGCAGCCCGTGCCGCGCGCCGATCTCGTAGTCGAGCGGGTCGTGCGCGGGCGTGATCTTCAGTGCTCCGCTGCCGAAGTCGGGGTCGACCGCCTCGTCGGCGACGATCGGAATCGAGCGCTGCAGCAGCGGTGGAATCCAGACCCGGCGCCCGATCGTGGCGGCGTGGCGAGCATCTTCCGGATGTACTGCGAGGGCGACGTCGGCCAGCATCGTCTCCGGCCGGGTCGTGGCGATTTCGATGCCCTCGGCGCCGCCCGGCTCGAACGGGTAGCGGATCCGCCACAGCCGGCCATCTTGCTCGACGTATTCCAGCTCGGCGTCCGACACGGTGGTTTTCGCCTTGGGGTCCCAGTTGATCAGGCGCGTTCCCCGGTAGATCAACCCCTCGCGATAGAGCCGGACGAAGACGCGGCGCACCGCCGCGGACAGGCCCTCGTCCATCGTGAAGCGCGAGCGCTGCCAGTCGGGGCCGAACCCCAGCCGCCGGAACTGCGCCTCGATCTCGCCGCCGTAGGTGCGCGACCAGGCCCAGGCGCGCTCGACGAAGCGCTCCCGGCCCAGGTCCTCGCGCGCGATCCGTTCCTTGGCCAGCTCCCGCACGAGGACGGCCTCCGTCGCTATCGCCGCGTGGTCCACGCCGGGCAGCCAGTCGGCGTTCTCCCCGAGCATCCGGTGATAGCGCGTCAGGACGTCCATCGGCAGATACGTCGATCCGTGACCCAGGTGCGCTCGCGCCGTCACGTTGGGCGGCGGCATACAGATGATGAACGGCGGACGCGCCGGGTCGGGCTCCTCGTGGAAGTACCCGTTCTTATCCCAGCGCTCGTAGAGACGCGGTTCGGTCGCCTGGGGGTCGTAGTGCTTGGGGAGGTCCATCGGTTGCCCTGCGTTCAGCAAGGCTCGTAATGCCGCCTCTCATGCTTACGAACGCTCCCAAGGGTTCAGCTTTGCCCCAGATCGCGAAGCGGCCGGCCGAAGTTTACAAACTAGTAATCGAGGCCGGCCGCGACAATGAGCTGGGGCAAAGATGGGCCCTTAGGCGGGCATGTCTTTCTTTTGTTCGTGGTAGACGAGCGTCGGCGATTCTTTCTTTTCGATGACGTCTTTGTTGACGACGCACTTCTTGACGCCCTGGAGCGACGGCAGGTCGTACATGACCTCGAGCATCGTCTCCTCGAGGATCGAACGGAGTCCGCGGGCGCCGGTCTTGCGGCCCTGCGCCTTGCTGGCGATCGCGACGAGCGCCTCTTTGGTGAACTGCAAGTCGACGCCGTCCATGTTGAGGATCTTCTGGAACTGCCGCACGAGGGCGTTGCGCGGTTCCGTGAGGATGCGGCGCAGCGCGAGCTCGTCGAGCGCGTCCAGCGTCACGACGATCGGGAGGCGTCCGATGAACTCGGGAATCAGCCCGAAGCGCAGGAGGTCCTCGGGCATCAGCTGCTGCAGCAGCTTGCCGACGTGGACGTCGCGCTTACCCTCGGGCTGCGCGCGGAAGCCCATGTTGTTGGCCGCGACGCGCGACTCGATGATGCGCTCCAGACCGTCGAATGCGCCGCCGCAGATGAACAGCACGTTGGTCGTGTCGATCTGAATGAATTCCTGATGCGGGTGCTTGCGGCCGCCTTGCGGCGGGACGTTGGCGGTCGTGCCCTCGAGGATCTTGAGCAGCGCCTGCTGGACGCCTTCGCCCGAGACGTCGCGCGTGATCGAAGGATTCTCGCTCTTGCGCGCGATTTTGTCGATCTCGTCGATGTAGACGATGCCCTTCTCGGCCCGCTTGACGTCGTAGTCGGCGGCCTGAATGAGTTTGAGCAGGATGTTCTCGACGTCCTCTCCGACGTAACCGGCCTCCGTGAGCGACGTCGCGTCCGCCATGGCCAGCGGCACGTCGAGGATTTTCGCGAGCGTCTGAGCGAGATACGTCTTGCCCGAACCCGTCGGTCCGACGAGCAGGATGTTCGACTTCTGCAACTCGACGTCGTCCGCGGTGCCGCCGGCATTGATGCGCTTATAGTGGTTGTAGACCGCGACCGCGAGCGACTTCTTGGCGCGCTCCTGACCGATCACATACTGGTTGAGGATGTGATTGATCTCCTTGGGCTTCGGGATGTTGCGGAGGCGCAGGTTCTCGTCGACGTTCTTGTAGAGCTCCTCCTCGATGATCTCGTTACAGAGCTCGATGCACTCGTCGCAAATGTAAACGCCGGGCCCGGCAATGAGCTTGCGGACCTGCTCCTGCGATTTCCCGCAGAAGCTGCATTTTAGCTGTCCCTTGTCGTCTCCAAAGCGGAACATCTTGTGTCCCGGTCTCCTTTAGGCCTTAGGCTGGCATCGGCAGGCCTTGGCGGTTTTCGATAATCTGGTCGATTATCCCGTAATCCTTGGCCTCTTGCGCGGTCATATAGTAGTCCCGTTCGATGTCCTTGAGCACCTGGTCGAGCGCTTTCTTCGTCGTCTGCTGGTAAATCCGTGCGACCGTCTGGCGGGTGGCCAGCAGGTCCTTCGCTGCGATTTCCACGTCCGTGGCCTGACCGCCGATCTGTGAGACCCAGGGTTGATGGATCACGATCTTGGCATTGGGCAGAGCGTAGCGCTTGCCCGGGGCACCGCCGGTGAGCAGAATCGAGCCCATCGAGGCCGCGAACCCCATGCAGATGGTCGCGACGTCGGGCTTGATGAAGCGCATGGCGTCGTACATCGCTAGGCCCGCGGTTACGCTGCCTCCCGGGCTATTGAGGTACATGTCGATGTCTTTCTCGGGGTCTTCCTTTTCGAGAAACAGCAGCTGCGCGATCACCAAGTTGGCGAGATGATCGTCGATCGGACCGCCGACGAACACGATGCGATCCTTGAGCAGACGCGAATAGATGTCGTACGCGCGTTCGCCGCGCGCGGTCTGTTCCACGACCATCGGTACGAGATGTCCCATGCTCCGTGTAACTACGACGCGGTCCCCGGAGTTTCTTCGTTCACCGTGACCACGGCGTTGTCGACGAGGAAGTCGAGCGTCTTATTCCTCACGATGCCGTCCATCAGGGAGAGCAAATTGTTTCCCAGCGCCCTGCGAATTCGCTCGGGCGGCTGGCCGTAACGCCGTGCCAGCGCGGCGAGCTCGGCTGCCACGTCCGCCGGCGTTGCCGTAATCCCCTCGGCCTTGGCGATCGCCTCGATCAGCAGCGAAGCCTTCACTCGCGACTCCGCCTCCGCGCGCAACGACGCACGCAGCTCGCCGGCGTCGTCGGCGCTTGCCTCGCCGCGGGCGGGCGCGGCCTCCTCGAGGAGGTGATCGAGCTCGCTCTCGACCATCGATGCCGGGAGCGGAAAATCGTGCGCCGCGAGGACTTGGCTCATCGCCGCGTTCGCGACCGAGCGCCGCGCGCGCGCAGCGGCGACCGTCTCGAGCCGGCTCCTGACGTCGGCGCGCAGCTCGTCGATGGTTTGATGATGCGAGACGGCCTTTGCGAACTCGTCGTCGAGCGCGGGCAGCTCGTACTCTTTGAGATCGTGCAGCGTCACGTCGAAGCGCGCGGGCTTTCCGGCGAGCGCCGCAGCGGGATAATCGTCCGGGAAGCGCACGTCGATGCTCTTCTTCTCACCCGGCGTCATGCCGACGATGCCCGCGACGAAACCCGGTACGAAGCGGCCTTCGCTCAGCTCCGTCACCTGGCCCGAAGCGCTGCCGCCGTCGAACGGCGCGCCGTCGACGGTTCCGGCGTAGTCGAGGGTCGCCACGTCGTCGAGTCGTGCTGCGCGCTGCACCGGCACGAGCGTGGCGCGTTCCTTCGCCAGCGATCGCAGGCTTTTTTCGACGTCGGCGTCCATGACCGGCGTTGCCGCGCGCGACACCGTGACGCCCTTGTAGCCGCGCAGCTCGATCGGCGGACGCACCTCGACCGTCGCCTTGACGCGGGTCGGCCGGCCGGCGTCCTCCTCGAGAATCTCCAGCTTGGGGCGTTCGACGGGCTGCAGGTCGTGCTCGGCGAGGGCCTTGGCGTATTCTTGCGGCACGACCTCGTCCATCGCTTCGCGCGTGAGCGCGTCGGTGCCGTAGTTCTGCTCGAAGATCTTACGGGGCACCTTGCCCTTACGGAATCCCGGGAGTCGCACGTTCTTGACGAGCTTGCGAAAGGCGCGCTCTTCCGCCGCGGCGATCTCTTGCCCCGTGATCGAAAATTCGAGCGCTACTTGCGTCGGAGCGAGCCGCGTCAACGTCGAGCTGGTCATAATCATTAGCGGAAGACGAGATTCGAACTCGCGACCCTCGCCTTGGCAAGGCGATGCTCTACCACTGAGCTACTTCCGCCCACGTCGCTCGCCGTTTGTTCGCTTTCGTGGTGAGGTGGTTCTTGCGGCCGTTTGCTCGGCGCATCCGGCGCCTCGCTGCACTCGGCCTCTGCGCCGCTCTCGCCATCCGTGGCTCCGCGGCGCATTCACACGCCGCTCGAACCACCTCACCGCGAATCGCGAAAACAGCTCGCTTTAATTATTCCCAATTGGGGGCAAAACGATGGTTTTCGTCATCGGGCTTGGGCAAGCAGAGACTCGAACTCTGACGGGTCGCCCCACTGGATTCTAAGTCCAGCGCGTCTGCCAGTTCCGCCACTTGCCCGGCGACCCCGATAGATAGAACGTGCTGGGTGCTTTTCCTCCTCTTAGGGCAGGGCCGCGCCGCTCAGAGGCGAGCCCGTGTTCGCGCGCAGCATGGCCGCGTCGACCGGGCGGCAGGTGCTGCGGTTCAGTGGGTTCTCGCAGAGCAGCACGCCGGCGAAGCTCGTGGCGCTGGTCTGCGCGCCGGCCATCTTGTCGCACGCGGGCCGGCGTTTGCTCTCGTTCACCACGATCCAGCACAGGACCGCGCCGTCGAAGCGCGTGCCCTGGAGATCGGCGCCGGAGAAATCTACCGAGAGCAGCGGAATTCCCGTCAGGTCGCGTCCCGCGAGTTTCCCTCCGGTGAAGTTGCAAAAGGCGCAGCCCGCAAGGAGCTGACGCAGCTGCTCGTCGGTGACCGAGGCCGCGAAGCCTTTGAAGTTGGCCGCCATCATCTGCACGCCCGTAAACGTCGCACCGTCGAGCTTCGCGCCGATGAAGTTGCACGCCGTGCATTGCGCGCCGTCGAACGCCGCGTTCGGAAGATAGGCATTCTCGAAGTTGGCGGCGAGGATCCGCGCGTTGCGAAAGGATGCGCCGCTGAGATCCGCTCCTTCGAAATTCATACCGCTATAGACGCCGCGGGTAAAGTCTGAGCCGGCGAGCGTGGCGCCGGCGTAGTTGCAGCCGGCGCAGAATTTTGGCACGGCCGTCGCAACGTTCTGCGCACCCGCGGCGGCGGGCGCAATCGCGCACAATCCCGCGAGCAGCGTCAGCCGGAAAAGCGGCGGGAGATTCATGCCGGCTGCTCGGTTGAAAAGAGCTTGTCGAGCTCCGCGCGAGCGGCGGCGTAGCACTCGCAGGCGACGCGTTCGAGCGCCGGCCGATTCTTCACGGTCATCTTGCCGCGGCGGTACTCGATGAGCCCCCCGCGCTGCAGGTTCTCGGCGGCCAGCGAGACGGTCGCTCGCCGCACGCCGAGCATGAAGCCGAGATATTCGTGGGTCAGGGGGAATACGTCGGACCCCGCGTTATCGTGGGCCGTCAGGAGCCACCGGCAGCAGCGCTTCTCGACCGGGTGCAGGATGTTGCATGCCGCGGTCTGCGCGAGCTGCGCCATGGCGACCTGGCCATACGCGTGAATCGTGCGGTCGAACTCCGCGTTCTGCGCGGCGAACTTCCAGAGCTCGCGTTGATCGATCCGAAGCCCGCTGCCGCGGATTTGCACGACCGAATCGAACACGGCGCGGTCGAACTTGAGGGTCGCGGCGAGCGGCGCCATGCCCTCGTGCCCGATTGCGGCGATCTCCACTGCGTGGCCGCTCTTCATCGTCTTGACCATCGAGATCATCCCGCTCTCGACGAAGTACGAGTGTGTAACCGGCTCGCCGGTGCGCGCCAGCCTCGCGCCGCACTCGAAGGAAACCGGCTCCATGAGGGCGCGGAGGTGCTTCCGGCTGCCGGGCTCGAGCGTTGCCAAGAGCCGGTTCGCCACGGGACGTGCGCCGTCGCCTGCCATACAGTTTAAGGAAGCGCATCGCGCAGGCGGTGTCAAGCATTTGGGTGGAATCGTCGCCCGCGTCGGGGTAGGTAAGGCTTCGTCAGATGAAGTTCACGGTCTACGCGTTTGGTTCGTTCCGCCTCGATACGACGCGGCGGCTGCTGATCACGGGTTCGCGGATCTGCTCCCTGCCGGACAGGCCGTTTCGCATTCTGATGCTCCTCTTGGAGTCAAACGGCGCCTTGGTCGGTCGCGATGCGCTGATCGACGCTCTGTGGCCCGGCGAGGACATCGGCGAGAACAGCCTCACGCAGCATATCTATCTCCTGCGAAACCTGCTGGCGGAGCTGGGCGGAAAGCGTTCCTATATCAAGACGGAGTCGAGGCACGGATACCGTTTTACGCTGCCGGTCGCCGTCATCGACAATTCCGCCGAGCACCTCAATCCCGACGTCGCGGCGGCGGTCGGAAACCTGATCGCGCGCGACCGGTTCGACACGTTCCGCGCCTACTGCGAAGGCTGTTACCTGCTCGAAAAGCGGACGCGCGAGAGTTTGCTGGGCGCCGTATCGCGGTTCGACGAGGTGGTTCAAAACGATCCGTTGCACTGGCAGGCGTATTTCGGAGCTGCCCGGGCGTACGCGTTTCTGGGTTCGTATCTCTACGCGCCGAGCACGGAGGTGTTCCCGAAGGCGAAGGTGGCTGCGCGGCGGGCCCTGGAAATCAGGCCGAGCGGAGCGGCTCACGCCCTGTTGTCGGAGATCACGATGTTCGGCGAGTGGGATTGGGCCGGCGCTGCGGCGGAGATGCGGACCGCGTTGGAGCTCGAGCCGGAATCGGCGTTCGTCCACAACGCCGCGGCGTGGCTCGCGATCGGTCAAGGCGACTTCGACCGAGCGCTGTACGAGGCGCGCGCCGCGCTGGAACTCGAGCCTGCTTCGCTGTTCTATCGCAACGTGCTGGCGCGCGTTCTCATCCATCGCAGCGACTACGCCGGCGCCGTTTCGCTGCTCTCGCGAGTGCTCGAGCTGGATCCGACGATCGACGTCGCGGTTGAAAATCTCGCGTTCGCGTACACCGCCAACGGTGAGCCGGAACGCGCGACGCGCATTCTGCTAGACCGGGCTGAACGAGGTACGCTCGCCGATCACATGACCGGCCAGTTGGCGCGTGCGTACGGGGACTCCGGCGACGGCCGGCAAGCCGAGCGTATCTACCGCGAGCTGCAGGCCTCTGCCGAGAAGCGCTACGTCGCGGCGTGGCCCATGGCGTTGGCCGCGACGGGGCTCGGCCGGGACCGCGAGGCTCTCGAGCAGCTTTCGCGCGGGGCGCGAGAGCGTGAGGCAGCGCTGGTCTTCCTGCAACGGCTGACGCTGTTCGACGGGCTAAGAGACGACCCGGAGTACCGCCGCATCGCCGCGGCGGTCGGCCCGCCTGCCGCCACGTAGGGCGGGGCGTCTAGATATCGAACACGTGTTCGCCATGGCGAGACCGTCTCAGTTCCAGCGCGGCGAAGAGCCGTGGGGCGAACCGGAGGCGGTCAGAGCGGCGATTAAACGCCTGCGCCCGGAGGATCGCGCCCGCGTTCTCGCGTGGCTGTGCATCTACTATCAAGACGACGGCGCCATGTTTTCGCCGCAGATTAGCCGGCGTCGCAAGCGCGTTACGATCGACGGCACCGAGTACTGGTTGGTCAGAGTTCCCCGGCTGTAAACAGCGCCGCAGTACCGCCTGGAGCCAAATGATCGACGTCGCTGCGGACCCGGCGCGGTCCGGCCGGGTGCCGGGGCGGATTATCCCGAAAAAAGAACCAGGATCATAAAACCAACCTCCCGAATGCGAGAAAGATGACTTCAGTCAATATTGAGATCGCCCTTGTCGGGCTCGCGGTCGGAACCATCGTTGGGCTGACCGGTGTGGGAGGTGCCAGCATCATGACGCCCCTCTTGATCCTCGTCCTGGGAATCAATCCGCTCGTTGCTGTCGGAACCGACCTGTTATACAGCGTCCCTACGAAACTGTACGGCGCATTGCTTCATCAGAGGCAGGGCACTGTCAAGCCCGAGATTGTCAAGGCTTTGCTCCTCGGAGGTCTCCCCGCCTCGCTCGCGGGCTTGGGGATCCTTTTCTGGCTTCGTCATCACGTCGACGTGAAAGTCGTCGAACTCTGGACGCGGCACGCCATCGGGTTCGTGCTCTTCATTGCCGCTGCTGTCGTCATCGTCCAGCCGTTCATCTGGCGTCGCTCGCTGCCGATGACCTCGGAAAGCTTCGAGTGGAAGCCTGGACAGCGTGCGCGTGTTGTCGCGATTGGCGCAGTGGTCGGCCTTATCGTGACCGCGACGTCGATTGGAAGCGGATCCGTGACGCTTCCACTGCTCACCCTCGTCCTGCCGTTCACGGGTCTCTCGCAACTCATCGGTTCAGACATTGCGTTTGCGGCCTTCCTTATCCCGGCGGCGGCGGCGGGGCGCTGGTCGATGGGCGACGTCAATCTCCCATTGGTCTTAACACTGCTGATCGGATCGCTGCCGGGCGTGTATATCGGCAGCAAGCTGTGCGGACGCATGAATCAGACGTGGCTACGGCCGGCGGTGGCCGTGACTCTCGCCTTCGTCGGTACCCGTTTGATCTAGCTACGGGCATAGCGCTATCATGCAAAAACGGCTCCGCGAAAATCGAAACTCCCCGCAAAACGCTGACTTTACGGGGAGTTTTTGCACTGTGCACCGCCAGGGACTCGAACCCCGAACCAACTGATTAAGAGTCAGCTGCTCTACCATTGAGCTAGCGGTGCACATGCGCCCTCCGGGACTCGAACCCGGGACCAACGGCTTAAAAGGCCGCTGCTCTACCGACTGAGCTAAAGGCGCCAGTCCGGCTGCGCTCATTGTTTGTATTGAATACCCTGTCGAAGTCCTCCGAATGGTTTTTGGGGTGACTGACGGGGGTCGAACCCGCGACCTCTGACTCCACAGGCCAGCGCTCTAACCAATTGAGCTACAGTCACCACGAAACGAGAGTATATCATGCGCCCGGAGGGACTCGAACCCCCATCTTCGAGTTTAGAAGACTCGTGCCTTATCCCGTTAGACCACGGGCGCGAGGTTGGTCGGGGCGACTGGAGTCGAACCAGCGGCCTTCGCGTCCCAAACGCGACGCTCTACCAAGCTGAGCTACGCCCCGATCGCGTTCGCTCATCCGAACTGTTCGACAGTCTTACGACAATGGCAGTTCGCGCAACGCACCTGACACTTCGCGATGTCTGAAACTATCCTCTCCCAAGCCCAGCCTTCCCGGACCAGGTTACTGATGTTGTAATCCTTCTCTCCGCGGACATGGTCGAACTCCAAGACCCTCGTATGTCAAGTAGCTGCGTCAAAACAGTAGGCTATGATACCCGACGTAGCGCGACATGTCCATCTCGCCAGAATCGCTCGCGAACAGCTTGACGCCCTCGATCTTCAATCCCACATCGCGGGCGGCGCGTGCGACGCGGACGTTGACGGCCGGAACGAGGGCGCTGCACCAGGACGCTCCGTGCGTGCGCGCGAGCGCCATCATCCCGAACGCGAAAAACGCGACGACGTACGACGGCGAGAACGACGCGAGCGGCCCGATCCTGCCATCCGGCCAGACGTACGCGTAACCGACGAGCTCCCCGCTGATCGAAAACGCGCTGCCGTTCGCGTTCGAAGCGAAATACAAGTGATCGGCGTGGCGCGCGCTCCCGCGCGTCTCGACGTCGAGAGCGTCCAGCGCGAAGCGATGCCGGATCGGATCGAGCGGCGCCGTCTCGAAGCGATGCTCGCCGGCGACTAGCGCCGCGAGCAGCTCCTCCTTCGGAATTCGGCCGGCGAAGCGCAGGACCGGGGTTCGCGCCGCAACGCGCCGCCGCGCGAAGAACGCGATCCCGCCGAGCTCCGCCGGGTCGAGAAAACCCGACCGCGTCGCGTCTCCCGCGTCGCGGGCGGCCTCCGCGAGCAGCCGTCCTGCGAGCCCGCGGCCGCGGAACGACGGCTCTACGAAGAGATCGCTGAGATACCACTCCGTCTCGAGCTGGTGCGCGATCGCGATCCCAATCGGCGTGCCCTCGTCGCGCGCGACCCACGCCCCGTTCGGCGCCACTGACGCGAGATAGAGGTAGAGCCGGCGCGTCTCGGAGTCGGCCCAGCGCCGCCGCGCGATTTCCGCGACGTCATCTTCGCTAGCGCGAAGGAGGATCTCACTCACGCGCGTGCAGCGCGGCAAGCAGCGCATCGGCCGCGCGCCGCCGATGACTGACCGCGTTCTTTTCCGTCGCGCTTAGCGCGGCGAAGCTGCGTCCCAGCGGCGGATACAAAAAGAGGGCGTCGTAGCCGAATCCGCCCGTTCCGCTCTCGCTCTCCAGAACGTAGCCTCGGACTTCGCCCATCGCGGTTATGGGCTCGCGATTGGGCTCGATCAGCACGAGCGCGCAGACGAAGCGGCCGACGCGGCGGTACGGCGGAACGCCGCGCAGCTCGGCGAGCAGCGCGGTGCGGCGCGAGGGCCAGTCCAGGTCGGGGCCGCCGTAGCGCGCCGAATGGATCCCCGGCCGCCCGGCCAGCGCCTCGACCTCGAGGCCGCTGTCGTCGGCCAGCACTGCGGCGGATAGGTGGCGCGCGCGCAGCGCCTCGGTCAGGGCCGTCGCCTTCAGCAGTGCGTTGCCGGCGTAGGTCGCCGCGCTTTCGACCACGTCGAGCTCGAGACGCTTGCGCGGCGTGACGATCTGCAGCGGCGACTTTGCGAACAGCGCCTTGAGCTCCCGGAGCTTTCCGGGGTTGGTCGTGGCGACGTACGTCTTCACGAATGCGAGTTTTTCGCTGAGTCAGCGTCGCACGCGACGCCGGCGATATTGAGAAGCGCATCGTCTCCGCGAGGCCACAGACCGCTAAAACGGTCGGCGTTCAATGCCCTGGCACCGAGCAGCGGCGCGAGAGCGCGCGAGAGCTCGGAATCGAAGTCCAAGCTCTCGCGCCCTTTGGCGATCGCCGTCCGCCACGGCAAGCCGAAAAGCTGCTGAGTGCGCGACAAGAGCCTCGTGATCTTTCCGTTACCATAATCAATGGTAACTTCCACGTTTGGATAGTCATCCGTCCAGATCGTATCTTGGGCATAGTACGCCGACAGGGCGCTGTCGACCGACCCTCCGTAGCCGCATTTCTTTTGGAGATCCCCTTCGAGAATACTCTGTTGGATCGGCGTAAGCATGAGCGCATGCGCGCTCGGTCTGGGATAGCGCCACGCCTTCGCGAGTCGTACGAAATTTCCGACTACTCCGGGGGGCAGCCCCTGGGGCGAACCGTCCGGTCCCAGGCGCACGAAGCCTTTCCCGGCCGGGGTGATTATGAAGCGGTCGACAAACGTGTGCGTATCGCCGCCCTGTAACCCGGTCAGCTTGTCCACGATCACGATCGATCGGATCGATTCGTCGGGCCCCAGAGCGGTACCGGTAAGCGCCACGATACAGACAAAGACGATGGGACGAGCTAAGACCTTCACTCGTTGCCGAGCCGAAGCACCGCCATGAAGGCCTCTTGCGGCAGCTCGACCTTGCCGACGCGCTTCATCCGCTCCTTGCCGACCTTCTGCTTCTCGAGCAGCTTGCGCTTGCGCGTGATGTCGCCGCCGTAGCATTTCGAGAGCACGTTCTTGCGCATCGCGCTGACGGTCTCGCGTGCGATGATCTTTCCGCCGATCACCGCCTGAATGGGCACCTCGAACATCTGACGCGGGATGAGCTCCTTCAGCTTCTCGGTCAGGGCGCGGCCGCGGCTGACCGCCTTGTCCCGTGCGACGATGAACGACAGCGCGTCCACGGGCTCGCCGTTGAGCAGGATCTCGAGCTTCGCCAGCTCCCCTTCGCGATAGCCGATCACCTCGTAATCGAGCGAGGCGTATCCCTTCGTGCGCGACTTCAACGCGTCGAAGAAGTCCACGATGACCTCGATCAGCGGCATCTCGTACGTCAGAATGACGCGCCCGTCGTGCAGGTATTCCATGTTGCCGAGCGTCCCGCGCCGGTTCTGAGTGATCTCCATGATGGCGCCGACGTACTCGGGCGGCGAGATGATCGTCGCCTTCACGTACGGCTCCTCGATCGAGCGGACCGCGTTGGGCGGCGGCAGCTTCGACGGGTTGTCGATCAGCTCGACGCTCCCCTCGGCGCGGACGACGCGGAAGACGACCGACGGCGACGTCGCGATAAGGTCGAGGCCGTAGTCGCGTTCGAGGCGCTCCTGCACGATCTCCATGTGCAACAGTCCGAGGAAGCCGCAGCGGAAACCGAAGCCGAGGGCGACGGAGCTCTCCGGCTCGTAGACGAGCGCGGCATCGTTGAGTTTGAGTTTCTCCAGCGCGTCGCGCAGGCCGTCGTACTCGCCCTCGTTGGGGTAGAGGCCGCAATACACCATCGGCACCGCCTTGCGATAGCCCGGCAGCGCCACGTGTGCGCGATCGTTCGCGGACGTGACCGTGTCGCCCACGTCGATCTCTCCGAGCGACTTGATGTTCGCGATTACGTAGCCCACGTCGCCCAGTGACAGCGACTCGGTCGCGCGCATCTGCGGCGCGAAGATCCCCACCTCGGTACATTCGAAGACGCGCTCGTGCGCCATCGACATGAAGCGGTCGCCGGGCGATAGCTTCCCGTCGACGACGCGCACGTAGCTGACGACGCCGCGGTAGGGGTCGAACTGCGCGTTGAAGACGAGGCCGCGAAGGCGGTCGCGGTGGCCCTTGGGCGGCGGGATGCGCTGCACGATGGCCTCGAGAATGTCCTGGATGCCGACGCCGTTCTTCGCGCTCGCGAGGATGCACTCGCTCTTCTCCATCACGAGCAGCTCCTCGACCTCACCCATCACGCGCGCCGGATCGGCAGCAGGGAGGTCGATCTTGTTGATCACCGGGATGATCGCGAGGTCGTGCTCGAGCGCGAGATGGTAGTTCGCGAGCGTCTGCGCCTCGATGCCCTGCGCGGCGTCGATGATCAGCACGGCGCCTTCACACGCCGCGAGCGAGCGCGAGACCTCGTACGAAAAATCCACGTGACCCGGCGTGTCGATCAGGTTCAGGCGATACAGCTCGCCATCGAGCCCGCGGTAGTTCAACGTCACCGGGTGCATGCGGATCGTGATGCCGCGCTCGCGCTCGAGGTCCATCGCGTCGAGCGCCTGCTCCTCGAGGTTTCGCAAATCGACGGTGCGCGTGATCTCGAGCAGCCGGTCGGAGAGCGTCGTCTTCCCGTGATCGATGTGCGCGATAATGCAAAAATTGCGGACGTTGCTCGCAACGTCGACCCGGTGCGGCCGTTCGGTTTTCAGCGCCACGGAAGGCTAGAGGAACGAAACGCAGCTGTTGACGGCCAGCGCGCCCAACGCGGGCCGGACGAGCAGCTGCAGCACGAGGATGACGATCAGGAAGGCGAGGTCGAGTCCGCCGACCGGCGGGATGATGCGGCGTATCGGCATCAAGACCGGCTCGATGACGGAGGCCAGCGCGTAGACCCAGCGCCCGCGCCGCAGGTCGGGAATCCACGAGATCACGGCGTAGACGAACATCAGCAGCGTATAGACGTTCACGACCCAATACAGGAGCCGCGCGAGGTCGCAGGTGAGGAGGCTCACGATCCCGTGCGCGCCCGCTCGATGGCCTCGAGCTCCTCCGCCGACGCCTGCACGGTCGGCTTGAACCCGTCGACGGGCTTGCCGAACGTGCGCGTGTCGGTGCGCGAGTAGATGCTCGTCAGCACGACGCCGTCGCCCGCTCGGTTCAGCAGCGCGAGCGCGTACGAGAGCCCGGACTCCGCGTCGGAGAATGCGTCGTAGCGCACGAAGCCGGCGCGCGACAGATCCGTCTGCGCCGAGGCTTCGAGCGTGTCGATGCGGCCGACGGCGCCCTGCAGCGCGCTGCGCGTGGAGGCGTGTGCCTCCTCGACGGCTCGCAAGCGGTCCGCCGCGCCGACGGTCCCGCCCGAGATGAGGCCGTCGTGCAGCCCAAGCAGATGAGCGGCCCACGCCATCGACGGGCGCACGACGGCGAGGTGGTAGACGAGGAGCGCTAGGAGCGCTCCGATGAACGCGGCCACGGCGGCGTAGATCGCTACTGTCGGCATCTCTCCAAACTATGTTATGTGAGCTGAACCACGACGAGAGTCAGGTGGATCACGGCGCCCGTAAGTGCTCGCTTACCGTTGCTGCCTTCCGGTCCTGGCGGGGTTCACGAGTTTACGCCGCGTGAAGCCCAACTCCCATCATGGCCACGCCATGATACCATACGCTCATGCTTCGCGCCCTGACGATCGCCGGCGTCCTGCTGGCGGCGGGATCCGGCCTTATGCAGCTGCATAGCGGCGACTTCCCCGCCGGCGGCCGCCTGGCGCGGCCGCTCATGGCGTCCGAATGCGGCGGCTTCGACCGTTCGCCCGAGCTGGAGTGGAGCGGGGTGCCCAAGGGAACGAAATCGTTCGCGCTGATCATGCACGATCCGGACGCTCCGATTCCCGGCGGCTTCTATCACTGGGTCGTCTACGATCTACCC
>DATDGN010000109.1:0-22653 GCA_036522095.1 Candidatus Cybelea sp. | reverse complement strand
CCGGCACCACCGTTATCGGCAACATCCTCGGCCCGGGCTACGTCATAGCCTGCACCGGCGGCACCTGCACCGACCTCGCGCCGAGCTCGCAAGGCATCGGCGAAGTTGCCGGCGTCGCCATGGACAAGGCCGGCGATTGCTGGGCTGACTCCTACAACTCGGCGTTCACGGCCGTCGTGCTCACCTACTGGGCCGGCTGCACGGGAACGGGCGTCAACACCACCGGCTGGTCGAACACCGGCTACGGCGGCCTCGACGTCGACAACCAGGGCAACATCGTGTCGCTCAACTGGCACGGCTCGGCGGGCACGGACCTCTGGGTCTACTCGGGATGCAACCCGGCCTGCACCGGCGTCAGCGACAACTCGCTCAGCAACAACACGGCCATCTTCGGCCACATCGGCAAGCAGGGCCAGCGCCTCGTTGCCGGTGCGTATCTGAAGGGTCAGGCTGACATCTATATGTACAGCCCGAGCACGCTCACCTACTACTACAGCTTCAACAACGGCATGACTGTCACTGGCGACACCGAAGGCGCCGCCTACAGCCCGGCCTCGAAGAAGTAGCAGTAAAACCAAACAACTCGATACGCGAGTATGCAAACGGGGGTGGCCGGCCGATGCCGGTCACCCTCTTTGTTTCTCGGCCGTCATGCTACAAGGAGCAGTGAAGACCATGCGCACGTTATCAGTTTCGCTTAGCGCCGCGATCGCGGCGGCGCTGCTCGCGAGTTGCGCGGGCGGCAACCTGGGTTCGACGGGCGGCTCCGCCCCCGCCGCCGGCAATAATGCGTCGAAGGTTCAGGCACTCAAACACGCCGGTGCGGTGAGCATCATTCCGCGGTCCGCGCTGCCGAAGGGGCCCGTCAAGCTCAGGGGCCGTCAGGCGCCGGTGGCAGCGCTGAAGGGTATCTACGCTGCCGAGTTCTTCGGGAGCGAGATTCTTGGTTACCCGAAGAACCAAAGCGGCAACGGCGCTCCGATCTGCACGATCAGCGGCGTGAGCAGCGTCAACAACGTCGCGACCGACACGATCGGCAACCTCATGGTGCCCGACGCATTCAGCGGGTTACAGATCTATCAGGGCCCGGCGATGTGCGGCCCGCTCGCCCTCACGATCCCGGATCCGTACGGCCAAGCCTCGGATGCGGCAGCGGTGAACGCGCTCACCGGCAATATCGTAATCGCCAACATCCTCGGGCCGGGCTACGTCGTCGTCTGCAGCCCATGTACGCAGCTCACGCCGAGCTCGCAAGGCATCGGCGAAGTCGCCGGCGTCGGGATGGACGCGGCCGGCAACTGCTGGGCAGATGCCTATAACGCAGCGTTCACCGCGGTCGTCCTGACATACTGGGCCGGCTGCACCGGGACCGGCGTCGCGGCGACCGGCTTCTCGAATACCGGCTACGGAGGCGTGGACGTCGACAACTGGGGCAACGTCGTGACGCTCAACTGGCACGGCTCGGCGGGCACGGACCTCTGGGTCTACTCGGGGTGCAACCCCGCCTGCACCAGCGTCAGCGACAACGCGCTCAGCAACGGCGGCGCCATCTTCGGGCACCTCGGCAGGCAGAGCCAGCGGCTCGTGGTCGGCAATTATCTCGCTGGCCAACTCGACATCTACAAATACACTCCGACCGCGTTGACGTACTACTATAGCTTCAACAACGGCCTGACGGCGAGCAGCGACGTCGAGGGCGCCGCCTACAGCCCGTCCTCGAAGAAGTAACCTTACTAGAAAGGCGCGACTTCCAGTATGCGTTCATTACAAGTTGCGATCGGCACCTCCGTTGCTGCGGCGCTGCTCGCGAGTTGCGCTGGCGGCAACCTGGGTTCGACGACTTCGCCGGTTCCAGGCACCGGAAGCAGCGCAGCTAAGTTCCAGGCGCTGCGTCACACCGGTGCGGTGAGCATCATTCCGCGGTCCGCGCTGCCGAAGGGACCGCAGAAACTCAAGGGGCGTCAGGCGCCGCCGCAGGCGCGCAAGGGCATCTACGCTGTGGACTTCTTTGCGAACACGATCAACGGCTACATGAAGAACAATTCGGGCAACGGCGCCCCCATCTGCACGATCACCGGCGTCACCAGCGTCAACAACCTCGCCACCGATACCATTGGGAACCTCATCGCCCCCGGGGCGTTCAACGGCGTCAGTATCTACACCGGACCGCAGATGTGCGGCCCGCTGATGGCGACAATCACGGATACCTACGGTCAAGCCTCGGATGGCGCAGCGGTCAACGCTGCGAGCGGCCCGATCGTCGTCGCCAATATCCTCGGCCCCGGCTTTGTGGTCACGTGCACGGTTTCGAGCCTCAGCTGCACCCAGCTGACGCCGAGCTCGCAGGGCATCGGCGAAGTCGCTGGCGTCGCGATGGACAAGAACGGCAACTGCTGGTCCGACAGCTGGAACGCGGCGTTCACGGCCATCGTCCTCACGTACTGGGCCGGCTGCACCGGTACCGGAGTCGCGGCGACCGGCTTCCAGAACACGGGCTTCGGCGGGCTCGACATCGACGATGAAGGTAACGTCGTCAGCTTCAACTGGCACGGCTCCGGCGGCGCGGATCTCTGGGTCTACTCTGGATGCAATCCGGCGTGCACCTCAGTCAGCGACAACAGCTTGACGAACAACACGGCCATCTTCGGCCACATCGGCAAGCAGGGTCAGCGCCTCGTGGTCGGAGCGTACTTGAAGGCTCAGGTCGACATCTACAGCTACAGCCCGACGACGCTGACGTACTTCTATAGCTTCAACAACGGCTTCATCAGCAGCGGAGACGTCGAGGGCGCCGCGTACAGCCCGTCGTCGAAGAAATAAAAGTTAGTCGTCGCCGATAATCGAGTGCGGCTTGCCGCGCCGGCGCGGCAGGCCGCGATCGTGTTCGATCCAATACGCGGCCGGCTTCGCGCCGGCGAACTTTTTGAACTTGCGCGGACTCTGGCCGTAATCGAACGCGTCGCCCGCGGGATCGCCGGCGCGCGCGTCGGCGGCGGCCAGCGGCGCGAGGCCGAAGTTGTCCTCGATGTACTTGAGCACGCTGGCGGTCTCGTATTGACGGTGCGTCACGTAGCCCTGTTTGGCGTAGGGCGAGATCATCAACAGCGGCACGCGAAGGCCGAGCCCGTAGGTATCGGCGTGGACGGGCTTCACGGGATCGAACAAGCCGCCCCAGTCGTCCCACATCACGAAGATCGCCGTCGAGTTCCAAAACTTGCTCTGGCCTACCGCGTTCACGAGTGAGGCGATCCAGGCCGGGCCGCCGCTCGCGTCGAGTCCGGGATGGTCCGAGTTGATGTACGTCGGCGTGATCCACGTCACGTTCGCCAGCGTTCCCGCGGCGATGTCTTTAAGAAACCGCGACGGCGGATCGATCACATCGGCTTTCCAGTCGGGTCCGGTGTACACGCCCTTGTTGGCCTGATACGACGACCAAAGGCCGCCGTCGCCGTAGATGGAGCCGGTGTAGAAGCGCCACGTCATGCCGGCCGCGTCGGCCTCGCTGCCGATCGTGGGGATGTCGAAGCAGGTCACGATGCTCGGACCGTACGTCCGCTGCGCCGTCCAGGTCGGGACCTTGTCCTGCTTTCCGCCTTCGCAGCCCCACTGTGTCGGCGGCAGGTCGGCGGCCTTGTCCGCGTAGGCCGCGATCGCATACTGATGCGAGATGAAGCTGCCGTCGAAGTTCGACGAGAACATCCTATCGGCCAGCACGTACTGCTTCGCCATCTGCCAGTACGGGTCGATCTCCGTTTCGGGGACGTATGCGTACGCGAAATTTTGGGGGGCGCCGAAGCCGTGAAGCTCGTTGTTCCAGCCGTCCATCTTGCAGCTGGTTCCGGGCAGCTTTCCCGTTCCGTCACACGCGGCAAAGAACGCCGGGGAGAAGTGATCGATGTCCCACGCGGTGGCGAGGTCGGTCGCGTGCAGCACGATCTTGTGGCCCTTCGTGTCGAAGCCGTAGCGGCGCGTCTTCGCGCCCGGATATCCCATGAAGAGGTTGTTGAAGCTGCGGTTCTCTTGGATGATGAAGACGACGTGCGCAATCGGCGTCGTGCTCGCGCGCAGCGCGTACTGGACCGCGGGCGCCGCGGGACCGCCGGAGAGCGATCCGCCCGCGCCGCAGCCGGCCACGGCCAGCGCGAGCGTCGATAAAGCTGCGGACCTCATAGCCACGCGCCACTAGTTGGGCGCGCCGAGTCGCAAACCTGCGGTTTGATGGGAGGAAGCGCCTCGCGCCGCGGCATAGGCTGCTGCGCTATGCCGAAACGTTCCGTCGCGCGCCCGGTGGCCGCCGCGTTTGCGCTTGCTTTGCTCACCGCCTGCGGCACGGGAGCGCCGGCGGGGGTCGCGCCGCCGTTGTCGCACGCGGCCGCGCTGCGATCGCCGCGGGGCGGCAGCGGCGCCGGGAAGATCCAACACGTCGTCTTCATCGTCCAAGAGAACCGCAGCTTCGACAATCTCTTTCAAGGCTATCCGGGTGCGGATACGCAGTCGTGGGGCAAGAACTCGAAGGGCGACACGATCCAGCTGCGGCCGATGAGCCTGGCGCACGCCTACGAGATCGATCACTCCGCGCGCGCGATGTTCGCCGCGTGCAATGGAACGGGCAGCCTGCCGGGAACGAAATGCCGCATGGACTCGTTCGATAAGGAGCAGGCCTTCTTGGCTCCGCCTAACCCGCAGTATGTTTACGTTCCGCACAAGGAGTCGAAGCCGTACTTCGACATGGCGCACGAGTGGGTGCTCGCCGATCGCACGTTCCAGTCGCAGCTCGACGAGAGCTTCGTCGCGCATCAGTACGTGATCGCCGCGCAAGCGCAGTCGAGCGTGGATTTGCCCGACGGCAAGTGGGGGTGCGAGGGAGGGTCGAGCGACGTCGTCCAGATGATCTCCGACTCGCGCGTGTACGGCGGGTGGCAGCAGGCGTGCTTCGACTATCCGACGCTCGGCGACGAGCTCGACGCCGCGAAGCTTCCGTGGCGATTCTACACCAGCAAGTACACGGATGCCAACGGCGGCGAGTGGTCGGGCTATCAGGCCGTCAAGCACATCTTCCACGGGCCAGACTGGGCGAACGTCATCACGCCGCAGCAGAAGTTCCTCACGGACGTCGCCGCCGGCAAGCTCGATAGTTTCACCTGGATCACGCCGACGTGCAAGAACTCCGATCACATCGACTGCGGGAGCGCCACCGGTCCGTCATGGGTGACGGCGCTCGTCAACGCCGTCGGCAAGAGCCGGTTCTGGGATACTACCGCGATCTTCGTCCTCTGGGACGACTGGGGCGGACTGTACGACCACGTGCCGCCGCCGTACCGTGGCTACGACGGCCTCGGTTTCCGCGTCCCGTTGCTCGTGATCTCGCCCTACGCGCGCCAGAACTTCGTGTCGCACAAGCAGTACGAGACGGCGAGCGTGCTGCGCTTCGCAGAGGACTTGTTCAACCTGGGGCAGCTCTCGCAGGCGGACGCGCGGGCGGCGTCGCCCGCGCAGGACTGCTTCGATTTCACGAAGCCTCCGCGCGCGTTCGTGCCGATCCAGGCGCCGAAGGGAGCGCAGTATTTCTTGCATCAGGCGCCCGACTACCGCATCCCCGATGGGCAGTAGCCGCGCGGTCGCGCTGGCCGCGGCGTGCGTGCTGAGTGCGTGCTCGGCCGGCGCCCCCGCGGTGCCGCTCGGCCAGGCGCAGATGCTCGGCGCGCTGCGCGCGACCGGTGCGGGCAAGGTCCGGCACGTCGTCTACATCCTGCAGGAGAACCGCAGCTTCAACAATCTGTTCGAAGGCTATCCCGGTGCATACACGGTCTCGAGCGGCAAGAATTCGCACGGCCGGACCGTCGCGTTGCGCCCCTTGAGCCTCGCATGGCGCTACGAGATCGACCACTCCGCCACGGCGATGTTCGCCGACTGCAACGGAACCGCGAAGCTTCCCGGGACGAAGTGCCGGATGGACGGATTCGATCGCGAGCAGACCTACGGCGCACCGAAGAGCATCAAGTATCCGACGTACGTCTACGCGCCGCACAAGGAGACCCAGCCGTACTTCGACATGGCGCACGAGTGGGTGCTAGCCGATCGCATGTTCCAGTCGCAGCTCGACGAGAGCTTCGTGGCGCACCAGTACGTCATCGCAGCGCAGGCGCACTCCGCCGTCGACATCCCGTACGGTCCGTGGGGATGCGTGCCCGGGCCGAGCAACAGCGTAACCACGATCTTGCACGACCGCACGTACGGGCCGCCGGAATCGGCGTGCTTCGACTATCCGACGCTCGGTGACGAGCTCGACAAGGCGGGCCTGTCGTGGCGCTTCTATTCGAGCTGGTACGGCAACCGTTCCAGCGGCGACGGCGCGATCTGGTCGAGCTATCAGGCCGTGAAACACATCTACGACGGGCCGGACTGGGCGAATATTATCACGCCGCAGAAGCGCTTCTTCAAGGACGTCGCCGCCGGGAAGCTCGCCAACTTCACGTGGATCACTCCGGTGTGTGACGACTCCGACCATACCAACTGCGGCGGCGGATACGGACCGTCGTGGGTCGCGGCGCTGGTCAACGAGATCGGCAAGAGCAAGTTCTGGGACTCGACCGTGATCTTCGTGCAGTGGGACGACTGGGGCGGACTGTACGATCCCGTTGCTCCGCCATACAAAGACTACGACGGCCTGGGGTTCCGGGTTCCGTTGATCGCGATCTCCGCGTACGCGAAGCGCGACTACGTTTCGCACGTGCAGTACGAGACCGGCAGCGTGCTACGCTTTGCCGAGGATCTCTTCGGTTTGGGACAACTCGCGAGCGCGGACCGGCGCGCCACGTCGCCGGCCGCGGACTGTTTCGACTTCACGCAGAAACCGCGCGCGTTCGTGCCGATCAAGGCGCCGCGCGGACGCGGCTTCTTCCTCGCGCAGCCCGGCGACTATCGCGCACCGGACTATGAATAACGAAGAGGCGGGCGCTCCCGCGCCCGCCTCATGAGCCCTAGCCGCTCGCGCGTTAGAACGCGCCGATGCCCTTGGGGCTTCCCCAGCCGCCCGGGCCGGAGTAGGTCTTGAACTGATGCGTTCCGGCGGTGCAGAGGTAGCTTCCGCCGCACGAGCCGTCGTTGCCGACCAGGATCGGGTGCAGGTTGCGCACGCGCTTTTTACCCAGCGACCAGAAACGCTTTCCCGCCTCCTGCGAGCTTGCGTTGCCGGCCAGACCGAACATCGCGGCGGCCATCGGCGTCGAGGCGCTCGTGCCGCACACGCCGCCCCATCCCCCGTCATACTGGTCGTAGACGGCAACGCCCGGCGAGCATCCGGCTTCCGCCGATACGTCCGAGTCGGTGCGCGACGTGCAGCCCGGATCGTGCTGCCACGCCGGCTTGGTTTCGCCGGTGGCGCAGCCGCCGCCGGCGCCGTTCCAGATCGATTCGGTGTAGGTCGAGCCGCTCTTCGCGAGCTGCGTGCCGCCGACCGACACGACGGTGTCGAGCGCCTCCGGCGCGCCGTTCTGCCCGTAGCCGGCGTCACCCGATCCGGCGGTGTATACGACGCCCGGCTGATCGAAGTCCGAATTGGTAACGCAGCTGATCGAGCCGTAGCAGATCCAGCTGTTGCTGACGATGTGCGCGCCCAGCGTCACGGCTTCTAACTCGGCCGTGTCGAGGTCGGCCGAGCTCGAGCTGTTGGCTTCGACGAGATAGATCGTGCACAGCGGGCACGTCGCCGAGACCATGTCGACGTCGAGTGCGATCTCCACCGACCAGCCGGTGTACGACGGATAGTTGCTCTGCTGTCCGCTCTGATTGTACTTCTTGAAGTTGGCGGTGCCCAGTCCGAACTGCGTCCGATAGGTCGAGAGTGACGTCGAGATCGTGGGATTGTCGCCAGCGTCGATGATCGCGACGATCTGGCCGGACCCTCGCGTGATCGGCAGGTTGTAGCGCGTCTGGAGGTCGATCGGCGCCCAGCCGCACGTCGCGCCGGTGCAGGCCGGCTGGATTCCGCGCCGGGTGAGCGCGAGGCAGGTGGGCCGTCCGGTCACCTGCGGACAAACTGGGCGCGCCTGACCCTTAGCCAGCCAGTCCGGCACGACGCCGTGCGCTCCGGTCAGCGCGGATTGGCCGGTCGAGCCGCCGGCCGGCATGGAGGAGCCGCCCGAACTACAAGCGGCGATGGCGAGCGCCGCGATCAGCGGCGCCACAAGCTTTATGGTTCCGTTCACAAATTGCTCCTTATTCATCCGTGGTTTGGATGGAGGGGCTTGCCTTTTGCCGGCGTCCTAACCTGCCGCGCGCGATGCTCCTGGTCATCGTCTCTAACGAAAAAAAGAGGCGGGTGCATTACGCACCCGCCTCGCGTTTTGGTAACTAAGTCGCCGCGCGTTAGAACGCGCCGATGCCGTTGGGGCTTCCCCAGCCGCCCGGTCCGGAGTAGTTCTTGAACTGATGCGTGCCGGCCGTGCAGAGGTAGCTTCCGCCGCACGAGCCGTCATTGCCGGTCAGGATGGCATGGAGGCTGTGCTTGAGCTTCTTGGCGGGCAGGGTCCAGAAGCCCTTACCGCTCTGGCGCGAGCTCGCGTTACCGGCGAGCCCGAAGATTCCACCGATCGTGGGCGACGCAGCGCTCGTGCCGCACACGCCGAACCAGCCGCCGTCGTGCGCGTCGTACTCGGCCACGCCCGGCGAGCAGCCGGACTCAGCGGAGACGTCGGAGTCGGTGCGGGACGTGCAGCCCGGATCGTGCTGCCACGAGGGCTTGGTCTCACCGGTGGCGCAGCCGCCGCCGGCGCCGTTCCAGATCGATTCGGTGTAGGTCGAGCCGCTCTTCGCGAGCTGCGTGCCGCCGACCGAAACGACGGTGTCGAGCGCTTCCGGCGCACCGTTCTGGCCGTAGCCGAAGTCGCCCGACGCGGCGAGGTAGTCGACGCCCGATTTAGAGAACGCCGACGTGTCGACGCAGCTGATCGAGCCGTAGCAGATCCAGCTGTTGCTGATGATGTGCGCGCCCAGCGTCACGGCCTCGTTCTCGGCCGTGTCGAGGTCGGCCGAACTCGCGCTGTTCGCCTCGACGAGATAGATCGTGCAGAGCGGGCAGGCCGCCGAGACCATCTCGGTGTCGAGACTGATCTCTACCGACCAGCCGGTGTACGACGGATAGTGGCTCTGCTGTCCGCTCTGATTGTACTTGTGGAAGGTGGCGGTGCCGAGACCGAACTGCGTGCGATACGTCGAGAGGTCGGTAGCCGCACCTGGATTGTCGCCCGCGTCGACGATCGCGACGATCTGGCCCGATCCCTTGGTGATCGGCAGATGGTAGCGCGTCTGGAGATCGATCGGCGCAAAGCCGCACGTCGCGCCGGTGCAGGCGGGTTGAATGCCTTGTTTCGTCAGAGCGGTGCAGGTCGGTTTGCCTGCGACCGCCGGGCAGACGGGACGCGCTTCGCCGCGCGCGAGCCAGTCGGGCACGAATCCGTGTGCCTGGGTCAGCATCGACTGACCGGACGAACCGCCAGCCGGTATGCTCGAAGAGCCGCCGCTACAGGCGGCGATGGCGAGCGCCGCGACGAGCGGCGCCACGAGTTTTATGGTTCCGTTCACAAATGCTCCTTAGTAATTGGGTGGGATCTGGGTCCGGCTTGATTCACCCTGGGAGTTTCCTGACCTGCCACTTTCGTCGCGAAGAAAAGAGGGCCGACCATTTCGGTCAACCCCCTCTTGCCTACCAATTCTAGCGAGCGCTAGAAAGCACCGATGCCGATCGGCGTTCCCCAGCCGGTCGGCCCGGCGTAGGTCTTGTACTGTTTGGTTCCCGCCACGCAGAGGTAGCTGCCTGCGAGGCTGGGCGGGCAGTGTATGACGCCGCCAAGCGTGATGGTGTGGAGCGAGTGCTTGAGCTTCTTGGCCGTGAGTGTCCAGATTGGCTTACCGCCCTGATGCGTGCTCGCGTTGCCCGCCAGACCATAGATGCCGGCGATCAACGGCGAGGAGACGCTGGTGCCGCCGATAACGATCCAGCCGCCGTAGCCGGTATCGTACTCCGCGACGTTCGAGGCGACCGCCGACACCTCGTTGGCTGTACGATTGGTGCACTTCGGATCGTGCTGCCACGACGGTTTCGTCTCGACGGAGCAGCCGCCGCCGCTTTGCGCCCACGTGTTCTCCTTGTAGGTCGAGCCCTGCTTGGAGAGATTGGTCCCGCCGACCGCGACGACGGTGTCGTAGTCCATCGGATCCTGCGCGCCGTAACCGTTGTCGCCGGCGCTCGCGAGATACACCACGCCGGCGTGGTTGAACGCGCCGCCGGACGAGCTTCCGCCGCCGCCGCCCCAGCTGTTGCTGACGACGTGCGCGCCGAGCTTCACGGCCTCCTTCTCGGCCGCGTACAGATTGTTCGTATAGTTGTCGTTGGCTTCGATCAGGATGATCTTGCAGAGCGGACACGACGCCGAGACCATCTGGATGTCGAGGTCCTCTTCCAGGCCCCAATTTCTATTGACCGACGGGTAGTTACTCTGCTGGCCGGTCTGGTTGTATTTGGTAAAGTTGGCCGTTCCGAGACCGAAGTTCGTGCGATACTTCGCGAGATCCGACGCTGCAGTGGGATTGTCGAACGCGTCGACGATCGCAATGACTTGGCCCGATCCCTTGGTGATCGGAAGCTTGTACGCCGTCTGGAAATCGATCGGCGCCAAGCCTGCCACGCCGGGCGCGATGTTCGACATCGTGAGGACGTCGCAGTTCATGTAGCCGGGGCGGGCATCCGCGCAGACGCGATGATAGCCGCTCGCTTCGAGGGTCGAGTTTTGCAGCGCGCTGCCGGTCGCGGGAACACTGGACGATCCGCCCGCGTTGCACGCCGCGAGGGCGACCGCTATGATGAGCGGCGCCGCCAGTTTGATATGTCGGTTCACAATTGCTCCTTGCTCTCTGGTTTGAGATTCTTGGGAAAGGAGGCTTACCTTGCGGGTGGCCCGGCTACCTCCTCGCCTTACAAACGTAAGAAAGCGGGGCGGCGTTTCTTGGCGCCGCCCCGTGATCTCAAGTTACTTTTTGGCGCCGGCGCTAGAAGGCACCGATGCCGTTCGGCGTTCCCCAGCCGGTCGGGCCGGCGTAGGTCTTGTACTGTTTGGTTCCCGCCACGCAGAGGTAGCTGCCGGCGAGGCTGGGCGGGCAGTGAATCACGCCGCCGACCGTGATGTTGTGGAGCGAGTGTTTGAGCTTCAATGGCTTGAGCGTCCAGAAAGGCTTACCGCTCTGATGCGTGCTTGCGTTGCCGGCCAGGCCGAACACGCCGGCGAGCAGCGGCGACGAAACGCTCGTGCCGCCGACGGTGAACCAGCCGTAACCGCCGTAGCTGTCGTATTCGGCGACGCCCGAGGCGACCGCCGATACCTCGTTACCGGTGCGCAGCGAGCACTTCGGATCGTGCTGCCACGAGGGCTTGGTTACGACCGAGCAGCCGCCACCGCTAAACGCCCAAGTCTGTTCCTTGTACGTCGAGCCCTGCTTGCTGAGCGTGGTTCCGCCGATCGAGTCGACCGTGTCGTAGTCGGCCGGATCCTGCTCGCCGTAGCCGTTGTCGCCGGCGCTCGCGAGATACGTCACGCCCTTCTTAGCGAAGTCGCCGTAGGACGAGCTTCCGCCGCCACCGCCGTAGCTGTTGCTGATGATGTGCGCGCCCAACTTCGCGGCCTCGGCGACGGCCGCGTAGAGGTCGTTGCTGTTGTTCGTGTTGGCTTCGATCAGGTAGATCGTGCAGAGCGGACACGACGCCGAGACCATCTCGATGTCGAGGTCCTCCTCAACGCCCCAACCCGTATTGCCCACCGGATAGTGACTCTTCTGCCCGCTCTGATTGTACTTGGTGAAGCTGGCAGTTCCGAGGCCAAACTGCGTGCGATACGTCTTGATGTCGCTGGCTGCGTTGGGATTGTCGTAGGCGTCGACGATCGCAACGATTTGGCCCGATCCCTTGGTGATCGGCAGGTTGTACGCTTTTTGGAAGTCCGCCGGCGCCAAGCCGGCCACGCCGGGCGAGATATTCGACATCGTGAGGGCGTCGCAGTTCATGTAGCCGGCGCGCGTGTCCGCGCAGACGCGATGATAGCCGCTCGCCTCGAGGGTCGAGTTTTGCAGCGCGCCGCCGGTCTGAACGCCGGCCGCGGGAACGCTGGACGATCCGCCCGCGTTGCACGCCGCGAGGGCGACCGCTATCACGAGCGGCGCCGCCAGTTTAATAGGTCCGTTCACAATTGCTCCTTGCTTCTCTGTTTTGAGATTCTTGGGGAAGGAGGCTTACCGTGCGGGTCGCCCGGCTACCTCCCCGCCTTACCAACGTAAGAAAGCAGGGCCGCGTTTTGGCGCCGCCCCGCTACTTCGAGTTCGGTTAACCCAGGTACTAGAAAGCGCCGATGCCCTTGGGAGTGCCCCAGCCCGCCGGCCCCGAGTAGGTCGTGTACTGACTCGTCCCGGCCACACACAGATAGCTACCCATCAGGCTCGGCGGACAGCCGACGACGCCGCCGGAGTTGATGTAGTGCAGATACCTCCGGCGGTTTTGATTGGTCATAGTCCAGAACGGCTTACCGCTCTGATGCGTGCCGGCGTTGCCGGCCAGGCCGAACACGCCGCCGAGTAGCGGCGAGGAGATGCTCGTGCCGTTGACCTGGATCCAGCCGCCGTAATGGAACGAGTCGTACTCGGCGACGTTCTCCGCGACTGCAGAAATGTCGTTACCGGTACGCTCCGCACACTTCGAATCGTGCTGCCACGAGGGCTTGGTCACGACCGAGCAGCCGGCGCCGCTGTGCGGCCAGACCTTTTCGGTGTACTTCGAGCCGACCTTGGAGAGTTGGGTGCCGCCCACCGACACGACCGTGTCATAGTCGGCCGGATCCTGCATTCCGTAACCGAAATCGCCGGCGCTCGCGAGATACACGACGCCCTTCTTGGCGAAGTCGCCGTGAGACGCGCTTCCGCCGCCTCCGCCGTAGCTGTTGCTGATGATGTGCGCTCCCATCTTCGCGGCTCTGGCAACGGCCGCGTACAGATCGTTGCCGTTGTTCGTGTTGGCCTCGAACAGCCAGATCGTGCACTTCGGGCAGGACGCCGACACCATGTCGACGTCGAGGTCGATCTCGACGCACCATCCCGCATAGCCGCCCGCGCAATGCGACGGGTAGTTCTTCTTTTGGCCTAACTGGTTGTACTTGCTGAACTTGGCCGTGCCGAGGCCGAAGTTCTTACGGTAGGCATTGAGATCGGACGCGACGTTCGGATTGTCGTAGGCGTCGACGATCGCGACGATCTGCCCGGCCCCCTTGGTCTTGGACGGCAGGGCGTACGCCTTTTGGAAGTCGGGGGGACCAAGTCCGGGGACGCCGGGTTCGGCGTTGGTGTTGAGCAACACGTCGCAGTTCAAATAACCTACGCGCGTGTCGGCGCACAGGCGTTTAGAGCCGGTTGCCTCGAGGTACGAGGACGGCAACTGGCCGACGGATTGCGCGGCGGTGCCGGGCACGCCGAACGAGCCGCCGGCGTTGCACGCCGTGACTCCGAGCGCTACGAGAAGCGACGCCGCTGGTCTAGTGGGTCCGTTCACGAGAAGCTCCTTTGCAAACGTTGCGCTGTAGCCTGGGAAGCGTTGGTTCCCGGAGGGAATTTGGAGGGCCTGGTGGCATTGCTGCGCGTATCGTGATGCGGCGAATCAGCACGCTCGCGGCATGCGCGGCCGCGGCCGTCGGCCTCGGCTCGTGTTCGATCGGATCGCCGGGCGCACCGGCGCTGCTGCCACGTGCGGACGACGTCCTCCGCACACTGGGCGGCACCGGCGCCGGCAAGATCAAGCACGTCGTCTGGATCGTGCAAGAGAACCGCAGCTTCGACGACATGTTCCAGGGTTATCCCGGCGCGGATACGGTGTCGAGCGGCAAGACGTCCACCGGAAAGCGCATCAAACTCGCGCCGGTCAGCCTAACGGCGCAGTACGAGATCGACCACTCGGCGCATGCGATGTTCCAGGCCTGCCATGGAGCCGGGAAGCTGCCCGGAACCCATTGCCGGATGGACGGATTCGACAGGGAACAGCTGTACGGCGGCCCGCGCAATGGACAGTACGTCTACGTGCCGCACAGCGAGACGAAGCCGCTGTTCGACATGGCGCACGAATGGGTGCTCGCCGACCGGATGTTCGCGTCGCAGTTGGACGAGAGCTTCGTTGCGCATCAATACATCATCGCGGCGCAGGCGCGTTCGAGCGTCAACGTTCCGGACTCGTTCTGGGGCTGCGAGGGATACCCGGGCGACGAGGTCGCTACCATCACGCATCAGCGCACGTACGGCAATGCGCAGCGCCCGTGCTTCAACTATAAGACGCTCGGCGACGAGCTCGATCAGGCCGGTCTGTCGTGGCGCTTCTACACCAGCTCGTATCAGAAACCGGTCAGCGGGTTTTGGTCCGGCTATCAGGCCGTCAGTCACATCTTCCACGGTCCGGACTGGCACAAGGACGTCATCATGCCGCAGAAGCGCTTCTTGCAGGACGTTGCCGCCGGACAGCTCGCGAGCTTTACCTGGATCACGCCGCTTTGCCCCGACTCGGACCATCCGATCTGCGGCGGCGGCTACGGTCCGTCGTGGGTGACGTCGCTGGTCGACGCGGTAGGCAAGAGCAAGTTCTGGAATACGACCGCGATCTTCGTGCAGTGGGACGATTGGGGTGGCTTCTACGATCACGTGCCGCCGCCGTACCGTGGCTACGACGGGCTCGGATTCCGCGTTGGACTGTTGGTGATCTCGCCCTACGCCCGCAAAGACCGCGTTTCGCACGTGCAGTACGAGACGGCCAGCGTGCTGCGCTTCGCCGAAGACCTCTTCGGCCTAGCTCAGCTCACCGACGCCGACCATCGCGCAACGTCGCCGGCCGGCGACTGTTTCGACTTCGCCGCGCCGCCGCGCAAGTTCGTCCCGATCAAATCGCCCAGAGGACCGGACTTCTTCCTGCAGCAGCCCAACGACGGCACGATCCCCGACGAACAGTAATCGCACGATTACTCGGTGTCGACGGGGAGGCCGGATGGCTTCTGGTTGAGGAAGTACTGCTCGGAGTATTTCGACTGGATCTTGCGAAACTTGCGCGGGTTCTGGCTGAAGTTGAAAGCGTTGCCGATACTCGCGGCGCGGACGTCCGGCGACGGCGGTAATGTCCCGAGGCTCCAGTTGTCCTGGATGAACTTCAAAACGCTTGCCGTTTCGTACTGCGTGTGCTCGACATGCGCCGTAACGTACGGTGAAACGATCAGCATCGGCAAGCGGAAGCCCAGCCCGCCCTGATTGTCTTGAAACGGCGGCTTGACGTGATCGTAGAAGCCGCCCGGGTCATCCCATAGGATGATGATGGCGCACGAATTCCAGTATGTGCTCCGGCCGATCGCATTCACCACCGACGCCACCCATGACGGACCGTTATCGACCGGGACCTGTTTCCTGCCGACGATCTTGTATTCGGCGGGATGATCGGAGTTCGGCGCGTCGGGCGTGACCCACGCCACGGACGGCAGCTTGCCGTTTCTGATGTCCTTGAAGATGACGTTCGGGTTTTTCGTGACGTTCGCGTGCCACTCGGGTCCGCCGCGAACGGCCTTGATTGCGTCGAACGCGCTCCATATGCCGGCGCCCTGGTTCGATGCGATCGTATAATATTTCCACGAGATCTTGTTGGCGTCGAGTTGATCGCGAATGGTGCTATACGTGAAACATGGAAACGGGCCGGCGCCCTGGAGGTATTGACCGCTCGTGGTGATCAGCGACGTCGTCATGCCCGGCGGTGAATCGCAGCCCCAAGGCCAGAACGCGCCAATCGGGTTGTCGATGATACTGTCGTCGCCGTACGTTGACACCTGGTAGTTGACAACCGTGCCGCCGGCGATCAGGTCCTGGTGTCCGGTGAAGCTCTCGCTACCCTGCGTGTCGAACATGTTATCCGCCAGCACGTATTGCTTGGCGATGTCCCAGTACGGCTTGATGTCGTTGGGATCGACGTACTGGTAGGCGTAGGTGCACTCGTACTGCGGTCCGTAGCCGGTCGCGCCGAACTTCACGAGATCGAACCCGTCCATGTTTCCGTTGTCGAGCTCCGTGAGGTAGCCGCCGTAGTGGTGATCGAGGTCGTTGTCGTGACCGAAGTTGTTAGGCGGGAAACCGTCACCGACCAAGTTGACCTTCGTCAGCGGCACCGTCGTGGGCTTGGTGACGACGGGCTGGCCCTTTTTCGCGCACGATTGCTGGATCGGAGTCGGCATCGGTGCGGCCTGTCCGCTGGTCGCGCCGTTTGCGCCCGGATAGGTCGCGAAGAAGTTGTCAAAGCTGCGGTTTTCTTGGATGACGACGATCACGTGCTGGATCGGGGTGCTGCCGCTGTGCCCGCGCGCGCCGGGAATCAACGTGCCGCCGGCGGCTCCGCCCGAAGACGAGCCGCCGCCGCACGCCGCGACGGCTACGGCGGCTATCGCCAGAAGAACGAAGGATCGGCAGCCAACGTGTGCCGGCACGGCTACACTACTCGGTGTCGACGGGCAGGCCGGACGGTTGCTGTTTTAGGAAGAACGACTCGGAGTACTTCGACTGGATTTTGTGGAACGGGCGCGGGCTCTGGCTGAAGTTGAAGGCGTTGCCGATGCTTGCGGCGCGGACGTCGGGCGTAGCGGGCAACGTTCCGAGGTTCCAATTATCCTGGATGAACTTCAGAACGCTCGCCGACTCGTACTGGGTGTGCTCGACGTGCGCCGCAACGTAGGGCGAGACGATGAGCATCGGCAAGCGGAATCCCAAACCGCCCTGATTATCGAGAAACGGCGGCTTGACGTGGTCGTAGAACCCGCCCGGGTCGTCCCACAGGATGACGATCGCGCACGAGTTCCAGTACTTGCTCTGGCCGATCGCGTTCACGACCGACGCGACCCACGACGGACCGTAGTCGACCGGCACCAACTTTTTCCCCACGTGCATGTACTCGGCCGGATGATCGGAGTTCGGCGCGTCGGGCGTCACCCACGCCACCCCGGGGAGCTTGCCGTTTTTGATGTCGTTGAAGATCACGTTCGGGCTGGTCGTGACGTTTATGCCCCACTCGGACCCGTCCCGCACCTTCTTGATCGCGTCGAATGCGCTCCAGATGTACGCGCGCTTAGTCGAGCCGACCGTGTAGTACTTCCAGGATATCTTCTTGGCGTCGAGCTGGTCGCGGATAGTGCCGTACGTGAGGCATGGATACGGGCCGGCGCCCATCAGGTATCGGCCGCTAGTCGTTATCAGCGTCGTCACCGTGCCCGGCGGCGAGTCGCAGCCCCACGGCGTGTTGAAGGGGTTGTCGATGATGCTGTTATCGCCGTACTTGGACACCTTGTAGTTGACGGCCGTGCCGCCCGCGATTAGGTCCTGATGTCCGGTGAAGCTGGAGCTGCCCTGCGTGTCGAACATCGCATCGGCCAGCACGTACTGGTTTGCGATGTCCCAGTACGGCTTGATGTCGTTGGGATCTACGTATTGGTACGCGTACGTGCACTCCGCCTGCGGACCACTCCCGTCGGCGCCGAAGAGCGCGAGGTCGAACCCATCCATGTTCCCGTTGTCGTATTCGGCGAGGTAGCCGCCGTAGATGTGATCGAGGTCGTTGTCCTCTCCGAAATTGTTCTTGAAGCCGGCTCCTACCAACGACACCTTCGTGAGCGGTACCGTCGTGGGCTGCGTGATGACCGGTTGGCCCTTTCTCGCGCACGCCGCCGCGATCGGAGTCGGCATCGGCGCCGCCTGTCCGCTGGTCGCGCCGCCGGCGCCGGGATAGGTCGCGAAGAGATTGTCGAAGCTGCGGTTCTCCTGGATCACGACGATCACGTTCTTGATCTTCGTGCTTCCGCTTTGCCCGCGCGCGCCGGGGATCAACCCGCCGCCGGCTCCGCTCGAGGACAAGCCCCCGCCGCACGCCGCGATGGCCGCGCCGGTGAAGAGCACGAGCGCCCACAGCCGCGGGCTCACGAGACCGCCACCTTCTGGGCGATGGCGTCGACGTCGTAGCCGAACTTCGTGGCCACGCCGGACGTTGCCGAGATGATTGCGGACATCTGCGCCGCGTCGAACTTCGGCTTGTAGTAATCCGGGAACGAGAGTTTTTGCCCGTACGCCTCGCGCGTCGCGGAGAAGCTCCGCGGGTCGAGCTCGGCGTGTGCGATGATGCGGTCGATCGTGGGCAGCGAGTCGGCACAGAGATCCTCATAGCGCACGACGCAGACGCGCCGCGCGAGGTCGGGATCGCTCTCGAGCTGCCGGGCGACGAAGCCGTATACATAGGCCCAATAGCGCGCCCGCGACTCAGCGCCTCGCCCTGAATCGAAGAGCGCGCGGATCGCCTTGAGCTCCTCGGGGTCCCCGACGTTGGCCATCACCTGATGCGGGCCGAACTCGTGATGTCCGGTGAGCTCGATGATTTCGATCTGGCGCGGGTCGCTCTGCTCGAGCTCGGCCCAGATGCGGTCTTGTTTGATCAGCGACGCGACGTGGTCGACCGGATTGCGGATGTAGAGCAGGAAGCGCGCGTCGGGGAAGAGCTTGCGCAGATACTGCATGCGGACGACGCACATGATCGCCTTGCTCACGTAGCGCGTCCGCCCGCGCACCAGCGCGAGCTTACGCAAGTGTTCGTCGTAGAAGCGCTCGAACGCGGGGTTCGACGTCGTGCCGTCGAGCACGCTGTAGTTCGCCTCGTCGTGGATGTGCGGGAAGAAGTGTTCCCACAGGATCTCCTCGCCCATCTCCGCGCTGTCCCGTGTCACCTCGATCCGGTCGCGGTGGATGCGGGGAACCGGCTTACGCATCGCGTCGACCGGGATGCGCGGAAAAACCTTGTTCCACACGTACGGCATGTAGGGCATCAGGAAGTCGGCGTACTTATGCGTCACGACGTCGGGATGCTCGCTGAGCATCTGCAGCGTGATCGTCGTCCCCGCGCGCGGCAGGCCGCAGATATAGACCGGCCGGTCCACTTTGGTCGCGGCGAGCCGCCCCTTGAGGAAGCCCGACTCGAGATTGCCGAGGCCGACGAAGAGCGGCGCGCCCGCGTGTACGGCGCGGACGCTCCAATAGAACGGCCCAGGCACGGAGAACCTCTGCGGTGTCGTTGTACTCATAGCTCCCGTTGATTGTGACGCTATAGTTTTTCGAAAAGGGCGCCGATCACGGTCAAACCCGGACCGAACGCCATGCTCAGGACCTTCGCTCCCCGAGGAATAGCCTGGGATTCCACGATCAGCTGCCAGATGTGCGGCGCGGTCGCGGAGGCCATGTTTCCGTTTTCGCAGAGAACCTTCCGGCTCAGCTCGATCTGCGACTCCTCGATCCCGAGGCGGCTGCGGATCTGGTTGAGGATCGCCGGGCCGCCCGGGTGGATCGCGAAGACCATCCCCAACTTTTCGCGCTCGAAGTCCAGGCCGACCTGGCCGCAGATCGAGTCGACGAAGTCTTTGATCGAGTCGCGGATCATGAACGGCACGCGCTTCGAGAGCGACATGTCGAACTGCAGAGGGCCGGGCCGCAGGGTCATCTCGGGCAGCGAGTCCGGCAGGATGTACTCGTCGATCGCGAGGATGCGCAGCCCGCTCTTGCGGCTCTTCTCGAACTCCGACTGCGGATACGCCGCGTACTTGATGAAGCCGTCCGCGAAGAGCGTCGACGTCACGAAGTTGTCGGGCTCGTCGCCGAGCAGATCGAAGTGCAGCGAGAGAAACTCGGTATGGACGAGATCGACGCGCTGCTTACGCTTCGGCAGCGAGACGTACGAGGAGCCGACGAGCCCCACGGCGGTGCGGATGGCCGGAAACGCGCCGTAGCATCCCATGTGATACGAATGCGTGACTCCGACGCCGAGCCAGCCGCGGCGCGACAGGAAGCTCTGCACGGGACTGGGCGAGAGATACCCAGAGCAGCTCACGTGGATGACGTCGTCGGGCGGAGCCGCGGCCTCGTCGCGGTAGACCCGCGCGAACACGTCGTACGCTATCTCCTCGAAGAGGCTCATGCGCTCGTCGAGCGGCTCGCCCGTACCCGTGCGGAGATTCCCGAACCGGCGGATGGGCTCGTACTCATTGTCGGGATCCTGCGTGACGAAGCGCGAAGTCAAGACGCTGACCTGGCGCTGCGCGATGTGCTCGGACGACGCGCCGTAACGGGCCATGCGCTCTTGCAGCGTGCGCGCGATGCGGTCGCGCTCCGCGGCCGACGTCACGCCGCGCGACGCGCACTGGGCGAGCGTCATGAAGTGCGCCTGAATGACTTTCAGGTCGTCTTGCGCGCGCGGGCTCGTCACGCCGATCGTTTCGAAATCGGACAACACGACCGGAACGGCCGCGAGACGCGGCCGTGCAGCGATCATTCCGGACACCTTCTCTAGCGTGCGCATTTCGAACCAAGGCCGACGTTCGCCAACCGCCGCGCCGTTCCATTCGGCCGGACCGTATTATGCATTGTCGTTTTTAACAGCATCGGTAATCGTGGTTATTTTTACTCGTCATCTACCGGTAGATTCGAAGGCCGCTGGTTCAGAAAGTATACTTTAGGATACTTTCCCCCAATCGGCACATAGTTACGCGGTTGTTGCGTGAAGTCAAAAAAGTCGTTGACGAAATCGGGGGAGGTCGAGTCGGTCGTGCCGAGGCGCGGCAGGTTCCAGTTGTCTTCGATGAAGCGCACGATGCTGCCGAGCTCGTACCGGTTGTGCGAGATTAAGCCGCGCTTGGCAAACGGCGAGACGACGATCATCGGAACGCGGAAGCCTAGGCCGCCGAAGCTATGGCGCCCCGGCGGCGCCACGTGGTCGTACCATCCGCCCCAGTCGTCCCACACGATGACGATCGCGGTGGTCTGCCACGCGGGGCTCTGGCCGATCGCGTTGACGACCTGCGCGATCCACGACGGCCCGGTGTCGCTGTTGTCGCCCGGATGATCGGAGTTTTGGTAATCGGGGACCACCCACGACACGGCCGGGAGCGTGTCGCGCGAGATGTCGGTAAACACTTTGGTCTCGGGCGAGGCCTGGTTCGTGTTCCACTCCGAGCCATAGCGGACGGCCTTGATCGCGTCGAACGCGTTCCAGAGATTTCCGCCGAAGCTTCCTCCGACGGCCGGCGCGTAGTAGCGCCACGAGAGTTGTTTGGCATCGAGCCGATCGCGCAGCGTCGAATACGTGAGGCACGGGAACGGGCCCTGGTCGTGATATTGCTGCCACTGGTTGCCGGCGGTGATCAGCGACGTCCTGGTGCCGGGCGGCGCGTCGCAGCCCCACGGCGTCTGCGACGGGAAGTCGATGATGTTGTGCTGGCTGTCGAGCTCCGTTCCGCCGCGGATCAGATCCTGGTGGGCCGTGAAGCTGCCGCTGCCGTCGGTCTGGAACGTGTGATCGGCGAGCACGTAACGCTTGGCCAGCTCCCAATACGGCTTGATCTGCGCCGGATTGACATAGGCATAGACGTACGTTCCGGGGACCTTGCCGATCGGCACGAGGTCGAAGTGGTTCATGCGCCCGTGGTTGTAGTCTTGCACCCAGAACGCGTAGCCGTTGCGGGGCGAGATCGGGCTCTCGAGATTGCTCTCGTGCAGGCGAAGCGTGCCGTTGTGCGTCTTGCCGACGGTCGTCCCGTCCGCTCCCGGAAAGGTGGCGAAGAGATTGTCGAACGTGCGGTTTTCCTGAATGAGGATAACGATGTGGGTGAAGTGGTTCCCCTTCTTGGCCGGCGGCGGGGGCAGGAAGGGGGCGGGCGGGGTCGCGCCGCCGCCTCCACACCCGCTGAGAACGACGGAAAGCAGCGCGCTAAAAAGTAGAACGGCTCGCATACTGGCCCCAGTGTATCATCTGGGCGTGGACGGCATCCCTTCCCTGACGGGCGGTCGCTAAAGTGCCGATCCTGCCCGCGACTCCCGAAAGCATCGCCCGCGCCGTGGCGCTCCTGCGCAGCGGCGGCGTCGTCGCACTGCCCACCGAGACGGTCTACGGGCTTGGAGCCCTGGTCTGGGACGCCCCGGCGGTGGCGCGAATCTTCGAGATCAAGGGGCGCCCCGAGTTCGACCCGCTGATCGTCCACGTCGCCGATCGCGAGAGCCTGGAGCGGGTCGCGACGCGCGTGCCGAAGGCCGCCGAGACCCTGATCGCGCGCTTCTGGCCGGGTCCGCTGACGCTCGTGCTCCCCAAGCGTCCGAGCGTCCCGGGCCTGGTCACCGCCGGGCTGTCGAGCGTCGCGGTGCGCATGCCGTCGCATCCGGTGGCGCGGGCCGTGTTGCGCGGCCTGGGCGAGCCGCTGGCGGCGCCCAGCGCCAACGCCTTCGGCGGCCTGAGCCCGACCCGCGCCGCACACGTGGCGCAGGCGCTCGACGTCGATCTGATCCTGGACGGCGGAGCGACGCACTACGGGATCGAGTCCACGATCGTCGCGCTCGAGCCCGCGCCGGCGCTCCTGCGCCCCGGCGCCGTGGCGGCCGAGGAGATCGAGGATGCGATCGGCCCGTTGGCCCGGCGCGCGCCCCGCGGGCCGGTCTCGGCGCCGGGGCGGCTCCCCGTCCACTACGCGCCGCGGACGCCCCTGCGCGTGGTGGACCCCGCGGCGGTCTCGCTAGCGGAGCGCACCGCCG